>NZ_JAVDDX010000003.1:0-300000 GCF_030848575.1 Haloarcula sp. H-GB4 | reverse complement strand
GACCTCGAACCGGTTCCGTATGAACAGATGGACGGGGACTGGGTCGCGGACATCGCCGCCGGCCTGTCAGAGCTTTCACTCAATTCCTGGACAGTCGGCTGCCACAACTCTCGGATCGGGATGGCCAACCCCGAGTACACGCTGGAATCTGCACACGGTGACGACCTGATCTTTGGCCTGTGTCCGTCCCAGCCCGCGGTCCAGACGTATCTCTCGGCACTGGTCTCGGATCTGGCGTCCCGCGATGAGTTTGCCCGTATCGAACTGGAAACATTCGATTACTTCTACGGGACGGGGTTCGGCTGGCACCACCAGAAGATCCACGCGCAGTTGGGCGTGCTCGGAGAGTTCCTGCTCGGAGTGTGTTTCTGCCCACACTGTCAAGAAAATGCGACGGCTGCGGGTGTCGATACTGAACGGGCACGCGAGACGGTGGCCAGCGCGCTGGACGATATCGTCGCTGGCGACGTATCACACGGCCGCTCACCTGAGGAGTGGCTTGCAGACCACAGTACTGTCGCCGCGTACGTTGATGTCCGCGAACAGACGCTGGTGTCACTGTACGCTACGCTGGCTGACGCCGCGGGAGCGACACCGCTTAGCTACTACGTCGGCGCACCGGAACCCGGCCGCGAGTGGATCGTCGGAGCCGACCTGCAAGCGCTCTCGAACCACGTCGATTACTACTGTCTGCCAGCCTACGAGTCGTCAACTGAAGCAGTCATAGATGCGTACAACGCCGTTGAGACCGTGATCGATGACGTGCCACTCCACGTCGGCCTCTTACCGGGCCATCCAGCCATCGACGACGAGGCTACCGTGGTCGATATCGTGGAAACCCTCGACTCGAAGGGAGTGCCGCGGCTCTCGTTCTATAACTACGGACTGCTCCCGGAGCAGTCACTGGAGTGGGTCGAAAGCGCCATCGAGACAGTGACCTGAGAGGGGGAAGCGGTACTTTGATATCGGTTCCCGAACGACAGGGGTGCATGGAGATAACCGGCGTGTCAGCGGTAACTGTAGATGTACCGTTGGCCGACTTGGATGAGCACCTCGGAATCGGGCCGTACGTGACCAACCACGGGAAACTACACTCGATGGAACGCGTCCTCGTCCGTGTCGACACGGATGAGGGGATCAGCGGCTGGGGCGAGATGCGTGTCTTCCTGTCACCAGAGGCCACCGAGTCGATTATTGAAGACGGTGTTGGACCGATGATTGAGGGCCAGTCGCCGTTCGAAACCGAGCGGCTCCGCCGGCAGGTGTTCGTTGAGTACACGAACGTCGATATGTTCTTTGCCGCTGTCGAAACAGCCTGCTGGGACATCGTCGGCAAAGCCCTCGAGAGACCTGTGTACGAGCTTCTCGGTGGGTGGACAGCACCGACACAGGGTGCTCAGCAACACCGGCAAAGCGTCGATGGCAATAGTACTGCACCCGCTGACGTCCCTGTCGCCTTCTGCCTCGGTATTCTCTCGCCCGAGGAGTCTCGTCTCAAGGCGCGAGAAGCGCTTGAAGCTGGCTTCACTGTCCTCAAAACAAAGGCTGGGCGGGACTGGCGACAGGACGTCGAGCGGATCAAAGCGATGCACGATGAGGTCGACGGGCAACTGGAGTTTCGACTCGACCCGAATCAGGGCTGGACGCTCGACCAAGCAGTTCGGGTCGGTGCGATGCTCGAAGATGCAGGTATCTACTTACAGTACATGGAACAGCCGATTCGAGTCGATTCACACACGTCGCTAGCTCGGCTCCGGCAACGACTCCGCCAGCCAATCGCACCGAACGAGGACACCTATATCTCCCACAATCTGCAGTCGCTCGTGGAGGCTGGCGCGATGGATGTCGGCGTTATCGACTTGACCCCAGCTGGCGGCATCAGTGGGATTCGACAGCAGGCCGCTATCCTCGAAGATGCCGGGGTTCCCTTTACCCACCACTGTGCATTCGACCTCGGAATTCGGACTGCGGCGATCCTCCACGCGTTCACCGGCATCCCAGGCTTTTCGTTGCCACCGGATTCGACGTATTACGGCTGGGAGGCAGACATCATCGAGACACAGTTCGAAGTCAGCCACGGCTGTCTTCCGGCTCCGGAGGGTCCCGGCCTCGGTATCACTGTGGATATGGCTGCCATTGAGGAGTATCGAATCACATGAGCGGCCAAGAGCAACTTTCAAGAGGGCAGCTTACGTGGGTGACCCTGTCATGGTAGAGCTATCACTAGCGGACCGGCCCGCCATTGTGACTGGCGCGTCACGGGGTATCGGGCGCGAGATCGCGGCCCGGTTCGCCGAAGCGGGTGGCGACGTCGTCGTCTGCTCGCGCACCTACGAGGATGTGGAAGCGGTTGCGACGGAGCTAACCGAGACACACGAGGGTCGCGTTGTTCCGGTCGAGTGTGACGTCACAGACCGGAATGCAGTACGGGACCTTGTCGACACGGCCATCGAAGAATTTGGGGACATCCGGGTACTTGTAAACAACGCTGGTGGAGCAGACGAATCCGCCAATCTGTTGCACCGGTGTGACGAGGAGACCTTCGAGTCGATGGTCGAGTTGAACCTGAAGAGCCAATTCCTCCTGAGCAAAGAGGTACTGCCAGCGATGGTCGCCGCTGGCGGCGGGTCGATAATCCACATGGGCTCGGTCAACGGCCTGTTCGGTATCGGTCTCTCCGGCTACTCCGAGGCGAAAAGTGGGCTTCTGGCGCTCTCCCGAAACATCGCCGCCCATTACGGCCAGCACGGAATCCGCTCGAACGTTATTTCCGCGGCGACCATCGAAACAGCAAATAGGCGGGCAGAGATGGAAAACACGGAGGAACGAACCGGAGAGACGAGCGCACGGGAGCGCTGGCTCGACCAGTATCCACTCGGTCGGTTCGGCACACCGCAGGAAGTCGCTGATACGACGCTGTTCCTTGCCTCCGAAATGTCGAGTTTCCTGACCGGTGAGAATCTGGTGCTTGACGGCGGATTAACGACGAGCCTGCCGACATCGTTCATCAACGAAGTCTACGACGCGGACGACCAGCCGACAGCCAACTAACACCCATGGAAGAACTAACAACTGACGACGCACCTGATAGTATCGGCCCGTTCTCACAGGGAATCGCAAGCGGTGACCGTATTTACGTTTCCGGACAGGGCCCGGTCGATCCGGACACCGGCGAGGTAATCCAAGGCACGGCCGGTGAACAGACTCGGCGCACACTCCAGAACGTCGCTGCCGTACTGCAGGCCGGTGGCGCTTCGCTCGACGATGTGGTGAAGTCGACGGTGTTCGTGAAGGATATGCGGTACTATGACGAGGTGAACGAGGTGTACGGTGAACTCATGTCATCCCCCTATCCTGCACGCAGTGCTGTTGAAGTCGTTAAATTGCCAGTGGATATCGACGTTGAGATAGAAGTTGTTGCAGAGCGGTAGTATGTCGCATCTGGTAGTGTTCGACCTCGACGGGACGCTCACTCGACAGCGCGGCGGGTTCGAGCTGTTGCACACCCTCTACGGAACAACACCGGAAGCCGAGGCGCTGACGAACCGGTTCGAGGCCGGGCAGATTACGTTTGAAGAGTGGTGTCGAGGAGCGGTCGACGTGTGGCGTGCGAACGATATCACTAGGTCAGATATCACTCGTGCGACCCGATCCGTCAAACCGAAAACAGGTGCTGTCGACCTCCTCAAACACCTGCAGCAAACGAATATCCAATTCGGTATCCTCAGTGCCGGCGTCGCAAACCTCGCGACGCAGTTCGAGCCGTACGAGCCGGCGTTTGTTCGGGGGAACTGGCTTCAGTTCGAGGATGGCCGGATTTCGGGTATCGATGTCGGTGTCGGGCCCGACGAGAAAGGAGAATTACTGAGAGAAGTTCGAAGCAAGCAGAATCCCACGTCAATCACCTATATCGGCGACTCGCACACTGATACGGAGGCGTTCGTCGAGGCAGATACCGCGGTGTTGTTCGACCCGGATGAACGCGTTCCTGAAACAGCGATAGACGCAGCAGATACAATCATCGAAAGTGCGGATATAAGAGAGGTACGGACCTCATTCTAATAGTGTAGCCCAATACCAACTGATGGAGATATATACGCTCAAATGCGTCTCTTCCTCACTAGCTTTTGCAATATATGTTCTCATAGACCTAATATGCTAGTCCATATAGCATAGAGTATATCCAAATATCTGTTCTTAGGAAGGCCTGGCTTTCAATGTGGGAACTGGATCGCTATCGACGTTACTCACTGGCGTACTGATCCCGACCGTGGATTACACGGACAAATGCAGCCCGATCATCGGCACCACGTCAGGTGGTCGCTGGCGCAGTGGCAACGTCTAGCAATTTGTAACCGGATTCGACGGCCCTTTTAGCGTCGGGCGGTGATCGACAACTGAATGAGTCGCTATCGAACGACAGGTTGCTTTCTCCTCCTGGCTGCAATCTGGGGTACTGCATTCATGGCGACAGATGTCGGCCTCGCCGACCTGCCGCCGGTACCGTTCGCTGCCGTCCGCTTTGACATCGCCTCCGTCCTCCTGTTTGCCGCGTTGGCCATCACAGGTTCACTAGAACGGCCACAGACCCGCGATGACTACGTGTATGTCCTCGCTGGTGGGACACTTATGATTGGCGTGCATCACGTATTCCTGTTCACCGGGCAACAGTACGTCACCGGAGCCGTCGCCGCCGTCCTGCTCGGTCTCGTTCCCGTCGTGACGCCCGCGCTCACGAAACTCGCATCCAGCGATGACACGTTCACCGCGAATACTGGCGTCGGCGTAGTACTCGGGTTCGCCGGTGTTGTCGTCATTGCTGATCCTGACCCAGCGAATCTCATCAGCAGTACTATTGGAATCGGGCTCGTGTTTGCGGCAGCGCTGGCGTTTGCCATCCCAGCCGTCGTGACGCACGACACCAGCCCGTCGATATCGTTTCTGGCCACGCAGGCATGGTTGATGGCTATCGGAGCCGCTGTCCTCCATATCACCGTACTCGTACTTCCCGGACAGTCGTTTTCGGACGCATCGTGGACACTGTCTGCGGTTGCGGCGCTGTTGTATTTGGCTGTCGTCGCCGGCATCGGCGGTTTCCTGCTGTACTTCCGGTTACTTGACCAGCTAGGTCCGATCGAGATGAGTTTCATCGAGTACGTCATTCCCCTGTTCGCCGCGCTCGCCGGCTGGCTCGTGCTCGATCAGCAGGTCACGCTCGCCACCGTCGGTGGGTTCGGGTGCATCCTGCTGGGGTTCATCGCAGCGAAGTGGACAGCGTTACGAGCAGAGTTGCGTCGGGTTGTCGAACCGAAAACCAGTCCACCGGCCGACTGACTGGAGATAGAGTCCGCAGACCGTCACTGGCTGCGCCACCCTGCCGGATTCAAGAAAATCGACAACGAAGCGGGAAACGGTAAGAATGACCGTCAGACAGGAGTGATAACGGCGTCAAGCTTCTGAAAACAAACGAATTACAACCGCTATTGTACTGTCTTTTCAGATTATCAGCGGAAGTGCTTGCTATTTGTCGATAGACCAGTCTGAAAGCGGAATCTTGTAAGAGAAAACCGCATCATAGCTGCTTGCACATACTGGCAGGGCTAACGGGTTTTTATAAGACCGCCCGTTGCTGTGTAATATGATACAACCCATTCGCACCCTATGGAGCCGGTATCGATCCATCCCACTTATTTGGCGTATCTTTGTCGCCTTCGTACTGGGCGCAGGTGCCGGTATCGTGTTCGGGGAGCAGATGGCTATAGTCAGACCAGTGGGCGACCTCTTCCTTCGACTGCTCAATATGCTGGTCATCCCGATTATCGTCTTCACGCTGCTGACCGGTATTCGGCAACTCTCTCCCGCAAAGCTTGGGAAAATCGGCGGTGCGACCGTCGGTCTCTACGCTCTGACGACGACCCTCGCAGGCATCATTGGCCTCGTGGTTGCAAACGTGCTTCAGCCGGGCCGTGGGCTCGAATTCGGTGGTGGTGAAGCACAATCCCAAGCGCCGCCGTCGTTGCTGGATGTTGTTCTCGGTATCGTGCCGAACAATCCCGTCGCGGCGCTCGCAGAGGGGAATCTGCTAGCAACGGTCTTTTTCGTCATCGTGTTCGGAATCGCGCTGACATACGTCCGCTCACAGCAAGACGAGCTCGCAGAGAGTGTCGATTCAGTGTTCGAGGCCTTCGAAGTGGGTGCTGAGGCGATGTTCGTCATCGTTCGAGGGGTCCTCGAATTCGGTGTACTCGGCGTATTCGCGCTGATGGCGTCCGGGATCGGCACGGAAGGCGTCGGCCTGTTCTCCTCGCTGGGCGAACTCGTATTGGCAGTCACTATCGCAATCGTCATTCATATTGGCTTCACCTATCTCGTTTTTCTGATGGGCGTGGTTGCCGATGTCTCCCCGATTGCGTTCCTTAGCGGGGCGAGAGACGCGATGGTGACCGCGTTCGCGACTCGGTCGTCGAGCGGAACGCTCCCTGTCACGATGCGTAATGCGGACGAGGACCTGCAGATCGCCGAGCGGGTGTATTCCTTCACGCTTCCAGTCGGTGCAACGGCGAACATGGACGGGGCCGCCATCCGGCAGGCAATCACCGTGATGTTCGCCGCGAACGTCGTCGGACAGCCACTGGTACTTACTGAACAGGTCTTCGTCTTGATTGTTGCAGTTCTCATCAGCATCGGAACCGCTGGCGTTCCGGGAGCGGGCATCGTCATGCTCACTGTGATTCTCACACAGGTCGGTCTCCCACTGGAAGTCGTTGGGTTCGTCGCCGGCGTCGACCCGATCCTCGGACGGATTGCGACGATGAACAACGTCACTGGCGACCTCGCAGTCTCGACCGTTGTGGGGAAGTGGAACGACGGACTCGACCGTGGTGAGGGCGTCTGGTCACGAAACCTGAGCGGAGTCGCCGAGTTCGTTCCCGGAGATGACTAGAGGGGGTCGGCGGTAGCGATTGCAACAGACGCTAATGCTGGTACAGTTGTTATTCTAATCTATAAGATCAAAAATACGTCTCGCGACTGGACTGACAACAGCGGATGAGTGGTCCATGGGCCGGTACGCATATCAGAACCATACGTCCAGCCGATTCGTAGTCGCTGTGCAGTTTCAGACACCGCGTGATATCAGTTGTAGTTTACTTGGTTCGTTTCCGTTCCTGAGTCGGGTGGTCTGTGACGTACACTTTCGTGTCGTCCGGAACGTCGTCGGTGACCCAGGAGTTCGCCCCGATGCTGACGTGGTCGCCGACGCTGATAGCGCCCAGAACTTTCGTCCCCGCGCCGATAACGACGTGGTCGCCGATATCCGGGTGTCGTTTGTATCCCTTTTTTAATCTGTGTTCGTCGCTCTCGTCGGCCTCGAAGTGAAGCGCGCCAAGCGTCACGTCCTGATAGAGGCGAACCCATTCCCCGACAGTGGTGGTTTCACCGATGACGACACCGGTTCCGTGGTCGATAAAAAAGTGGTCGCCGATTTCAGCGCCAGGGTGAATGTCGATTCCGGTCTCTGTCTTAGCGTATTCGGTGAGTTCTCGGGCGTACTCGGAGGCCCCAGCCTCGTAGAGAGTGTGGGCCACTCGCTGAACCAGTATTGCCATGAACCCCGGATAGGACCGGATTATCTCCATGTACGTCTTCGCCGCTGGGTCACCTTTGAACGCGGCCTCCACGTCCTTTTTGAGTCGTGTGCGAACCGCCGGGAGCTGATCGATGACGGCGTCGACTGTCTCAGCAGGGTCCGATCCGGAGTATGGTCTGATACCAGCAAAGAAGAGACCTCCCAGGGTATCAAGACGGTCCAGAACGGCGAGTTCGTCCCGGACCAGTTCAGCAGCGTTCCAGCAGGTCGGGAAGAACAGTCGTTTGAGGATATCGATTTCCGGCCTTCGGTGTTCTCGCCGCGGGAACTCCATCTGTGTTTGGGTTGGAAACGGGGCTTCGTCAGCCCGGTACGCTGCGAACAGGTTCTCGTGTGTGTCGCCCGTGTAACAGTAGTCCATATCTGATGATTGGGCCGCAGCATCTTAGTTTTGAAACAACAGTTGTCTTTTCGGCTATATGTTGTGTTCTCGCTGACGCTGTAGAATTGAAAACAGGCAGAACTGAACACTGAAAGCTAGCTATTTGATACTGGCCTGTCATCGATTCTGTATGAACGGCGAGTGTTACTTCTGTCACGGCATCGTTTCAGCACCGGAAGAAGGCCACATCTGGTTGCGTGAGCACGACAGCCACGAAGTGTATATGCACGAACAGTGTGCCAGCGGTCACAACGTCATAGAGGGAGGGCAGGACCCAGCAGGTGAGCTCCTGATTACGTGCCCGGAATGTGGTGCGGTCGAAACGGTGTAACAGCCCAGGCGGGTAGTCCTGCGAACGGGCAGCAGTCCCACCCTACGGAAGTGTAATATCGACGCCGGACTGCAGGCTAGCCGCTTTCACAGTGTTGTACATCAGCATCGCAATGGTGAGCGGTCCGACACCGCCGGGAACCGGCGTGATGGCGTCCGCTTTCACTTTGGCGCTCTCGAAGTCCACGTCCCCGACGAGTTCGTACCCCTTCTCCGTGTCAGCATCAACGCGATTAATACCCACGTCGATGACAGTTGTGCCCGCCGAGAGCATCGATCGGTCTATCATTTCCGGAACCCCAGCGGCGGCGATCACGATATCCGCGTTGCGAGTCTTTTCCGCAAGGTCGTCAGTTCGGGAGTGGCACACGGTCGTTGTCGCGTTCCCGCCCGGCCCATACTGGATGAGCAGGTTCGCCATCGGCTTGCCGACGATGTCCGAGCGGCCGACAACGACGGCGTCTTTCCCCTCCGTCTCAACACCCGTTTTTGCCAGTATTTTCTGTATTCCGTGGGGCGTGCAAGGTTTGTATCGGGCGTTCCCCGCAACGAGTCGGCCGACGTTTTCCGGATGGAACCCGTCGACGTCTTTCATCGGGTCGATGCGTTCCAGCACGTCGCGCTTGGGCACGTGGTCGGGGACCGGCATCTGGACGAGGATGCCGTGGACGGCCGGGTCCGCGTTCAGTTCGTCAATGGTCGAGAATAGCGTCTCGGCCGGTTCGTCCGCGCTGAGTTCGTGATGGAACCCCTCGATGCCGATTTCATCACAGGCCCGCTGTTTCATCGAGACGTACGTTTCACTCGCGCCGTCATCGCTCATCAAGACTGTCGCCAGCCCCGGTGTGACACCCTCGCTGACGAGCGTGTCCGTACACGCCGCGACGCCCTCCGTGATCTGGTCGCCGATTTCGTTCCCGTCGATTACTGTAGTCATTGTTGCTAGGTTTGCTGTCGGCCCCGAAGTCCCTAGTTAGATGTCCAGGGTGAGCAGACTGCTGCACGGTCAACTGCTGGGGTTGGCCAAGCGTTCGGTGTCTCCCTCAAGCCCCGCCGGCATAGTGGGTGATGCGGAATAGTCCAGACTTTGAAATGATACCGGCTATTCGTCCAGTGTGCAACTGCGATCGGTCGACAGTTCGACAGTATTTCCGGCAGTGTGCCGAAGTACCGAAGGTTTTTGTCCTGACCCATGCTTGACCTACACAACCACACCGGGAGGCAATCCCTCTCGTTCAGGAGCAACTGCACTATGACTGAGATCCGATTCAGCACCGACAGAGAATCGTTCATCGAAACCGCGAGGGCGGCAGCGGACGGCGCCCGCGTGCCGGTCGAGGCGCGCGTCACCGTCGCTGACCCGTTCGAGGCGTATCGCCGCGCCCGCGACGGGAACACAGACAGCTTCTATCTCGAGACGACCGGTGGGCAGTCTGGCTGGGGGTACTTCGGCATCGAGCCAATCGAACAAATCGAGGTTTCTGCGGGAGCGATACCTGCACAGGCTGGCGGAAGTCCGAGTATCGAAGCTATCGACGACCTACTCGACCGTGAACACCTGAAGCGGGGCGACTGTACGGTTCCATACCCGTGTGGCGCGTTCGGCTGGCTTTCATACGACGTAGCACGGGAACTGGAAGACATCCCAGAGACGACCGTTTCGGATGGCCTCCCACGGCTCCAGTTTGGCGTGTTCGACTGCGTCGCCGCGTGGGAGGAGCCACACGATGGAGACGTCGAGATGCACGTAACGGCCTGTCCCATCGTCAACGGGTCGCCCGAGGCGGCGTACGAGCGTGGCCGTACAATGGCCCGCGAACTGGCCGAGGACGCCATCCACGGTGAGAAACACGTCCAGTTCCAGCCAACCGCTGCGAGTCAGGCCACGTTCGAGAGCGAGTGCGGCGAAGCAGCGTTCGCCGACCGCGTCCGGCAAATAAAGCAGTACGTCAGGGACGGCGACACGTTCCAGACGAACGTGTCACACCGGCTGACCGCCCCGGCGGCCGTCCACCCGGTCGACACCTTCGATGCCGTCCGCCGGGTGAACCCGGCCCCGTACTCAGCCCTACTTGAGTTCCCCGGCGTCGACCTCGTCAGCGCCAGCCCGGAGCTGTTGCTGGACGTTGACGGCGACCAGTTACTCACCGAGCCGATTGCCGGGACGCGGCCGCGCGGCGCGACGCCGTCCGAAGACGAGGAGCTTGAGACAGACCTCTGCAGCGACGAGAAGGAGCGGGCCGAACACGCAATGCTGGTCGACCTCGAACGCAATGACCTCGGCAAGGTCAGCGAGTATGGATCCGTCGATGTCGCCGAGTACCGCCGCGTCGACCGGTATTCCGAGGTGATGCACCTCGTGTCTCTCATTGAAGGGGAGTTACGCGACGACGTGAGCATTGCCGACGCGGTCGCTGCGGTGTTCCCCGGCGGAACCATCACCGGCGCGCCGAAACCGCGGACGATGGAGATTATCGACGAGGTGGAGCGGACCCGACGGGGGCCCTACACCGGCAGTATCGGGATGTTCGGCTTCGACGACCGAGCAACGCTGAACATCACCATCAGAACGCTGGTTCACTACGACGGCGAGTACCGTCTCCGCGTCGGGAGTGGCATCGTGCACGATTCCGTTCCGGCAGCGGAGTACCGGGAGACACTGGACAAGGCTCGGGCGCTCGTCACGGCCGTCGACGAGGCGCTCGGCGAGCAGGGGTCGTTCGCGGTCGAATCCGGGACTGAACCGATGGAGGGGATGCGATGATACTCATCATCGACAACTACGACTCCTTCGCATACAACCTAGTCCAGTACGTCGGCGAGTTCGACGATGTCACCGTCCGCCGGAACGACGCTATCGACGTTGAGGGCATCCACGAACTCGACCCGGACGGCATCGTCGTCTCGCCGGGGCCCGGGACGCCAGCGGAGGCCGGCGTGTCCATCGACGTGTTCGCCGAGACGGCGTACCCGGCGCTTGGCGTCTGTCTGGGCCACCAGGCGCTCTGTGCGGCCCACGGGACCCCTGTCGGCCACGCACCGAGCGTGGTCCACGGGAAACCCTCGGAGGTTCGCCACGATGGAACGAGGCTATACGACGACGTCGACGACCCGTTCGAGGTCGGGCGGTATCACTCGTTGGCCGTCGAGGCATCGGAACTCCCAGACACGCTTTCGGAAACGGCCTACACCAACGACGAGCAGGGGACCGTGATGGGCGTCCAGCACGCCGAGAAACCGCACATCGGCGTCCAGTTCCACCCGGAAAGCATCCTCACTGACGCCGGGAAGCAGATCGTCGAAAACTTCTGTACCGAGGTCGCGAAGGCCTGAAACCGCATCGCCGGCGCAATCTACTTCTTTTCGGGTGGGTCGACGTCGTGGTGTGTCTGAACGGTCGGCAATTTCCTGACGGCGCGTCTGAGGAGGGACGTGTGGCCCTGCTCGTCCCGGTACCATGTCACGGTTAGCCCGCCGACCGCCACGAGTGAGATCACGGCGAACGGGCCGCCAGTCAGGACGGCCAGAGCCTGTAGCGTCTCAGCGCCTCCAAGAAGCAACACCGAGACAGCGACCGCTCCCTGAAAAACGCCCCAGAAGACGATATGCGTCGCCGACGGTGCCATCCCCCGTCGGGTCGCCAGAACCGAGACGACGAGCGTCGAGGTATCCGCCGATGTGGCCATGAACACGATGATGAGCGCGAGAAACAGGAACATCAGGAGCTGTCCAAGCGGCAGCGACGCGAACAGCGGGAACCCGGCGACGGCTTCCGAACCACCACGCTGTGCGATCGCGGCAAGGATATCGGCCTGCCCTGTCTGCTGGATGAACAGTGACGTGCCACCGAGCAGCAGGAACCAGACCATCGTCGCCGCCGAGGTTGCGACGACACTCGTGAACACGACAGTTCTGACCCGGCGGCCGCGGGAGAGTGCGGCGATGAACAGCCCCGCGAAGGGTGCCCAGGAAAACCACCACGACCAGTTCCAGACGGTCCACGCCGCGACCCACTGCCCGCCCGTGTGAAGACTCAACGGAACGAACTCCACCACGTAGGTCCCAAGTGCCTGCGTTCCTCGCTGGAGAATGAACGACCGTGGACCGACGGCAGCGATGAGAAGCGCGAACAGGCCGAACAGGACGATATTGAGACCGGCGATGCGACGGATGCCACGGTGGATTCCAGTCGCACTGGAGACAACGAATATCAGCGTCAGGCCGCCGACGAACAGGACCGGCCCGACCTCACCGGCTGCCACGTCCCACTGGTAATTGATTCCGGCGAGGAACTGCTCGCTCACGAGTGCGACCGAGGTGGCGATGCCGCCGATAGTGGCAAAGACGGCCAGCGTATCGACCAGTGTAGCCCAGGCCGAGTCAAGTTCATCGACACCGAGAATCGGTGCCAGCACCGTCGAAACCCGGAGTGGTGCGTCCCGCGTGAACGCGAAGTACGCTATCGGGACGCCGATGACGGCGTAGGCGCTCCAGGCCGAGACGCCCCAGTGAAAGAGGGTGTACACAAGCGCACCGTTGACCGCGCCCGGCGACCCGGCGGCTGCCCCGACGTACGGCGGTGGCTGGTCGTAGTGAAACAGGGCCTCGGTAGGACCCCAGAAGACCAGTCCAGCTGCGATGCCAGCGGTAAACACGAGCGTAAAGTACGTCGGATAGGTGTAACTGGGTTCCGTGTCCGGACCGCCCAATTTGATGTCTCCCCAGGGCCCAACCAGTAGGAACAGACAGTAACAGACGGAGAGGAAGACGGCAGCGAGAAACAGTGGACCGCCGCCGCGAAGGACTGTGGCAGCGGCGGCGTCAACAGCACCCGTCGTCCGTGCGGGGAATGCGATCTGGAGCCCGAAGAACGCGGCGAACACGAGCACGGGGAACGTGAGGATAGCTGGCTCGTGCTGTGTAAGGAACTCCCGGACGGCCCGCCTGACATTGGTCCGACGGACGCGGAGCAGGACATCGGCCGCGGCCGGCCTGGTTGCGTCTTCGGAGTATGGAAGGAGCGCTATATAACAGAGTCCCGAGCTGAAAAACACGAGGGCGATAGTCAGCCACGCCGGACCGGTCACGGCTTCGCCGACAAGCGTCGGAAAGAAGAACCCCGCGAGCACGAGCGCCCCGGACGCAGCACACAGTGGCACCAGTAGCTGGCCAACGATCTCCGAAATGCCACTGGCGTCCGAGGTGGCCATACATCGATATTCAGTATCGTATACATATATTAGTATCCCACAGTGTGATGCAAGGCGGTCGACACCGTCGCTGGCGAGCGTCGGGACCGTTACTCGGGGGTGTCTCCACTCCCCTCGTCGTCCGCGACGATTCCGTCCAGCAGTGGTTCGCTCGACTCACGGCCCAGCACCGACTGTCCCAGAAGCCGCCCGCCAATCGACCGGGGGTTGATAACTTCGTCCGCCCCGACCGCGCGGAACTTCTCGACGTGTTTCTCGGCAGTCGCTGCTGCGACTGTGCGGATGTCCGGATTGACGTTTTTCGTCGCGATGACAGCCAGCACGTCGCGGGCGTCGTCGTTACTCCCTACGACAACGCCGCTTGCGGCCCCGACGCGTGCGTCCCTGAGGACATCCTCATCGGTGGGATCACCGGTGAGCAGATTCACCCCCTCTCCTTGTAGCGACGCGACCGTCTCCTCGTCGGGTGTAACGACCACAACCTCCGTCTCGTCGCCAAGTTCCTCAAGCAGCGATGCCGTAACGTCTCCGTACCCGAGAACCACGACGTGGTCCTCAAGGAGTGTGAGTTCTGATGCTGTCATGACTCCGAACGCTGTCGCCATTCTGGATTCGATAGCAGGGCCGATGAGCGCGCCCACGGCGACGGTGAACGCGCCGGTTCCGAACAGGATGATAGAGAGCGAGAACCACCGTGCTTCCGCCGTCACGGGTGTGATATCGCCGTAGCCGACTGTTGCGATTGTGACGACGACGTAGTATACGGCGTCGCCCCAACTGTCGAGTTCGAGGAATTGACCTCGAAGCCCGTAGGCACCCACAGTCCCGTAGAGAACGACGCCGAAAATCGCCGACAGCGATGCGATCTGAATCGGCGAGAGGTCAAGAGACTGATCGAATCGGTGACGGTTCCGGACCAGCAGTGGGTACGTGACCAGCGTTAGCAACAACAACGGGATATCTGTTGGCTGAAACGTGGCAAGCGGTAGCAGTACCAGACCGAGAAGCACGACGGCCGCCACGCGCCAGGCAAGCTGTTTGCGCCGCTGGAGTCCAACCGTCACAATGCCGAGGATGAACGCGAACAACACCCCACCAAACCTGACGAAAAGTAGCGGAATATCGACGACTGCGGTCAGTGGGCCAGTGAGTGCAATCGACGCCTGGCTGAGGTTCGAAAGACCGGTCACGAACGCCAGCAGCGCGACCACACCGGTCAGGACGACCGTCGGTTTTGCGCCAGATAGCTCGTCCCACTCGATGAACGGAACTCTGTCAGCCGGGTAGAACACGTCCTCCAGTGTCCGGTCCGACGAGTCTTCTGGGACGTTAGCCATTGACATACGTTTGTCGGAGTCAATATAAAAATCACGCGGCGAACGCACACTGGACTCAAGTCACCGCCTCCCGTACGATCGGATCAATGCGTCGATTGCACGAGCATAGATGTCGCTGTTCGCCCAGGGCACTTAGAGGGAGTGGGGACCAACTCATCCGGAGGCTGAACCGATGAACGCCGCCGTCCTGTTTGGGCTGGGAACGATGATAGCCTGGGGGTTCTGGATCGCGTTCGGCAACGTTGCGTCGAGTACGATGGACCCGGAGACCGCGGCGTTCGTGTCGTACGCCACTGCGACGGTCGTCACCGGAATATACGTTATCGTCTCAGACGCATCGTTCGTCGTCACAAACCGGGGGATGATGTTCGCCAGCGCGGCGGGCGTCGCGGCGGCTGTCGGCGTAGTGTCGACGTTCGTCGGCGTGACTGTGGGGCCCACATCAATCGTGTCCACCATCGGTGGGATGTACTTCATCACCGCCGCGGTCATCGGCGTCATCGCGTTCGGGGAGTCAATGACGTTGACGAAAGTCGCCGGCATCGGTCTGGCGCTGATAGCGATTGTCGTCATCAATCAATGACTGGACACAACTGGTAAGCGCCCGAGAATGTTGTGCAAGCGTGACCCGTCACGGCAGGGGTTTATCCGATGGGGACAGGTACGGCCGGATATGAAGCATGTAATCAGCACCGACGAGGCACCGGCCGCGGTCGGAGCGTACAGTCAGGCAACGTCGAACGCCGACCTCCTCATCACCGCCGGACAGCTCCCGCTCACAACGGACGGCGAACTGCTCGACGACGAGCCTGTCTCCGACCAGACACGACAGTGTCTTCACAATGTCGCGGCGATTCTGGAGTCAGAAGGGCTCTCGCTGGACGACGTACTCAAGACAACCGTCTATCTCGACGACATCGACGACTTCGATGCGTTCAACGAGGCCTACAGCGAGTTTTTCGAATCGGAGCCACCGGCGCGGAGTGCCGTCGGCGTGGGTGCGGTCCCGAAAGGTGCAGCGGTGGAAATCGAAGCTATCGCAACCACCGACTAGCGGGGGCGGCCGTTCCGTATCCTACCGCAACTCCATCTGTTCTGCTCGCTCTGCGGCGAGCGTCGTCAGTTCGTCGACGCTGCTGTCCGAGCGGTCCGCGAGGACGCGGAGCAACATCCCGAGCTGTATTGCCGCTGCCTCCCGGAGTTCGGCTGCTTCTTCGGTGTCGTTACCGAAGTAGTACTCGTGGCGGCCGTCCTCGTGGATAATACCGGTGTACACTGAGCGCAAGTCGTCCTCAGTTATCGCGGCCGACGCCTCCGTCTTGACTTCCTCGAACTGTGGATTCATCATTTCGATTGGAGTAACGTCCCGCTACCTCATTGTTTCGACGGAATGGTCTGACCAGCGCTGTCCCATCAATATGTGGACAAGTGATATATTGTGCGGGAAGATGACTCCACTGCAACCGGTGGTCCCGGGACCGCTCGGCTGGGGTTTTTAATCGTTCAGCACGACGCACAGAGTATGACACGGGAAACCACGGCCCTCGCTCATTCGACCGTCGTCCGGGTGTCGACGGACGGCCGGTCACAGAGTGGGGACCGGGTCTACTCCGCTGCACGAGCGGCGGCGGACTCGGTCCCTGTGGTCAGGACAGGGCCGACGGGCATCACAGCGGTCACGCCGCTGGTAATGACTACGAGTAGCGGGCGGACAGCGTTCTACGCCAACCCCTCACCGGCGACCGTCCGTGACCTCGTCGCCGAACTAGAAGCTGAGACAGTACCGACAGCCGACGCAGACGCCGTCGTCGAACACGACCCCAAGACGGCGTCGCTTCCCGTCCCGGAGCACGGACCGCTCTCGGTCGGCCACCGTGACGTACTGGGCCCCTGTGGCTGGGTGGCTCCGCTCGAACCGGCTGACTGGTTGTTCGTCTCGACTGGGCAGACTGCCGACGCTGCAGCAGCAGCCGGGCTGCTGGGCCGGGGCCGCGGGGACGCCGCCGCTGACGAACCGGTCGCCGAGACGTGGGAGACGGCCAGCGAAACCGACGGTGACCCGGTGGTCGTCTGTAACGCCAACGACGCCAGCGACCTCCCGACGGGCGACGACACGCTTCTCTCTGGCGCACCGATGGCAGTCCTCGACGGGATTGCAGCAGTCGCCGAGCACGTGGACGCCGGCGACGCCGTCATCTATGTCAACGAGTCGCAAATTGACCTGCAAGCGGACCTCCGGGAAGCAATCGACGCAGCCGGCGACAGCCTGCCAGTTGTTCCGCAACTGGTGGCCGGCCCGGACGAGTTCCGTGCCGGCGAACCCACGGCGGCGCTCGAAGCACTGGAGGGGGCCGACCGCATCGAACCGCGGCTCCAGCCGCCAGCACCGGCCAAACGAGGGCTATACGGCCGCCCAACAGTCATCCACACGCCGCGGACGTTTGCGCACGTCCAGCGGGCCATCGCCGAGCCAGACAGCGTCGACGCTGACGCCGCTGACCCCGGAACACGACTCGTAACGGTCACTGGCGACGTTGCCAACAATGCAACCGTCGAACTCGGGTCCAGCGCGAGCCTCGCGGCGGTACGTGAGGCGGTCGAGATGGACGGGTCGTTCAAAATGGCCTGTGTTGGCGGCGTTCTCGGCGGTATGACTCGCAGCCTCGACATGGCACCGACTGCGCAGTCGCTCCAGGCGGCGGGCCTCGGAACCGACGGCGTCGTCGAACTGTTCGACACCGACCGATGTGCCGTCGAGACGGTCGGAAAGCGGGCGCGGTTCGCATCGATGGAGAACAGCGGCCGATGCGTCCCTGGTCGCGAGGGGACGAAACAGCTCGCTGAACTCCTGCGCGACATATACGACGGCTCGTTCGAGAGCGACAAGATACGCGAACTGTCCCGGGTGATGCGCCAGTCGAGTAACTGCCAGACCGGCGCACACGCGCCGCGACCGGTGACCACAGCTATCGACGAGTTCGAACCGGAGTTCCGCGCCCACACTGACGGACATTGTCCAAGCGGTACCTGTACGGAGAAACTATGAGCACAGACAGATCGATTCCACGAGTTCCAGACCTAGACGACCCACAGCCCGAGACGCCAGTCACCCGCGAGTTCGAGACCGGAACCGCCAACGACCCCGAGGTGGGGACCGACACGGACGGCCCGACAACGCTCACCGTCGACGGCGAGCCAGTCACTGTCTCCTCAGGCTCGACCATTATCGACGCGCTACAGGACCTCGACGACGATATCGTCAGCGTCGACCCCGGTGCCGAGGGCGTCGAAGACGACGCCGACGTGCCGGCGCTGTGTTACTACGACCGCGACGGGGACTGTAGCGACGAGATCGGCCCACGCAGCGAGTGTCGCACCTGTATGGTCGAGACCGAGGAACACGGCCTCGTCCCGTCGTGTTCGTTCCCCGCCGAAGACGGCCTCTCCGTCTCGACGGACACGCCCGATGCCGAGGAGGCCCGCAGCGTCAACCTCGACCTCGTCCTCTCGAACCATAACCTACGGTGTACCACCTGCAATGGCAACGGCCGCTGTGAACTCCAGGACGCCGCCATCAGCGAGGGCGTCGACCACCCCCGCTACGGCGTCTTCGACGAGCGCGACCAGTACGAACCCATCGACGACACCTCCTCGTTTATTCAGATCGACCGCAACAAGTGCATCCTCTGTAACCGGTGTGTCGACGCCTGCAACGATGTGCAAGTCGAGGGCGTTCTCCGCGTCGAGGGCCACGGTGAGGACACTCGCATCGGCTTCCAGTCCGACGCCGAGACCATGCACGACTCGGAGTGTGTCTCCTGTGGCCACTGCGCTACCGTCTGCCCCACCGGCTCGCTGACCGAGAAGGGCATCGACGGCGCGGCGACGCTCCCGCTGCCGGGGTTCACGCAACGGAACTCCATCGGGACCGTCATCGAACACGAGGACGCCGAGACCATCGATGACACCACCGCCCCGAATCGCGGATTCGAACCCGGTGACCCGAGAGCCGATGAAAAGAAAGGCCTCGCCAAGTTCGCGTCGCAGGCCAAGCGACGAGCCGGCGACATCGCCAAGGACTATGGGAAGAAGGCGTTCCTCGCCGGCGAACACACCGCCGAGAGCATCGCGGCGAACACGATGCCTGAGGGTCGACTGTTCGACATCGCCAGCGTGGTCAGCGACTACCGGCTCTCGAAGATCGACAAGCAGGAGACGACCTGCGGGTTCTGTGCCGTCGGTTGCCGGTTCGAGATGTGGGGCAAGGACGGCGACTCGCTCGGCGTCGTTCCGGTTGATGACCCCGACGACGCGCCCGCGAACAACTTCTCGACCTGCGTGAAAGGGAAGTTCGGCCACGAGTTCGCCAACAGTGAACAGCGAGTCACGGAGCCGCTCATCCGCAACGACGACGGCGACCTCGAACCGACGACCTGGGACGAAGCGCTAGACTATGTGGCTAAGCGCTTTAGCGAGATTCAGGACGCCCACGGCATCGACTCACTGGGCTGTCTGGCCTCATCGAAGGGGAGCAACGAGGAGGCGTACCTCGTCCAGAAGTTCGCCCGGCAGGTGCTGGGCACGAAGAACATCGACAATTGCGCGCGGCTGTGTCACTCCTCGACGGTGGCAGCGCTCCAGCAGACGCTCGGCTACGGCGCGATGACCAACCGCATCAACGAGGACATCGGCGAGGCCGACGCGTACCTCATCAGCGGCTCCAACACGACGGAGTCACATCCGGTGCTCGCCACGCGGATCAAACAGAACGTCCGCGAGGGAGCCGACCTCGTCGTGTTCGACCCGCGGAAGGTCGGCATCGCCGAACATGCCGACCAGTACACCCGGACCAACCCCGGATACGACGTGGCCTGGCTCAACGGCCTGATCCGGTACATCATCGAACACGACCTCCACGACGAGGACTTCATCGAGCGCAACACGAAGAATTTCGAGGAAGTCAGAGAGAAAGTCCAAGCGTTCACGCCCGAGAAAGTCGAGGAGCTGGCAGGTGTGTCGCCAGAGGAGCTTGCTTCGGCGGCCGAGACGCTCGCCGAAGCCGACAGCGTCGTGTTCGGCTGGGCGATGGGCATGACCCAGCAGAGCCACGGGACGGAGAATCTCATCGCGATGGCTGACCTCGCGCTCGTCCTCGGGCAGGTCGGCAAGCCCGGTGCCGGCCTCTCGCCGTTCCGCGGCCAGAACAACGTTCAGGGCGGCGGTGGCGACATGGGAACGCTTCCGGGAAGCCTGCCGGGCTATCAGAACCCGGCAGATGAGGAGGTCGGCGAAAAGTTCGCTGACGCGTGGGGCGAGCGACCGCCCGAGGAACCCGGACTCAAAGTGCCGGAGATGCTCGCCGAGGCCCACGCGGGGAACCTCCGGGGGATGTACGTCGTCGGCGAGAACCCGGCGCTCTCGGAACCCGACATCCAGCACGCCGCCGAGGCCTTGGAAGACCTGGAGTTCCTCGTCGTACAGGACATCTTCATGACCGAAACAGCGGACTACGCCGACGTGGTGCTGCCGGCGGCCACCTCGCCGGAGAAACACGGCACATTCACCAATACGGAGCGCCGCATCCAGCGGGTTCGGCCCACGTCCGAGCCGCCGGGCAAGGCCCGCCAAGACTGGGAGATAACGCAGGCGTTGGCCCGTCGGCTGGGCTACGACTGGGACTACGACCACCCGCGGGAGGTCATGGACGAAATCAACTCGCTTGCGCCCATCTACGGCGGCGTCACCTACGACCGGCTCGAATCTGGCGAAGAGCACGGCCTCCAGTGGCCCTGCTGGGACGAGGACCACGAGGGCACGCCGTACCTCTATGACTACGACGAGGGGAACTTCAACTTCGAGGACGGGAAGGCCCGCTTCGTTCCCGCCGACGGCGGACACCCCGGCGAAATTCCCGACGAAGAGTACCCGCTGACGCTCACCTCGGGGCGCGTGCTGTATCACTGGCACACGGGCCAGATCACCCGCCGCGTCGAGGGGCTGATGAGCCACGTCGGCGAGAGTTTCGTCGAGGTGCATCCCGAGACCGCCGAAAAGCTCGGCATCGCCGATGAGGAGTACGTCCGCGTCGAGTCCCGACGGGGTGACATCGTTGTCAAGGCGCAAGTGACCGAGCGTGTCGGCCCGGGGACGCTGTTCATCCCGATGCACTTCGCTGCCGGCGCGGTCAACAAACTCACCGGCGAGACGTTCGACCCAACCGCCGGCATTCCTGAGTACAAAGTGTCGAGTGTTCGCGTGGAAGTGCTGGGCTCGGAGACAGACGAGACGGTGCTCCGGACGCCGGACGCCGGCGGGAAACAGGTCCGGAAGCGAGGGACAGGCGACGACTGAGTCGGCGCATCCGCTTTTTATTAATACACGGGGCCGTGAATGGGATTGTGACAGGCTCAGACAGTCGCCGAGTATACAGACATATTTCGGTTTATTTACCGCTATCTGTTAGCGTTAGTAGTTATCCATACCGAATTTACGTAAGCAAATATTTCTTACTAAGAGGGTAGGTGTGAACTATGTCTATACCTAACCAGATAGCATTGTTTCAATATAAGCTATTTGCTCTTACCTCACTGCTTACTCACGCGGCCCGGCCGGTCGATCCGCGATTTCATCAAGGAGGTCGACGAGTGACTCTGTTGCTAGGTCCAGCAGGGTCTCCCCGCGTTCGGCGCTGCCCTCACGCGGATCACCGACAACCCCGTTCTCAGTGAACTCGTCGGAATCGAACGCAAGGTTGACGCCGCTTTGCCACTCCCCCCAGCCGTCACTACCACCGTCTGCGGCCTCATCCAGCCGGCCCTCGTGGACAGTCTCTGGGTTCGTATGCTGGAGCAGCGAGGTTTCCAGCGGCCCACCATGGCCCATGTCGGCGCTGTGGTCGCCGACTGCGTTGAACCACGTGAACGGAACGGCAAAGGCCTCGTCGTGGCGGGTTATCGTGCCCGCGACTTCCCGCAACGCGTCGATGTTGCCGCCGTGGCCGTTGACCAGCACCACGTGGTCCCAGCCGTGGCTGGCGAGGCTCCGGACGATGTCACGGACGTAGGACCGAAACGTCGACTCGGAGGTCCACAACGTCCCTGAAAAGGCGCGATGCTCTTCGGCGACGCCGACGGGGACTGCCGGTGCGACGACGACGGGGTCATCATGGCGCTCAGCACCGTGTTCGGCGACCACCTCGGCGTCGAGCGTATCCGTTCCGAGCGGCGCGTGTGGCCCATGTTGCTCCGTGCTCCCGACGGGGAGCAGCGCAAGGTCCGTCTCGACCTCGGTCATATCAGTCCACGTCTCCGTCTGCAGTTCCATGGTCGCATCTCTTGTCGGGGCGAAATAAAGCCATTCTCTCAGCGGGTAGTACAGTCGAGGCACAGCTTGCGTCTCCAGTTGGCGTCCGGACGCGGCTTTAATACGCATTGACACGTGTGTTGTGACAGCATGGCTATCGATAGCTCGGGTTCGGTTCCAATGACGGTCATCAGCGGGCCGCTCGGCGCGGGGAAAACGACACTGGTAAACAGGTTGTTGAGTGAGCCCGGAGAACGGCGAATCGCCGTCGTCGTCAACGATATGGGAGAAATAAACGTCGATGCCGAGCTTCTCGCGGACGAAGCAGAGTCGGGGGAGGAGGGCGTCGTAGACCTCTCGAACGGCTGTATCTGTTGCCGACTGCAGGATGACCTCGTCACCGAGGTGACGCGACTTGCCGAGGAGCGGACGTTTGACTATCTTGTCGTCGAAGCCTCCGGTATTAGCGAACCGATTCCCATCGCCAGAACGCTGACAGTCGGCCCGGACGAGGGCGACCCGCCCGACGGCTTGCATCTAGATACGACGGTTTCAGTCGTTGACGCCTACGGATTCTGGAAGGCGTTCGATCCCGAGGAATCGCTTCCGGAGGCTGCCCCCGACCCCGAACGCCCGCTCACCGAAGTACTGATCGACCAGATAGAGTTCTGTGACGTGCTCCTCCTGAACAAGTGTGACATGGTCCCCGATGATGCGCTGGACGCCGTAGAAGCCGCAGTCAGGGCGCTCCAACCCCGAGCAGCCATCCATCGAACCACGTACAGCGAAGTCGACCCCGGCGATGTACTGGGGACCGGACAGTTTGATTTTGAGGATGCCAAGCGACAGCAGGGCTGGAAACAGGCGTTAGCCGGGGCGGACAACCACGATGGTCACGGTCATGACGACGGGGCGGCAGCAGCCCACGGCGTCGAGTCGTTTGTCTACCGCCGTGACACGCCGTTTCACCCCGGTCGGTTCAACGACTGGCTCGACGACTGGGACGGGGCTATCGTCCGCGCAAAAGGGTTCACCTGGGTCGCCAGCAGACCCGAGACGGTGCTGGGCGTGAGTCAGGCTGGCCCGTCTATTCAGGCCGGACCCATCGGGAAGTGGGGCGACGACGGCCCGTCCACGCGACTCGTCTTCATCGGACAGGAGATGGACGAGGACGACATCAAAGCCGAACTCGACAGCTGTCTGGCCACGGACGAAGAGCGAACGCAGACGTTTGTCAGCGATCCGTTCCCACGGGAGGGGTGAGTCAGGTCGCGCCGTAGCCAACCTCCTCGCGGAGTTCGTCCCACGACTCGTGGAAGCCATAGGTCGACTCGGAGTCGCCGCCCATCGCGTCCTGATAGACGTCGTCATAGGACAGGAGCTGCGTCCAGCCGTCGTGGAACCGGTAGCTACAGTACTGACACATAGCTGTTCATACCGGGTAGCAGGATGTATAGCTATCGCCAAAAAATGAGTCGGTGGCTCTGTGTCAGGGCTCCAGCAGCACCTTCGTGACGCCTTCTTCACGGTTGTCGAAGGCCTCGTACATCTCGGGAGCTTCTTCAAGGCCGACACGGTGAGAGACTACCCAGCTGGGGTCGGCGCGACCCTCGATAATCAGGTCACGTAGTTCCCGGTTGTACGACTTGACGTTACACTGTCCGGTCCCGAGCGCCTGACCTTTTTCGAAGAGCAGTCCAAAGTCAATGCCGAGGCGGCCCTGGGCGGCCATGTCGTCTGGAGCGCCCGGGTCCTCGGGAACGT
This sequence comes from Haloarcula sp. H-GB4, assembly GCF_030848575.1. Lineage (NCBI taxonomy): Archaea > Methanobacteriati > Methanobacteriota > Halobacteria > Halobacteriales > Haloarculaceae > Haloarcula > Haloarcula sp. H-GB4. The sequence goes on along the minus strand of NZ_JAVDDX010000003.1, from coordinate 276,027 downwards.
AGAGCCCCGGGATTCCCAGTTCGCCGGTCGGTTTCACCGTTCGGATGAGGTTGTTGATGACGACGGCCGGATTCTCCCGCGCTGGGTCGTACGCGTCGTCACCTTTCTTGTCCGGGTCGATGGCCTGATAGCCAACAGCGTCTACACCCTTGTCGACTCCGCCACCGTGTTGCTCTTTGATTTGCTCGACCGGATTGCCGTCCTCGAAGTTGATCGGCGTCGCGTCGCAGTGTTCTTCTGCGAGTTCAAGCCGGCTCGGAACACGGTCGACGGAGTAAATCTCCGCTGCACCCTTGATCTTCGCGCTGTAGGCGGCCATCAGGCCGACCGGACCGGCCCCATAAATGGCGACGGAGTCGCCCGGCTCGAGGTTAGCGAGTTCTGTCCCATGCCAGCCTGTCGGGAAGATGTCCGCCAGCAGCGAGAAGGCGTCCTCGTGCTCGTCGCCCTCCGGGAGTTTGAGTGCGTTGAAGTCCGCGTAGGGAATGCGGAGCTTCTCCGCTTGCCCGCCCTTGTACGGCCCCATAGCGACGTATCCGTAGGCTCCGCCAGCGAAACCGGGATTGACGTTCGTACAGAACCCGGTATACCCGCTCTCGCAGTTCTCACAGAAGCCACAGGCGACGTTGAACGGCGCGACGACGCGGTCGCCTTCCTCCAGTGAGGAGACGGCCTCCCCGACTTCGGTGACGATACCCATGTTCTCGTGGCCGAACACGATGCCGGGCTCCGCCGCGGTCCGCCCCTCGTACATATGAAGGTCGGACCCGCAGATACATGACGTCGTGATATCGATGAGTACGTCGTTCGGATGTTCTACTTCCGGTTCATCTACTTCTTCGACAGCCACTTCTTTCGGTCCCTTATACACAACAGCGTTCATTGACATTGTTTAACACAACCATATGTCCCATAGGATAGCTGTCACTTATAACTAGTTAACTGTAATGAACAATTCGATGATGGCCCGTGACGGCGCAGTCCGGGGGGTCGCGCCATGCCCGTAACGGGTATGAACAACGCAAAGAGCCCGGAAGCTCCAGCGAGTCCTATTCCCCGGTCGAGGCAGATATCTCCTTCCGTGACCCGGTAAGCGGTGAGCCGTCGTCTCCTGATAGGCGGACAGTCAGGTAGACCAGCGAAACCATGACGGTGTATTCGAGCACACTGACCACCAGATGTAGCTCGGACGGGATGCTCACCGAGATGATGACCGGCGGGTGATTCATCGATGCATGGAACAGAGCGACGAGCCAGAGGTTGCCAGTCAGTGCATAGACGCTCCCGTAAGCGAGTCCCATGAGCGCCAATCCGAAGAGTCTGGCTGCAAGCGCGGAGCTAACGCCGTGCCCCGATGCGAGAAACCACCGCGGGAGGTGAAAGAGAGCGAACAGGACCGCGACGAGTCCGATACCGGACAGCACTGCGCGACGAGTCGTCTCACCGGCCAACCGAGTGAACTTCTGCTGGAGGTACGTACGGAAGAGGAACTCTTCCGGGATTGCAGTGAACAGCAGCGAACTGAAAAGTGCCGCGAGATACAGTAGCGGGTGGGCAGCGGTTCTCGACAACGAGGCTTCGAACCCGGGGATGCCACCCATCGCGAGAGCGACCGCAACAAGGTTGTACAGTCCCCAGAACACGGTGACCACCCCGATCACGGGGCCCAGTGTGCGAACAGACGGGAGCAGAGAGCGCGGTGAGACGGTTTCAATTCTGAGCGCACCAGCCGTGAGTGCGACAAGGAAGACACCCCAGAGCATTCCCAAGACGGGCGGCGGCGATGCGCCGGGGGAGATAGTCACTAGTCCGGAGAGGACACCAATCACTATGAGGTACGTTGCAACGGGAACCAACGGCCCGCCGCTGAATCTCGGCAGGCCAATACCAGGGCGCAACATCCAGTCGGAATCCAATGGCCGACCCAAAATTAGCTTCTATCTCGAATTTCGGTGGGCCTCTGTCGTCGACAAGTGTCCAATGTGTTGGTTATGCACAACCACTCGACTCGATGTTTAAAACTAGTTTTTAGTCACTGGTAGCTTTAGTATGCTCCCGTCCAACGGATCAAACGCCGGTGACCGCCCGTAACAGGTCCCGGCTGCCAGCGCCCTCCCGATGTGCCGCCGGTTTCCACGAACTGGAATCCACCCAGTCCGGTTGTCCGCACGACAACGGGTACGTCCCGCCTTCCCCGTTGTCGATCGCTCAATTCACAGTACCGTTGGTACTACAGTTGGGTCTCACACCACACAGACGGAAAGTAACCATGAAACGACGTGTCCGCCGGCTATACTGTTGCTATGTGGATGTACGTGTGTCAGTTTTCACAGCCGATGTGGTCTGTAATGTGTCTCGCCAAGTAGCAGAGCACCTCGGTACGGCGCTCGACACTCGATCAGTGTTCACTGAAAGACCGGCGATCCACGGACCAGCGAGAGTATCGCAGCAGGTGGTCAGCGATGCGTGATCGGACTGTATTGCTGCTGGCCGTCGTCACAATCGCGTTACTCACTGGAAGCATCGCGGTGCTCGCAGTCGCAGGCCCGACAGAGTCTCGCCCGAACAGGGCCGATGCCGCATCAGTATCGGTGTCGGACGAAGCAGCCGGCCGGTTCGCACGTCTCCACGCAACCGGAGTCACAGGGTCGAATGTCTCGGTCGGCATTGTCGATCCGACCGGATTCGACACAGAGTCGAAAGCGATTGCCGGTCAGATCGCCAGAACACGGAGCTTCGGTGTTGGTTCCGTACACAATACCCACGAGGCCCACGGGACTGCGACGGCCGCCGTCGTGTCGCGGACCGCACCGGACGCCAGCCTATATCTCGCTCGGGTTGACAGCGTCGACAGTTATCGACAGGCAGTCGACTGGCTGGTCCGAGAGGACGTCGATGTGATCGTCGCACCTGTTTCCTTCTACGGGCAGCCAGGCGATGGAACCGGGCCAGTCGCCCGGAGCGCGACACGAGCGACAGAGCGTGGGTCTGTGTTCATCGCCCCAGCCGGTAATCTCGCACAATCTCACTGGTCAGGGCAGTACACGACCGGAACCGTCCAAAATCGGACAGTCGCGTTTACCAGCGGAAACAGGCAGAACTACATCAGAGGTGGGACCGAAATTACGGTCTGGCTTTCGTGGGAACGAGCACACGCAGATGAGGAGTACACGGTCGAACTGTATTGGACGAACGGCACCACCTCTCGCCTCGTCGCCCGCTCACAGCCCTACCGCGGCGACGACGTACCAAACGAACGAATCGTTGCCGACGTCAGGTCCGGCGACTACTATCTCGTGATTCGCGGGCCAGCATCGCCGACTGGCGCGCGGTTACGGCTCGTCTCACCAACGCACGACCTCCAGCACACGTCGGCTCGAAACAGCATCGTCGCTCCGGGGACGGCCCACAAAGTGATTACTGTCGGAGCATACAACGGCCGTGTCGATCAGCTCGAACCGTTCAGTTCGCGGGGCCCGACAGTGGATGAACGGACCGGTGTCGACATTGTGGCACCGGACAGGCAGTTCGCCGCTGCCGCACCTGACGGCTTCGTCGGCTCTTCGGCCGCAGTCCCATACGTCGGCGGAACCGCGGCCCTGCTGCTAGAGGCAAACGAGTCGCTGTCGCCTCGCGAAACAGAGCGCCTGCTTGAACAGACCACGAGAGACGTGGGACAGCCAGGACTCGACAGCGAAACCGGCCACGGAGCGGTCCGTCCAGTTCGTGCGGTCCAGACGGCACAGAACCGCACCGAAGGTTAAATATCGTTTTAAGCCAGCCACAGGCCTTTGGGGAGTCCGTGTCATACATCCGACAGCGACGCTATGTCGAGCCTCATCGAAACGATACAGGAGCGGACCGGGACAGCCGACGAGTCACCGCGGGTACTCGATGTTGCAGAGAACGAGACCGACGACGTACTCGATGCGCTCGCCTCAGACACCAGTCGGTCGCTGTTCCGCACACTGTACAACGAGCCCGGAACGCCGTCCGAAATAGCGGACCGATGTGACACGTCGGTCCAGAACGTCCACTATCACGTCTCCAATCTCGAGGACGCGGAGCTCATCGAACCGGTCGAAACGGTGTATTCCGCGAAGGGCAACGAAATGACCGTGTACGGTCCCGCGAGCGATCCGATTGTACTGGTTGGCGACCGCGACCTCGCGCCGCGTGTCCAGCAATCGATGACCGATATTGTTACCGGGGTCGGGCTGATCGGCTTTGCGAGTCTCTTCATCCAGTGGGGCGCAGAGCGACTGGCAGACGCAACCGCCGGGACTGGGGTCTTGGCTCCTGCGAGCCCACATACCGGGCCAGCCAGTGGACCCAGTACGCTCGCATGGTTCGTTTTCGAAGTCGTCGAGCCGGGTGTGCTATTTTTCTGTCTCTGCCTCACCGTTCTCAGTCTCGCTGCGCTACTGACTGACGAGTGACTGTGAGCGAAGGTGTCTCACAAGAAGGACAGTTCTACCATGGCCGATTTGCGGGCAAAAACTCACAGACCTCGATCCCAGATTGCAACGCGACAGCCGTGGGTAGAGCAATGTGAGCAGGCCGCTGACGATGGAAGCCACTTTACATCTGAGGTGTTTTCAAAAACCGTGCGTGTAGCGGACCGTCACAGCGTCAGTTCATGACGGACCGAAGACCGACTCCCACGCCAACGATAGCGAGCACTCCGCCGACAACGAGAGCGCCGACACTGATCCCGAAGTCTCCAGCCTGTGACTGCTGTGCGGCCGGCGTTTCGCCGGTAACCGAGTCGGCATCATCCGAAGCGGCGTCCGCGGACGTGGTATTCCCATCAGTGATGCGCAGCGAGCCGACCGTATCGGGCTGCCTCTCGGCCACCTCAGTCCCACGGTACAGCGACAGCTCGTAGGTGCCCACATCGAGTTGCGAATCGAGGGCGACCTCCGAACCGGATTCAACTGATACGGCATCGGCGTCTGCGGCGGTTTCGAGGGTGGGTTCGTCGTGGCCGGCCGCCGTGGTATCAAACAGGAGGGCGACACGATCATCGTCGTTCCCGTCACGGACGGTCGCATTGATCTCGTAGTTGACCTCCGGGCTCCCGATAGAAATGGTGGCCGCGTCAGCGGTCGCGAGAGCTATCTGAATTCGAGCAGTCTCTCCCTGCCGCCCCTGAACCACAGTTTCCTCCAGCCCAAAGTCGGCCGACTCCTCAACCTCGAATTGCTCGCTTGTCGTCCCGTTGGCTTCGATGACGATCGTTCCGACAGTCGGTCTCCCGTCAGTCGACTGCCCATCGAACACGCGGTACGAGTACGCAGCGGCGGCGAGCGTGGACGAGAGATCCGGCTCCGACTCGGTCACGGTCAGCGAGTCACCGTCGTCCGCCACGCTGAGCGTCGCTCCGTCCGTGCCGGCCACCGCAGTATCGAAGAGGACTAGCACCTCGCCGTCACCGTCATCGTCACTGACGGTCGCGTTGATCCGGTAGTTAGCCGCCTCGCTGCCAATGGAGAGTGTTTTCGTTCCTCCATCAGTCATTGAGACCGGAATTTCGGCGGTGTCGCCCTGGGCGACCTCAACGACGTTTCCGCCATCGTCAGTCGGTTCCGGGGTCTCTATCTCCGGTACCGGATCAGTACAGTTTCCGTCGCACGGGGCGATGGTCTCAGTACGTTCAAACAGCCAGTCGCCATCGACATGAGCGGACAGTTCGTAGGATGTGTTCGCTGGGTGGCGCGACAGATCGAACTGGGCGGCGAACGTCCCATTGGGCTGTACTATGACCTGCCTTTGGTAAAGGAACGGGTTCGACGAGTTCTCTGACACGATTTCGACCGTCATTTCCGTCCCAGGTTCCAGTGTGGTCTCCCCGGTGACCACCTGTTGTTGGTCGGCGTGCAGTGGGAGGCTGTCCTCTGAGACCGTGGCCTGCTGCTCCGTAGCGGCAGCCTCCGGGTCAGTACAGTTGTCGTCGCACGGGGCGATAGTCTCGGTTCGGTTAAACAGCCTGTCACCGTCGGCATAAGCGGACAGGTCGTAGGATATGTTCGCTGGGTGGCGCGACAGATCGAACTGGGCGACGAACGTTCCATTGGGCTGTACTGTGACCTGCCTTCGATAAATGAACGGGTTCGACGAATTCTCTGACACGATTTTGACCGTCATCTCTGTCCCGGCTTCCAGCGTGGTCTCCCCAGTGACCACCTGTTGTTCGTCAGCGTGCAGCGGGAGGCTATCCTCTGAGACCGTGGCCTGCTGCTCCGCGGCAGCAAGCCCCGGACCCGTCACCGCTGCGGCGATAAGCACCGCGGCCAGCACCACTGATCTGAGACTCACAGAATCACCTCCCGTGGTGCGGGCAACCGGGCGTACGTTTGCGGGCGATGCTGCCAACAGTCCCACGTCGCAGGTGGAGGGCCAGTCGCTGGCATACGGGTAGCGGTTACGCTGGGACTAAAAAATCACCAGCGATAGGTTAAAATCGCGTTGAACTCGGTCATGCTGCTCCGGTCAGTGAGCCGGCGAGTTGGCTGGGGCGTAAAAAGGTAATATATGTGACACTGTTTCGGTGGCGATAGTGTTCATGGCATCCACGTAGGCAATTATTTTGCAGTAAGCGACGAGAGGTCGCGGAGAGATGCAGTAATTTTATGATAATTTCGTTATTATTGACTAATATGCGAACGGTCCTCGCAAACCAGCTCTCCAACGTCCGGGTCGTGAGCACCGATGGCCGCGAAGTCGGCACACTGCAAAACATTACGGTCAATACAACTACGGGAGAACTTCAAACAATTGTCATCAACAGCGACATTCAAGAAATATACGGCGCTGAGCGGGATTCCGACGGCGATATTCGATTGCCGGCGTCCCTCATCGAGTCGATGCGGGATCACCTGACCATTCAGCCGCCTGCAGAACAGCGTGTCGCAGGTGGCGATACTGTGGATTCATAGGTAACCCGTCGGGTGTTCAAACGGGCCGGTCCGAATGCAGTTGTTAGTCGTGCGTATTCAAGTATCGTTGGCTGACAGGTCTGTCAGCGCAAATACGAACGGGTTCGGGCGAATACTCTTTTTTACAAATAGCTGAGGAGGGTTATGGAAGCACTATCGCCTGCACAGCACTATCCCGGCGTTGTACTCGGTCTCCTCTGTGCTGGTGTCGGAGCTGTGCTACAGGGGATCGATGGGAGCGTTCTATGGGGCCTTATCGGGTACTTTCTGGGTAAATCGATACAGAGCATACTCTGGACTGTCACCGGCGAACGGAGCTCGTGACCGAAGGCGATTGGCACAAAACTCCTAGATAGCCGTGATAGACGCAGTATAAGTAGCGTACCTTTTTCGGTGGAGGCCCCCATGCTCGCTTTCTCTGGTACGATCCGAGTTCTGTAACTGTCAGGAGATGGTTTCCCAGTCGAGTAGGGCGCTGAAATCGGATTAGCTCGCCAAAGGGCAAAGCCCGATTCGATAGCCGATGTATCGTGTGTGAGACAGAGAGAGTATCCAATAAGGAGACACTGTGGACGGTTCAGGACCTGGCAGCGGTGTTTTCACGGGTGCCACTCGGGGAGTCGAACACGTCCCCGCACAGCGGAGACCATTCTCGGAACAGGCGTGAAACCGAAACTGTGACTGTCGTGTCCCTAACAGAATTGTAAATCCGATGTATCTGTTTCGCTTGAAGCTGGCGGCCACCATTGCGGTCAGGACGATGAGGCCAAGCAATTTGACGCCGACGAGATACCCTGACTGGTTGCCGTCCAATCGGTGGGGTGATCCGGATGCGGCCGAACCCCTTCGGGACAGGTGACATCAGTCCACTCGTTTACCGACCAGTATAGAGATGCCAAGGGAGATTCAGTTGCGAGACCAGTCGGAAGGAGAACGCCGTGAACAGCTCTTCGACGTACTGTCGGGAGCCGAGGTCGGTGATACCATCGAAGTCGTGGCCGACAGGGATATCGACCCCCAACTGGTTCGCTACCAGCTGGAACAGAACCGGTCGCTGGAGTGGAAATACGCACATCCCGACGCAGAGCCGCGAGAGCTCCAAGTGACCGTCGGCGAGTCGCTTGGGGACGAGTCACTCCCCACAATCGATGTCCGTGACCTGAAGCCACAGCGACGACACGAGGCGCTTCTGGATATCTTCGACGGTCTGGCGGCGGGTGAAGGGTTCGTCCTCGTCAACGACCACGACCCCAAGCCGCTGTACCACGAGCTTAAATCGATGCACGGGGACGTAGTCGAGTGGGACTACGCGAGTCAGGGCGGCGGTGAATGGCAGGTCAAGATCGTCAAGACCGATGCTTCCGAGACCACCGACGAAGACATCGTTACGCGGTATGACGTCCGCGAAATCCCAAAACAGGAGCGGCATCCGACGATCCATCACCGATACGGAATGATACCCGAGGGCGAGACGATGGAACTCATCGCCCCACATGAGCCGCGGCCCCTGCAGCGAGAGTTCAGACAGCAGTACGGCGACGCCTTCACCTGGGAGGTCGTCGAATCAGAGCCCGGCCGCTGTCGTGTCCAGATCACGAAGACCGAGAGTAGGGACGAGTCCAGTGGTTCGGATGCCCCTGCCGATGCCGTGTCGGCAACCCCATCTGACGACGAGTCGCTCAATATCACCGAGGAACTTGATGTCAGAGATCTCCCGCCAGCGCAGCGACACGAGCAAATCTTCGAGGCGTACGCCGAACTGGACACCGGGAGCGGATTCGTCCTGGTGAACGACCACGACCCCAAGCCGCTGTACCACCAGTTCGAGGCCGAGGCGGGCCCGGAGTTCCGCTGGTCGTACCGCCAACAGAACCCCGGCGAGTTCAGAGTCCTGATCGGAAAGGCCGAGACAACCGTCGGCGAGTCAGCCGACGAAGAGACGGAGGTCCCGTTCTGACCATGATCGACGGCCACAAATTCCGAGAACAGCGGAATAGAACGCTGCCAGCAACAAACACAGGTAACAGCTCCCAATGACGGAACCAATCGATTTGGAACGACCGCTCGGCGCACTCGTCAGAGAGAACCCGGCGTTCGCTCGCGTCTTCGAATCAGTCGGACTCGATTTCTGCTGTGGCGGGGACCGGACACTCCGGACAGCCTGTACCGAAGCAGACCTTGATCTCGATGCCGTCCGAGAGCAACTGTACGAGGCTCGCAGACAAAGCGGGGATAGCGGGGACAAATGGAAATCGATGACTGCACTCATCGAGCACGTCGTCGACAGCCATCATCAGTACCTCTGTGAGGAGCTATCGGCCCTGAAACAGCTCGCTGAGGAGGTTCGAAGCGTCCACGTGGAAGAGCATTCAGAACTGGCGGACATCGAGCAGGAAGTCCTTGAACTGGCCGAGGAGATGCGTCAGCACACGACAGAGGAGGAACAGGACGTGTTCCCCATCATCGAGAAGCTCGACAGAGGCACTGAACTCACAGACGAGGAAAGAGCGGTTCTGGACGAGGCGCTTGCGGACCTCGAATCGGACCACGAAGCGACGGCGGAGCATCTCGAACGGATTGCTGAGCTGAGCGACGGGTACGCAGTTCCGGACGACGCCTGTCCGAGCTATCAGAGCCTGCTCGAACGACTCGAAACACTGGAACAGGACACACATATGCATGTCCACAAAGAGAACAACGTCCTGTTCCCGCAGGTGGAATCACAGCTCGCGGGCCAAGCCTGACGGCGAAAAGAGCGATTGGCAGCCGTTACAGTACTGCTCCTCTCCGTCCGAGGTGGCATAACGTTCGCGGCGTTGCTCTCACTACCGATATTTGGAACCGGTGTCCGCACTCTGGGAGGTTCTCTCGACCTCGGTCGACTGGTCGTTCCGTTGCTAGCCCTCGCGCACGTGCCGGCCGTTATCGCGCTGATCAGTCTCTGGTCGATAGGCTGTGACGTCTGTGAAACAGGGGTACAAGCTAACGGCAGCCGATGTCATCAGAAGCCTGTGGTGTAGCTACAAGACAGTCGAACGGTGGGATTACAAGGAGCCTGTTACCGTAACATCGCATCGGCGTACTCACTTGCTGTCTGTCGGGCCGTTTCGAGTTCCGCGGTGTCGTCTAGCATCACGGCCCGAGTCCGGGCACCGTCGATGATCGTCAGCAGCGAGCGGGTAACGTGCTCCGCGTCAACGTCGTTGAACACACCCTCGTCGATCCCGTGGTTGATGACTGCCTTGAGTATATACCGGATATACTCGTCATTCTGGTGGAACCGGTCGCTGAACGCTTCCTTGTACGGTGCTTGACTCCGCATCTCTAGCAGAGCGACCGAAAGATCGGGATTTTCCTGCGGTTTGACAAGCAGTTCGTCGAGCAAGAGGTCCAGTCGTGCTTCAGGGTCTGTTGTCTCGACATCGTGAATCGAATCAACGAACCGCTCCAACAGATAATCGAGAAAGGCCGCAAGAAGATCGTCTTTCGTGTCGTAGTAGTAATGCACTGCAGCCGTCGATTTGCCGTACTCGTCCGCGATCCGTTTTATTGTGAGGTCAGCGTACCCGTGCTCGCGCAACGCCCGGTAGGTCGCCTGCATTATTTCCTCGGTCTGGTCCGAGAAGGTACGGTCCGATGGTCCAGCCATTGCCTAACGGTTTCACCTATGGTTGGATAACCGTTGTGACCCACATACTATTGCTCAGCCAAATTATTAGTTAGTTAGTCTATTCGACGCCTGAATGACCCTATTTATCATCTATGATTTAGATTGTCGACTTCAAAGCGTTTTTGACTAACCGGTTAGTAAGTATTGTCACAGCCGTTATGGATGACGATACAGCTACCGAAATTCTTGAAGCGACGTACCGCGCCCTCTGCCAGCACGGGTACGCCGCGCTCACGGTCAAAGACATCGCTGCCGAGGCAGACCGGAGCAAAGCGTCTATTCACTATTACTACGACAGCAAGGAGAACCTCTTTACGGAGTTTCTGAATTTCCTCTACGAACAATACACTGCAAAGATAACGGCAGTCGACGGGAATACGCCGCGAGAGGAACTCACTTCGTTATTGGATACAGTTCTCACTGATGGGCGACCGACGCCCGGTCAGGAGTTCAGAACAGCGTTACTCGAAATAAAAGCACAGGCCCCGTACAACGATGCTTTCCGGACACAACTGGCCAAGTTCGATGCTGCTCTCTTCGACCAGTTGCGGGACATTATCGCGGCCGGCGTCGAAACCGGTGAGTTCGATGAAACAGTTGAGCCGACCGTTGCAGCGGAGTTCCTCGTGACGGCGATTACGGGTGCCCATACCCGACACGTCGCCACAGACCGTTCAATAGACCAGTTCAACGAGACGATTACGCGCTACGCTGAGACCCATCTTCTTGCAGACGCACCGGCGGAGGCGACCCACTAATGGGGATTCGAAGTCGCGTTAGCGCCCTGTTCAAAGGCCCCGAGGAGTTCGACCTCACGTCGGGTGGCATCGGGAAGCCGCTGTTTTTCCTCTCGATGCCGATTGTCATCACGAACCTCTTTCAGACCGCGTACAACCTCGCGGACACGTTCTGGCTCGGCCAGTACAGCACGGACGCGCTGGCGGCGATCAGCTTTGCGTTCCCGATGGTGTTCCTGCTTATTTCGCTCGGGATGGGGATATCCGTCGCCGGCAGCGTCCTCGTCGCGCAGTTTACCGGCGCAGGTGAGGAGCGCGAAGCTGAGTACGCTGCGTCCCAGACAGTAACGTTCGCCGTCATCGTCTCGTTCGGTCTCGGTATCGTGGGCTATCTCGGCGTCGATACGTTTCTCGGCCTGATGGGCGCGTCCGAAGACGTCCTGCCCATGGCGACCAGCTATATGGAAGTCATTTCGCTGGGTCTGCTGTTCATGTTCGGCTTCTTCGTCTTCGTCGCGCTCATGCGAGGCTACGGCGACACGATAACGCCGATGCTCGTCATGTTCGGCTCGGTCGTTCTCAACATCATCATCGACCCGTTCCTGATCTTCGGCTGGACGGTCGTCGAGAACGCACCGCTCGTCGGGACCGTCTCGTTCCCCGAGCTCGGCATCGAAGGGGCTGCCATCGCGACCGTCTTTTCGCGGGCGCTGGCGCTGGTCGTCGGGCTGGCAATCATGTTCCGAGGGAACCGCGGTGTCCAGATTCACCTCCGCGACATGGCCCCGGACCTCTCGTATCTCCGCCGGCTCGTTCGCATCGGCCTGCCCGCCTCCATCGAAGGAACAGGCCGTGCGCTATCGATGAACCTGCTGCTGGTCATCGTCGCGATGTTTCCGGATACGGTTGTCGCTGCCTACGGGATCGGGACGCGCGTTTTCTCAGTCGTCTTCCTGCCAGCCATCGCAGTTGCGCGTGGCGTTGAGACGATGACTGGCCAGAACATGGGGGCTGATAAGCCGGACCGGGCAGCGAAAGCGGCAGGCCTTGCAGCGACGGTCCTGTTCGGCGTGCTCTCCCTAGCTGGCGTGCTTGTCTGGTTCATCGCCGCACCCATAGCCGACCTGTTCACCACGGATCCCGAGGTCGTCGAAATCACGACGCAGTTCCTCCGGTACGTCGCGCTTTCCTTCGGGTTCATCGGCATCATGCGGGCCTACACCGGGAGCTTCCGTGGTGCCGGAAAGACGCTCACTGCCGCAGCGATATCGGTGTTGATGCTCGGCGTCATCCGCTTCCCGATTGCGTGGTTCGCCGCTGTGCCGCTCGGTGAAACCGGAATCTGGATCTCATTCGCTGTCTCGAATGTCGCTGGAGCGATTATCGCGTACGGCTGGTATCGACGCGGGACGTGGCGAGACAGCGACCTCACCGAAAGCAAAGTCGACGTTGACGAGGCAGGTATCGAGATATCCGCAGACGGAGACTGATAGCAGTGGGTGGTGAGCGCGTGTGACACCCTTTGGTGACCCAATGCTTTCAGGGGAGCCATCGTTACTACTGCCGTGTCCCCTGATCCGAACCCCAGTCAGGAGCCCTCGTCGCCGTTGTTTGCGGCGATCTACGACCCGGCAACGGCGCTCATCGAGCGGGCGCTCTTACGACCACATCGTGAGTATCTGGTAGCGAATCTGGATGGAACGGTGCTGGATCTCGGCGCTGGAACCGGCGCGATGTTCCCCTATTTCGATAGCGTTGCGACCGCCTCGACGGAGTTCCACGCTATCGAGCCGGACTCGCATATGCGGCGGCAGGCAGCAGAGAAGGCGAACGCGCAGGCCACGCCGATTCGCATCGAGTCGTCGCCGGCGGAAGCCCTCCCGTACGACGAGGAATCCTTCGACGTCGTTATCGCCTCGATGGTGTTCTGTACGATACCGGACATCGAGTCAGCGGTGAGTGAAATCGCCCGCATACTCAAACCCGGCGGCGAACTGCGGTTCTTCGAGCACGTCATCGACGACGGCTGGCGCGCCTGGGTTCAGTCGGCTCTCGCACCGCTCTGGAAACGACTCGCTGGCGGGTGCCACCTGACCCGTCAGACAGGGTCGCGGCTCGTCGCCGACCAGTCATTCGATGTCGTCGAAATCGAGCGACTCGCTCTTGGCGTCACACCGATCCGGCCGTTCGTTCGGGGACGGCTCCGCAAGCGCTCAGTGTCTCCGGGGCAGTAACTCGGCGGCCATTAGCTCTGGCTCTGTGTGACAGATCCCTCCTCGTTCGGCTGGATGACGACGAAGCCGTCGTCGCCGGTGAACTCCATCTGGATTGATTCCCCGGAGGTCTGGCCGATTTCGAACGTCTTGTTCATCTCGATAGACGGCGAGAGATTCGAACTCCACGCAACGGTGGCATCCGGGTCGGTGAACACCGGCGGCGTCATCACTAGCGGGTCGCCGTGTGTCGTCAGCGCGATTTCTCCGGGGCCAGTAAGGTAGACGTTCGTCAGGCCGCCAGCCGCCATGCCAGAGAGGCTGCCGACAGTGTTGATTTCGTAGTCGATGGTTGACTCGAACGCGAGCACGTCAGTGCCGTTGACCGATATCGACTCTCCGTCATCGAGTGCCAAGACCTGTACCTTCTTGCCGTTCTCGGCCACATAGAGGTGGCCGCTTCCTTCAGCCTCCATGACCGGCGTCCCTTCGCCGCTCACAGCCTCCTTGACGAAACCCGTGATACCGCCTTCCGCTGAAGACTTGCCAGTGAACGTGACCTCGCCGGTGTACGCGATCATCGACCCGGCCTTGACCATCACTGTCCCGTCAAGGGGGATGTCGAGCAGCCTGTTGTTCTCTTTCTGGAACCCATCGCCACCGTCTGCGGGGGCGTTGGAGCGGACAAATTCCTGTAGGTCCATAGTTACATCGGGACACTCGACAGGCCATGCTCATAGGCTTCGTGAAGGATTAAACTGCATTTTGTGCGAAATGGTCTCATATTGAGGGGGCCAGATAGCTACCAGACAGAGAAGAGGTCAAAATTTAGTATAGCTGTATAACTATTTCGAATAGCTATACAGTTGTCCGAGGAGATCAGTAACGCCGGCTTTGGTTTTGAGGTATCGCCGCTCCTCATCAGGAGTCCGAACAGCGTAGTCGTATACGACGCTGTCCGGGCTTTTGCGGACAAAGTCACCAACGAAGACGACGAGTTCGTCCGCAGCGAGGTCCAGTTGGTTCAGGAGTCGTTCGAGCGTCGGGCGACAGCCGTGGACGTCGCCGACAACATAGATCTCCGCCCATGCATCGCTGTGGATTCACTGATGTGATGCGCCGAGGTCTGCATGAAACGTCGGTGGTGAGACCATCTCTGTGGGGCCGTTGGCGATACGTCGGTGAATCTGCTATAGGCATTGTATATGAGTGCGATATAGCGGTATGAGAGTGAACGTATGCTCGTGACCTGCTGTTAAACCCGCTGGTGGCGATTGGCTACTTCTTGGTTATTACAAGAGGCGGCGAGTCATCCCTCGACGGCATCTCTGGTGTGTTCGGCGTCCAGTCCGAACAGCAGTCCGGCGAGAAACAGTAGTTCGTTACCCTGGTAGTACTGTTCGATCACGAAGTTGACCAGGCCGTTATCCGGCGTGGTCGCACCCAACAGCACCAGAACGAGCGCAAGAGCGGCAGCAAGTCCAGCGATCCACCGGACGACGATGCCTGAGAGCAGCCCCACAATAAAGACGACAACAGCAGCGAAGAGGCTCATTTTCCGCTCCGGGGCATAGCGGCCGTTAGTCTGCCAGCGGTTCCCATACAGAGCTCAACACTTCCACCGGATATAATTCTACTAGCAGCAGGGAACCCAGAGCCGGATCACTCGATTTCGCCAGCAACACGCGTCAGACAGCCCTCACCCGGTTCGAAGTACGAGTAGTGGTCGGCAACGAGGTCAGTGACATTCACGTCTTGGTAGCCGTCAGGAAGGGGCCCCGCGTCACGAGCGCCAGCGTGGCCGACGGCGTGTGTCCGATCTGACGCTCGGTACACCCACGAAAGGACCTTATCGTTGTGGCTGTGGAAATTCGACACTGGGGCGTCAACAGCCTCGATAGCGTCGCCGTAACGGCCACCCTGGACCACGCTATCGTAGGGAATAGCGCCGCCGAGCAGTGACACCGAAGCAAGCGCGTCTGTCGCCCCTTGCTCGGCAAGCACGCGAAGTGTCTCGCCGGTCACCCGCGCGCCAAGCGAATGGGCGAGCACGTGGACGGGTCGCCCGTCGGTTTCGGCCCACTCGACCAGCCACTGGGCGAGGGGAGTGCTGTTCGCCACAGCGTTGTCCTTGGCCTGCTCCCATTCGACGTTGGACTCCCAGCTGTATGCGACGACCGGTGCAGATGTAGACTCTTCGAGCGCGACCTGCGCTGTGTAGGCATTATTTCGCGCCCTCTCAGCGTCGGTGCTGAACCCATGGATGAACAGAAACACCTCCGACGCGTCGTCGAACGACCACGTGCCCTCGGTCTCGGCAGTCGGCCCTTCCGGTGAGTCGAGAAGTCCGCGCGTAGTGACGACGGGCTGTGAATTCGGCGCAGTGTACCCGCCGGAGTCGCCCTGCAACGACCAGTACACGTAGGCACCGCCACCCCCAAGCAGACCGAGTCCACTTCCGAGACCGATAAGCAGTCGCCGTCTGGTCACACCGGTTTGACTGTCCATAGCTGGTAGCTTGTGGATAGGTCACAGGTGTGCAGATAAGTCAGTTGAGGTTGTCGCGCCCGGAAACGGAATACAACGCAAGCGCTGTGTCACAGCCCATAGGCTTCATGTCTCAGCGGGCGGTTACGGGAGCCATGACGACTTGGGACGAACGATACCGAACGGGCACATACCCACAACGCCCGGATCCACACCCGGTGTTAGAGCGATACCTGCCAACCTTTCCACCGGGTCGGGCGCTTGACATCGCAACCGGCACCGGGCGCAACGCGCTGCCGGTCGCAGCGGCCGGGTACCGCGTCGACGCGGTCGACCAGTCGCGTGCGGGGCTTCAGATTGCCCGCGAAAACGCACACGCCGAAGGCGTCGAAGACGATATCGAGTGGATACAGGCGGACCTCGAATCGTTCGCGTACCCGGCATCAACGTACGATGTCATTACGATTAGCTTCTATCGCCCCGTTGACCGCCTTCCCGATATCATCGAGGCGCTGGCCGACGGCGGCTGTCTGTTCATCCAGCACCATCTCCGGACGACCGATGACGTTGACGGCGGCCCCTCGGGAGACCGATACCGGTTCGCCTCGAACGAACTACTCAGGGCCGGGCTCGGGCTGACAGTATTGCATTACGACGAGCGGACCACGACGACGGACGGGACGACCGCCGCCACCGCTCAACTGGTCGCCAGGAAGTCACAGGGCAGCCGACAGTCGTATCCAGACATCTCAGAGTAGGACAGCGGTCGGAGACCGGGAACCGTCAAGAAGAGGACCGCAAACGGGAGCCCGGGGCTGACTCAGTGATCAGTCCCCGGTTGATTCTTCGCCGCCATCGGTCAGCGCCGGTAGCCGCTCACGCTCAAACCATGCGAACTCCCGCGGGAACTGCCCCGTCGCCGCCAGATCCCAGGGGTCGCCGTCCGTGACCAGTGGCCCTTCCAGCCACGAGGTCACGAGGTTCCAGACGAAGATGAGCTGGCCGATGACTAGCAGGACGACGCCCAGTGTCGCCAGCTGGTGCAGGAGCGTAAACAGGTCTACCGGGCCAGCGGTCAAAGCGTACGTGGCGTACCGGCGGGGCATCCCAGCGTAGCCGAGCAACACCATCGGGAAGAACGTGACGTTGGTTCCGAGCAGCGTCAGCCAGAAATGCCACTTCGCCAGCGACCGCTGGTACCACCGGCCGGTGTACAGCGGGAACCAGTAATAGATGCCCGCGAAGACAGCGAAGGCGATCCCGCCCATGATGACGTAGTGGAAGTGGGCGACGACGTGGTACGTGTCGTGCAGGATCAGGTCGACGGGAATGGCGGCTTCGAACACGCCGGTGACGCCGCCGATGATGAAGTTCCCGACGAACCCGACACAGAAGAGGAACGGGGCTGTGGTCCGCAACGCACCGTTCCACATCGTCGCCATCCAATTGAACGTCTTCACCGCGCTCGGGATGGCGATAGCAATGGAGACTGCCATGAACGAGGCCCGCAGTCGGGGGTCCATCCCTGTCGCGAACATGTGATGCGCCCAGACGCCGAAGGAGAGCACCCCGAGGGCCAGCGTCGAGTAGACGACAAATTTGAAGCCGAACAGCTTCCGGCCACAGAACTTCGGCAGGATGTAGCTCACGAGCCCCATCGGCGGCAGGACGAGGATGTACACCTCAGGGTGGCCGAAGAACCAGAACAGGTGCTGCCACAGCAGCGGGCCACCGCCGTCGAGCGCAAAGAACGTCGTTCCGAGATTCCGGTCGAGCAGCAGCATGACCAGCGCACTTCCCAGCAGTGGGAAGGCGAACAGGATCTGTGCGGACTGCACCAGAACGGTCCAGGAGAAGATATCGAGGGTCGCCCAGGTCACATCCTCACTCCGTTCGGTGAAGATGGTTGCAATGAAGTTTATCGCTCCCATCGTCGCCGCGACGCCTGAAAGGTGGAGACCGAGAAGCATCAGGTCTACACCGGGGTTTTGCTGTTCGATCGACAGCGGCGTGTACATCGTCCAAGCGGTCTGTGCCGGTTCGATGTTTTCGAGGAACGGCCCACCAAGGACGCCGCCCCAGATGAGCAGGGCGGCCGGCGGCAGTAGCCAGAACGCGATGGCGTTGATTCGTGGGAACGCCATGTCGTCGGCCCCGATGAGCAGCGGGATCAGGTAGTTCGAGAACGCCGCCAGCATTGGCGTCCCAAACAGGAACAGCATCGTGATGCCGTGAGTCGTAAGGAGTCCGTTGTAGGCACTGGTGCTGAGGAAATCCTCAGCAGGATACAGCAGTTCGAACCGCATCAGAACCACGGCGATACCACCCCATGCAAACGCGACCACGGCAAACACACCATAGAGGATCCCGATGTCCTTGTGGTCGACCGTCGTCAACCACCGGAGAATCCCGCTCGGTTTCTCCGCGTGAGCGCGTTCGTGAGCACCGTGGCTGCCACCGATTGCAATCGTGTACGACCGCCAGTCTTCGATTCGTGCGAGTATGCCAGCGATACCGACGAGCAGTACCGCCATCAGTACTGTTGTCGCCAATGCACCTACAGACACCATTTGGAGGGTGTTTATACGCGCTCCACGTGATTTTTATCGGGAAGATGTTCGGAGACGATTTATACGCATTCTGGGTGCGGGCGGTAGCAGCCACAGACGAAGCGGTTCGGGACCGAGGCTTTCAGTCGTGCGGTCGGACCTCCTTGCGATGCACCTACAGCACCGAAACCGACAGGAGCGAGTGTGCGCACTCGCCGGCGTTCGAATCAGGCCGCATCGGCCAGATGCGACTTCTGCCCTGCAGTTCTTTGAGACTGCAGTGATGGGGAGGGCGTACGATGACGGCGACTGATTTCGGCGCCGTCCGAGAATACGATGATGACCGGTTCTCGGCCGTCGAAGTGTTCCGCAGCGAGCGAATGAAAGTCGTCTGTGGCTACTTCGAACCCGGGCAGTTCATTCCGGTACATGCACCTGCAAGCGACGTAGCGGTACACGTCCAGTCTGGGACCGGTGTCGTCCGTGACGGGGACACGAAGCGCGCGGTCGAACCGGGCGATGTGGTGGTCGTCGAGGCCGATACCGACCGCGGCGTCAAAGCGGATGAGGATGGTCGGCTGGAGGCATTACTGGTAACTGCACCGCCGCCGACCGATGCTGAACACGACCCGGTTCGGAGGGGGCTCAAAAAGGGCGAGTTCGACCCCTAACGCCCAGCCGGATTCGTCCCATCGTTGAGGACACAGGGACCGAACTCACTCCACAACGTACGAGTGGTGTGAGCCACGGGTTCGTACGTCGACGAAATGGTGGCGGGTCGCATCGCCCACGTCGCCGACGGCGGACTGGGGTGTCTCGTCTGCACTGTACACGTTCTCTGCTGGGAGCAGGTCGTGGTCAGCTAGCCTGTCGATGACGGCAGCGGGGAGGGATGCGCCGTCCCGGACATCGACGATGAGTAACTGGTCCGTGAAGCTCTTGGCGAGAAACGCGTCGGTGATCGGCTCGTAATCGGTAAGCTCCCCAGCCAGAGTGCGAAGGTCTGCCTGCCGGTCGGTCATTGATATCTGGTAGGTCGGCTTCACCGAAAGCCGTGCGTACGAACATCTTCCTGCTGACCATCACAGTTCCTCGATGATTTCGCTGGCGAATGTCGTCATCGCCGCCTGTGGCTCTGCTGCTCGAATCCCGACGATAACGTGGTCAAGGCCGTAGTCTTCGAGCCGTTGGAAGTATTCTCGGAACCACTCGACGCCGGCCCGAAACCCCTGATGGAGCGGTTCGGGTTCGGCTGTGGGATCAGCAGCGAACTCGACTTGAAGGGCAATCGTGAACGGTTTCTCGGGAGCGTGACTCCGCCACGTGTCGAGGTACGACTCCAGCGTCGATTCGGGGAGGTGATAGAATATCCAACCGTCGCCGTTCTCTGCGATCCACTCCGTCGACTGTCTGGCGTTCCCCGTCGGAAACAGCGGGAGCGTGTCCGTCGTCGGCTTCGGGAGGATATCCAGTTCGCCGTCGAGGTGGCCCCAGGAACCATCGAGCGTCGGGTACTCCTCTCGCCAGAGCGCACGGAGTGCGTCGACGCTTTCACGCACCAGTTGGCCCCGGTTCTCGGGGTCGACATTGAACGCCGGATACTCCGGGTCACGGTCGCCCGAGGCAACACCAAGCACGAGACGCCCGTCGGAGAGCCGGTCGACAGATGCGGCCGATTTCGCCACATGGAGCGGGTGGCGCAACGGGAGGACAATGCTTGATGTGCCGAGTGTGACCGACTCGGTGTGAGCAGCGACGTGGGACAACAGCGACCACGGGTCGAAGGCCCCGCCGGCGTCCCCGAACCGCGGCCAGTACGTCGGCACGTCTCGCGCCCAGAGCGCGTCGAAGCCGACTGCTTCGGCGTGGCTTGCGAGCCGGAGTTCCGCGTCGATATCCGGCGTCGACTCCGTTTCGCCTGTGAGCGGAAATCCGAGCCCGAACGAGAGCCCGTCCTGCTCGTACAATCGCCGATAGCCGGCGTTCGCGTGGTCCACAGCAGTCATCAGGGTCCTTTCACGCTGGAGCCGTATTTGCACACGGGTGGCTTGCCCGCTACGGGCCGCCGTCTGGGGTATCGACCGTCACGGTTCCCGCCTGCTCGCTTCGGGGAAGCTGCCAATCGATATGTAGCGCGCGGTCCGGGAACGACGGCTTCGCAACGACTTCGAGCGTCCGGTCTTCCGCCGCCGGTGTGACAGGCGCGGCGATCATCAGTCGGGCCACGTCGGCCCGCGAAACACTCCCCCAGAGCTTTGCTCCGGGTTCGGCGACGGAGACGGTGTCAGTTCGTGGCCCGTTCGTGAGGACGCCTGGACGGAGAATCGTGTGTCGAACCGGCGCCTCACGGATCGCGGCCTCGGCCGCTGCTTTGGCACGCTGTATCGGCTGGATGGCAACATCGAAGGCCGCCGCGAGCGGACTAGCCGGCTCGTCGCCGACCCCGATAGCGGATTCCATGACGAATGCCTTGACGCCGGCGTCGACAGCCGCATTGAGTAGATTGGTCGTTCCCTTGCCGTCGACGTACTCGTCCCGAGACCAGACGTCCGTGATGTTCGAGCCGACGGCGCTCAGGACGACATCGACATCCGACAACGCATCGGTCAGCGCAGTCGGATTCAGCAAGTCGTCGACGACAACCTCGTCAGCGCCGGCCGCCTGCAGGTCGTCTGTTTTTGCCGGTGTGCTGGTCAGTGCCCGGACCGTCGGCACGCGCGAACTGAGTAGTCGGAGCATCGCTCGCCCGGTCCCGCCGCTGGCTCCGGCGACAAACACAGTCTCCACGTCAGAAGGGTCCATGCTGTAGCTAGGGACTGCCGATACATGATTGGCCGGGCCTGTGCCACCTGCCGGCTTGCTCAGTCGTCACACGGGGGCGTCTGCTGGGACGACGATGGCTGGTTGAACCGTCGATAGAGCCGGCGCAGTTCCATGCGGATGGTCACACGCTCGATGAGGGCGAAGCCTGCAACGACGACGAGGAAACCAACAAGCGTCCACAGTGATACCGACGAGCCGAGCAGGACCCAGCCCATGAGTGCGGCGAATATCGGCACAACATAGGCGACCAAGTTCGCACGAACCGGGCCGATACGACTGATGAGGCCGAAGTAGATGGCGTAGGCGACCGCCGTCGAGGGAATGCCCACAGCCACGATGCTCACAATCGTCTCCGGGCCGATGCCGATGACGGCCGTGGGCGGCTCCCCGACCAGTAGGCTTGCGACGTGGAGGAGCACCGCGCCGGCGGCCATCGCCCACGCAGTCAGCGGGGTACTGTCCATCTGCGGGCCGACACGCTGGAGGAGGACACTACCGAGTGCAACGGCCGCGGCCGCGCCGAGGACCAGCAGTTGCCCGATAGCGCTCGCGTCGGTGAACGTCGACGGCGACGGCTGGACGATGAGGATAACGCCGCTCAGCGCGACACCGATCCCGAGCGCGCCGAGCCACGAGAGCCGGTCACCCAGCAGCCACCAAGCAAACACGGGGGCGAGAATCGGGTTCAGACCGTACATCACGGACGCCGCTGCGGGCGTCGTCGCACCCTGACCAAGGAACAACAGGCCGTTGTTGAGCGCGATCAGGAACAGCGCCGCCATCCCAATGCCCACGAAGTCACCACGAGTCCGCGGTAGCCACGTTGACCGGGGCCGGGTAAAGACGATGTAGCCAAGCAGCGTTACCGCCGCCAAGTCGAACCGGAGGCCGGCAAACAGCACTGGTGGCAGCTCACGAAGCCCGGTTTTGATTGCGACAAACGAGCCCCCAAACAATACGGCGAGCAGGACAAACAGCGCGCTGTCGCGGTAGCGAGCCGGGATTGAGGGCCGCTCAGTGACCGCGGACCGCAGCATAGGCCAAGTCAGTTGGACCACCCGTCAGAGCGAAAATATCTCATTACCTGATCAACGGGTCGAAATGTGAAGAGGGCTGTGGGAGACGTGGTGTCACGGACCGGCAGCCGATTGGCAAATCCAACCGAGAAACTCCGGCGTCGACTCAGTCCCACGCGGCCGGCCCGAAGTCCGGGTCAACACGTCGGTCAACAGTATCGATATTGTCGATACTGTCGATTTCGGCGTCCGTCAGCGACAGGTCAAGGCTCGCCAGATTGTCCGTAATGTGGGCTTCACTCGTGGCCTTCGGAATCGCTGTCACACCCTTCTCACGGAGCCACGCGAGGCTGACCTGCGCTTCGCTGGCGTCGTGGTCGTCGGCGATGGCTTCGATGACGTCGTGACCGAACACCTCACCGCGTGCCAGCGGGGAGTACGCGACCAGTTCGTAGTCCTGTTCGGCCGCGTGCTCGCGCAGTTCTGCCTGCTGGAGGAACGGGTGCGTTTCGACCTGATTTGCGAACACCGGTGCATCGAGCACGTCCATCGCCGTTTCGACGTGATGCGGTTCAAAGTTCGAGACGCCGATGTTGTCGATCAGGCCGCGGTCAACGAGTTCGTCGAACGCAGGAAGCGTCTCCTCGGGCTCGTACTCGCCCGCCGCCCAGTGGACGTACAGCAGGTCCACCGAATCCACGCCGAGTTTGTCGAGACTCTCTTCGGTCGTTTCGATCACGTCGTCGTGTGAGAGATTCGAAATCCAGACCTTCGTCGCTAGGAAAATATCGTCACGATCCACGTCAGCCGCGGCGATACCGTCGCCGACTGCGCTTTCGTTGTCGTAGGCCTGCGCGGTGTCAATATGTCGGTAGCCGGCTTCCAGCGCCGTCCGAACGCTCTCGGCGCACTGTTCTGCGTCTTCATTCTGCCAGGTACCGAGACCGAGCATCGGCATACCGCTCGTTCGTGGACCACCATCTGTCGAGGACTGTTTCTGAGTCATTATCGGATACCGGAGCTTGTGACTTTAAGCCGTTTGGAAGCCGGCGGGTAGCGCCGACTATTGGATAGTCTGCAGAGAAGCCAGCTATCGCAGGTAGGACAGAGGCAGTCAGAAGCCGTATGACCCGAAAATCCAGAGCGCAACCAAAGGCGACACAGCGAGGAACGATCCGAGAGCGACCGTCCCGAAAACCGTCTCCCAACCCAAGTCACGAACCGGTTTCTCATACCGCCACAGTTGAGTGATGACGTAGACACCGGCGATGACCACGCCACCGAGCAGCATAAACGGCGGAAATCCCAATGACGGAAACTGCCGAAAACCGACCGCCGGAAACGGCTCCGAACCGCTCGACGCCGCGAAATCGAGACCGATGCCGACAGCGCCGACGGCGGTGGCCGCGACGACATACAAGATACCAGCAATGACATGCCGGAGTGCTGCAGCTAGCGCGAGCTGCTCCCGATCGGCTGGCAGGACCGACGGGGAAGCATAGCTCCCGACTCCAGTGTAGAGGAACGGAACCGTTAGAACACCGACAGCAGCGGCGTACGGAAGGACTGACGAGATTGCGACGATGAGAACCGCCACGGTCAGGGCATATGTGCGTCCGGTCGGGCCCCCGAGAACCAGCGCTGGCACAACCAGCACGGCAGCGACTACCGCAGTAAACAGACAGATCGGGACAGAGTAAGGCCGGAACCGCCCGACAAAACGGGATAGAGACATGCCAATGCCGTTTCGGACCCAGGGGCATAGGTTTTCGGCTCTCCAGCAAGCGAGGAGTCGGCATGCTTTTACTCTCCGTTGCAGTATCGTGACATTGGAATGCCACTATTGCGGGTGAAACGTGTCATCACCGAGTCCTGTCCGGACCGACTGTACCCGCTAATTGCCGGACTCTATCAGACCGCGTTCCCACCCGACACGTCCGAGGGAGCGGCAGCGGCGACCATTCTGGATCGGAAGGAAGTTGTGCCAGAGTCGCTCCCGGCGGCAGCACTTGAACACGTGCAAGTCCTTCCCCATCGGACAGATCTGCTTGAACACCTGCCGACCAGCGGGACTGTTGCCGAGTTCGGCACTGGAGACGGGTCGTTCGCCGCGTCAATCAACAGGATCACGCGGCCGGAAACGCTCTCTCTGGTCGACCGGTGGGAAAGCGACGAAGACCGAGAGGCTGTCAAGCGACGCTTCAGCGGGCAAGGAGACACTGTCCGTCTGCGGGACGCTGAGCCGATTACCGTACTCCGTGAGACCAATACCGGCTCGCTCGACTGGGTGTATATCAACAGTTCCCACAAGTATGAGGCCACGCTGGCCGAACTCAGAGAGAGCCAGCGGGCAGTCGCAGACGACGGCTACATCGCAGGCGACGACTACAAAATCGTGAACGGCGTCATCCCCGCCGTCCACCAGTTCTGTTCGGAGACCGACTGGCGGCTGGCGTATCTCACGCTCGAAACCCATGGGCGGCGGAGTTACGCGCTCCACAAGCCGTAAGCGCTGGATCCGCGTCGAAACCCAGTGACGCGAGCGGCGTTATCAGCCAGACTGTTTATACGGCCGGACAGGTTTGACCCTGTATGACAGATTTCGGATTACAGGTGCGGATGCTTGTCGTCGGTGCGATTCTGTTCGGGTTCTACGTGTTCGCCGGAACAGCACTGTCGGTGCTGTTAGGCCTGCCGCTTGTCCCGGTGCTCCTCGGCGGCATCCTCGTCGTGCCGGCGATCCAGTACAAACTTGGAAAGTGGCTGGCGCTCCGTGGCGCGGAGGATATGCCGGATAACCAGCGGTTCGGCTACGTCCACCAGATGGTCCGGCGACTCTGCAGAGATATGAATATCGAGGAGCCGCGACTGATGGTGATGGACATGGGCGTCCCCAACGCCTTCGCGGTCGGACGGAAGGGTGCGGGTGTCGTCGTCGTGTCGAGCGAACTGATGCAACTCCTGGATGATGACGAACTGGAGGGCGTGATCGCACACGAACTGGCTCACATCAAGAACCGGGACGTCATCACGATGGTTGTCGGGCAGTCCATCGGGATGCTCGTCGGCTACGTCGCCTACTTCGCAGTGCTGTTCGGCGGCGAGCGAAACATCGGTTCCTGGATCATAGCGACGATCGCCTCCTCGCTCGCAAACGCGCTTGTCATGGTGTTCGTGCTGGCTATCTCACGGTATCGAGAGTATGTCGCCGACGCGGACGCTCGCCGCGCCATCGGTACCGGCGAGCCGCTGGCTCGTGCGCTCGAAAAAATTTCCCGCGGTGCCGAGGGTCGCGAGTCGACAGTGGAGGACAGCATGAACGCCCTCTGCATTTTCAACGCCGACAGGGGGCTATTCGAGAAGCTGTTTTCGACCCACCCGCCGACGGAGAAACGCATTCAGCGGCTCCGATCCTGAGCGCCGAGAATTCCAGCATCTCTTCCGAATCCCCCGCAACGTGTCGGTGTTCTGCCGGTCGGATTGTGGGAGCGAACGGCAGCGTACAGATGTCTGCTAACTGGCCGCTTATCAGCGTCGAGCCGAAAGTAACGCTATGTCTGACACAATGCAAGCGGCGGTCGTGCCCGAGCCAGGGGCTGACTTCGAGGTCGTCGAACGAGACGTGCCCGAGCCGGACCCCGGCGAGGTGCGGGTTTCGGTCGACGCCTGTGGCATCTGTCACAGCGACGTGTACGCAAAAGAGGGGACCAACCCGGTTGTCTCCTATCCACGGGTTCCCGGTCACGAGGTGGCAGGCCACGTGGACGCCGTTGGCGACGCTGTTGACGCCTGGGACGTGGGCGACAGAGTCGGCGTCGGCTGGCACGGCGGCCACTGTTCGACGTGTGACCAGTGTCGACAGGGGAACTTCCTCCAGTGTGAGAACGGCGAAATTACCGGACTGAGCTACGACGGCGGGTACGCCGAGTACATGACCGCACCGTCGGAGGCGCTCGCGAAGATTCCGGAGTCACTCGATGCGGCGGCCGCGGCGCCGCTGCTTTGTGCGGGCGTGACGACGTTCAATGCGCTCCGGAACAGCGATGCGAGCGTCGGAGACCTCGTCGCCGTACAGGGCGTCGGCGGCCTCGGTCACCTCGGCATCCAGTATGCACACGCGGCCGGCTTCGAGACGGCCGCTATCTCCCGAACGCCGGAGAAAGAATCGCTGGCGAAAGACCTGGGAGCCGACCACTTCATCAACGCGGCGGAGACAGATGCTGGTCAGCGACTACAGGAACTCGGTGGGGCCGACGTGGTGCTGGCGACGGCACCGTCAAGTGACGCCATCAGTTCTATCGTCAGCGGCATCGGTGTCGACGGCTCTGTCGTGGTTGTGGGCGTCCCCGGTGAGCCGGTGGGCGTGAGCGCACAGCAACTCGTCCAGAACCGGGGCGCTGTTGAGGGCTGGGCCTCCGGACACGCCCGTGACTCACAGGACACGCTGGAGTTCAGTTCGCTCCGCGACATCTCTCCTGAGATAGAGACCTACCCGCTTGAAGATGTCAGCGAGGCTTATGGACGGATGATCGACAACGAAGCGCGATTCCGGGCCGTGCTGGAACTGTAATCGGGCAGGTTGCGCTACCGGCGAGAATGCGTATTCCAACGACACACCCACTTGAAACTACACCCTCCCGCAGTGATATTCCGGAGAGCAACGCCTTTGTCTGTGGGTCAAGAACCCATATTCAATGGACCGCACCGCCGACGACCGCGTCTATTACGTCATCAGCGACCTCCATATCGGCGGCGACGAACAGCTAGAGGAGGTGGAGTTTCTCGATGAACTGCTTGATTTTCTATCGCGGCTGGAGACCACTGAGGAGAACGTCGAGCTACTCATTAACGGCGACGCGTTCGGGCTGTGGGAATTCACCGGGATGTCGGGACTAGAGAAGTTCGACGTCCTCGAGGAGACCTATCCGTCGCTGTTCGAGCAGCTGCGAAAGACCGGCGAAAACATCCAGATTACCCTGATACCGGGCAATCACGACCACGACCTCGCAGCCTACGACGAGTACGTGGAGCGGTTCGCGGCGTACAACGTCACGCTCGTTCAGTCGAAGTCGATTACCCGTCCGGTGGGGGACCAGGCCATCCACTTCGAACACGGCAATCAACAGGACCCGAACAACCGTATCGAAGACTGGGGCGATACCAATGTGACGCCGCTCGGTTATTACTACAACACGCTCGTGACGAGCCGGGCCGGCCAGCTCTCGGACCGGGGTCGGTACAACTGGCTCAAGGACGTACAGGCGGTGACGCCGACGGAACGGGTCCCAGTGTGGATGCTCTCGAAGTATTTCTACCGGGAGATGAACCCGCTGTTGCGGTACGCACTTGTCCCGTTCCTGTTGCTGTTCAACATTAGCGCTATCTTGGCGATCCTGGCAGCGCTGAATCTTCTCGGTGTCTGGTCCGCGCCGGTGGAAACGACCACATCGTTTCTGGGTCAGTTCGGCACCGTCGGGACCGCCATCTGGATGCTGCTCGTAGTGAACGCGTCGCTGGCCGGGCTCCTGTTGCTCGTGGGCATCCCACTGTATCTCCTGCGGCGGGACATCAAGAAGACAATCAACCGCTTTGGCGTCTTCGAGACAGACCTCACGGTCGATACCCAGACGACGTACACGGAAGCCGCGCAGAAAATATTCGAACAGGAAGACGACGTGGTCGTCTTCTGCTACGGTCACACACACCGACCGAGTGTGCAGTCAGTCGACGGTGGTCTGGTCGTTAACACCGGGACCTGGCTCAAACGGCTCCACCGGCGGGATGGTGTCATCGGGCTGCTCCCCCCGGTGTTTTATCCCTCCTACCAGCTCTGTGCAGTGCGCATCACCGCCGAGGCGGGGCAGGTAATCGTCGACTACGAGGAAGTCCAGAAACCAAGCCCTAGCCCGGAGGAGTTGACACTCACCGAGCGCCTGCTGACGCTCGGTCGGACACCGAACCCCGAACTTCCGGAGCGTGCAGTCGTGGAAACTGAGCAGTCGAAGCCTGTGCCGGAGCCGGCCGAGTAATGGGTAGACCGGTCCGACAGGAGCGTGGCCGCTGTCGGAGATGAACCGGAGCAGGGAGATCTGAACCAGCCATTGTCGGTACGTCGACTGAAAAGTCGTAATACCTGCCTTCGTGCGTGATTGGGACCTATCGAGCGTCAGACGGATGGAGATCGTTTGCTCCCGAAACGGAGATCGCTGCAGAAAAGTCTATTACATACGACTGTAATGGCTACGTATGAGCAATACCGCGGACGATGGTCGGGCTGACGGGTCGCCACCGTCCACGGCAGAGTTCACACCGGAGCGAGTGCTCTCGGTGTTTCAAGATCGGGCGGACCAGGCGAAGCCGTTGACGGCAACCGATGTGATGGACGCACTCGGCTGTTCCCGGAAGACGGCACACAACAAGCTCGACGTACTCGTGGAACGAGGGGATCTGGAAACGCGGAAGGTCGGGGCACGGAGTCGGGTCTGGTGGATCCCGTTCTCCCAGCTTGTCGGCTCGGGCGCGGAACCACAACAGGAACGAGAGCCCCCAGTCGAGCACAGTATCGCCGACGCGGACCTTCCAGGGACAGGGGATGTACTCGACGACCGGCGTGCAGCGCTGCGGGCTGCGTACGACTATCTCCGCGAAAACCCCGACACCGATGCCGGGGAACTCATTACCGAAGTGTTTCAGGAGCATCCAGCGGGCTACAAGACCGCTGACGAGTGGTGGGACGCCATCGGGCCTGCACTGGAGGATCTCCCACAGGTTGATTTAGCTGCCGACCACGAACACGTCTGGCACTACGTCGGTGGGTGAGTTAACCGATGTCAGAGGAAAAGCCGACGGAACAGTCGGACGTAGCGGAAGAGACGGAGTCAGAGACATCGGAGGTGTACGCTTCTCGCAAAGAGCAACGGTATCCAATCTCGTCGTACACCCCGGTCGCGTACGACAACCTCGAGGTAGCACCGGAGAGCGACGACCATCCGGACACGGGCACCGGCGGGCGGTTCAGAGAACTCTCGTTGCCGAAAGTACCGAAGCTCCGCCACGTCGTCGGTCCCAGCGCGATCATGCTTGGGGCGTCGCTCGGCAGCGGTGAGACGCTGTTCTGGCCGAATCTGGTCGCCAGCTACGGGTGGGGACTGTACTGGCTGTTCCTCGTGGCTGTCTGTCTCCACTTCGTCATCAACACGGAGATACAGCGGTGGACACTCGCGACCGGTGAGAGCGTGTTTCGAGCGTTCGAGCGAGTCCACCCGGTCCTCCCACTAGCCATGCTCATAGGCGGGTTTGTCAGTCTCGGCTGGCCGGGGTGGGCCGCAAGCGCCGCGCAAATCGGTGCTCAGGGCCTCTCCCTCGGCACCTATGAATTTGCCGGCGTCAACATCGTTGGCTGGCGACTGTTTGGCATCGGGCTCATGGTGTTCATCTGGGTTACCTACCAGGTGACGCCGCTGATGTACAACGTCGTCGAGAGCCTCCAGCTAATCCTGGTAGCGCTGTCTATTGCGTTCACACTGCTGCTATTCGTTCTCATCGGATCGGTGGACGTGCTGGTCAGCGTCCCAGGGAGTCTGACTGAGGTGGGCGACTACTCACCGGTCGGGACTATCGCCGTGCTGGTTGGAGCGCTGGCCTACGCCGGCGCTGGCGGCTACCTCAACCTCTCACAGAGCCTCTGGATACGGGAGAAGGGCTACGGAATGGGCCGGTATCAGGGCCGGATCAAGAACCCCTTCGCCGGCGACGACCCTGAGACAGTCCACGAGGACGGGTTCACGTTCACTCCGGATACGCAGAACCTCAAACGGTGGCGCGGCTGGTGGCGCGTGACACAGCTCGAACACCTGTTGACCTTCCTACTGGGCCTCCTGCTGGTCACGACGATGCTGGTCGTCATCGCGGTGTCACAGGCACCGGGCGCGACGAGCGACGCGGTCGATATGTGGCTGATTGAGATTGCGCCGTCGGTCGGCGGGTTCACGACGAGCGTCATCTACGTCACGCTGTTTCTCGCCCTGTTCACGACCGAATACGCGATTATCGAGTCGTTCGTCCGGAACAGCTCCGACATCATCTACGAGCTGTACGGGCGGGAGGCGGGCTGGAGCCTGCCGCGGTTGTTCTGGGGACTGCTGACCGTCTTCTGTGGCTGGGGGATTCTCATTCTCATCCTTCCGATATCGATAGACGACCCCTTCGGGCTGCTCGTCGTCGGAGCGTCGATGTCCGGTCTGTTGATGTGGCCGTATATCGTTATCGTCCAACTCGTCAATACAGTCCGGCTCCCGGAGCACACAATGCCGGGCTGGGGTCGGATCGTCGCAATGTGGGTCGCCGCCGCGTTTTTCGGCTATTTCAGCGTCCTCCTGATTGGAACTGGGCTGGCGACACGACTGGGGCTGCAGGCGTTTGCCGTCCAGACGGCCGTACTCGGGAGCGGACTGGGCGGGTACGTGCTCTGGGTGATATACCTGCTGGTGCAGGTGTATACGATGTACCGAGTGGGGCGTGCAAAAGTCGCGGCGGACGGAACAGTCACTGACGCAGCCACTGCGAAAGGGTGGTTTTCGTGACCGACGAACTCCGCGTCCACTTGCACTACACGATGCGGGGCTCGTACCCGCTCCGACTTATCGACGTGTTGTTCTGTACGGACCGGGCTTACTTCGTCGAATATGACTATCTGACACCCGTCGACCTGTTGTTCGGGTCGCCGGATCAGCGGGCCGCCGCATTCGCCTCACAGGTGGTCGAGGAGGGCGTCCCCACGGCAATCGAGATGGCCGAACAGGTCGAGACACAGTCATACGACACGCTCGACAGCGTCGATATCCACACTGGTGGCCGGATCGGTCGGCCAAAAATCACCGCACAGCCCCGGACAGACTCCGCGACGACGGTTCGAGTCCACGGCCAGTTCGACCCCGAACCGTTCACACAGGCGCTTCGGTCAACAGTTGACGGACACGACGTCACGGTCAGACAAAGAGACGGGTTCGGGTTCTGACCACTGCCGGGAGATGTCGCCGGACCCAGTTACCGTATCGCCGCCGCAACCAGCTCAATGGGATGTGGCGGCTCCGCGTCACTGTCGCCGAAGTCGTCAATCTGGGACCGACAGGATGCGCCGGGCGCGACGACTTGCTCGGCGGGCGAGTCATCTATCTGTCCCAGCAGGAGGTCCGCGATGCCCTCACTCATCGAGTAGTGTTCGGCCTCGTAGCCGAAACTACCGGCCATGCCACAACAGCCCGAATCGAGCGGGTCAACGGCGTAGCCAGCACGGCGCAGAACGCCGACGGCATGGTGGTCTTTCTTCGTTGCCTTCTGGTGGCAGTGGCCGTGGTACGCCAGCGAGTCGCCCGAATCGTCGAAGGAGATAGCCTCCCCCAACCGGTACGTGTC
Organism: Haloarcula sp. H-GB4; assembly: GCF_030848575.1. Lineage (NCBI taxonomy): Archaea > Methanobacteriati > Methanobacteriota > Halobacteria > Halobacteriales > Haloarculaceae > Haloarcula > Haloarcula sp. H-GB4. Next base: position 244,180 of record NZ_JAVDDX010000003.1, on the reverse strand, counting down.
AAGATACTCGCAGACACCATACGTGTTCTCCGCGACAGTGTCGACGTCGTCGCCGGAGAGCAAGTCACGGTAGTCGACCTGATACATCACTGCGTCCGAGGGCTCGATGGTGACCACGTCCCAGCCGTCGCGGATTCGCGGCGCGAGCGCGTCCACGTTCGCCCGTGCCGTCTCGCGGGCGTGGTCCAGCATACTCTTGGAGAACGCAGGACGACCGCTGTCGGTCACGTCGTCAGGCACGACCACGTGGACGCCCGCCGCCTCCAGCACTTCTACAGCGGCTTTCCCGACATCCGGATGGCTGTAGTTCGTGTAAGGGTCGGCGAGCAAGAGTGCCTTCCGGTCAGCTTTGTTCGCCGCAACCATTGCTCCGCCGCGGTCAGCCCACCAGTCCCGGAACGTGGTCCGGTGGAAGCCGGGTAGCGTCCGCTCTTCCGTGATGCCGACTGTTTTCTCCATGAGGAGTCCCGAGCCCGGCAGGTCCATCAGCCAGTTCGACACCGGGGCGAACGTGCTTCCAAGCGAGAGCACCGTCTCGACGTTGGCAAACAGCCGATCACGCAACGAAATACCCTCTCGCTGGTGATGCTCGTGGACCACTTCGGCTTTGAGCTTCGCCATGTCGACGCCGCTCGGGCAATCCTTTTTACAGCCCTTACAGCCGATACAGAGGTCAAGAACCTCCGTGACGAACTCCTCCTCAAAGGGGTCGTCGGGGAGGTCACCGTCCATCGCCGACCTGAGCATATTGGCTCGGCCGCGGGTGCTCGTGATTTCTTCCTCTGCGGCGCGGTAGGTCGGGCACATCACGCCGCCGGTGGTCTCCTGATGGCCGGTACAGCCCGCACAGCCGTGGCAGAGTTCGACCATCCCCTGAAACCCGTTTTCGTTGTCCCAGTTGAGCGCGGGGTCGAAGCCCGCGTCGAACTCGTAGTCGGGGTCGTACCGGAGATTCTCAGCCGGGTCGTGCTCACCACAGATGTTGCCCGGGTTCAGCCGCCAGTCGGGGTCGAACGCCGACTTCAGGTCGCGGAACGTCTCCCAGAGGTCGTCGCCGTAGAGCTTGCGGTTCCACTGGGTTCGGGCACGCCCGTCGCCATGTTCGCCCGACACGGACCCGTCGTACTGGACGACGAGATCCGTGATAGCGTCGGAGATGGTTTCCATCGTCTCGATGCCGTCCCCGGATTTCAGGTTTAACAGCGGTCTGATATGCAGGACGCCGGGGCCGGCATGGGCGTAGTATGAGGCGAACGTGTCGTGCTCATCGAACAACTCCCGGATGTCAGCGACGTACTCCGGGAGGTTCTCGGCCGGGACCGCTGTATCTTCGACGAACGGCCAGTGCTTGTCGTCGCCCGTCCGCGACAAGAGAATCGGCAGCCCGGCCTTGCGCATCTTCCAGAACTTCGCCTGCCGGTCTGCGTCGTAAGCCTCCAGCGCATCGACAGCGTGAACCGAGGCGTCGGTGACCGAACCCGCCCCGTCACTTGGCGACTCTCTGGCGTCGTAGCCCGGAAGTCGGTCGGCGAGCAAGTTGGCGACCTTCTGTGCGCCGTCATCGGGCGAATTGGCGTAGAACTCCACGAGCAGCGTCGAATCCGTCTGTTCTGGGAGCATGCCAACAACGTCGGCGAACTCCGGCGTCTCCGCGGCGAGGTCCAGAAGCACGTCGTCCATCACTTCGACGGCCGACGGGTCGTGATCGAGAATCGGAGCGACGTCCCGCATCGCCGAGATGATGTTGTCGTAGGTCAGCATGGCGACGGCCGTGGCGTCGGGTACGGGTTCAAGCGAGACCGTCGCCTCCGTCACGACGGCCAGGGTCCCCTCGCTCCCGGCGAGCAATCGGGCGAGGTTGACTTCGCCGCGCTCCCTGGCGCTGTGAACCAATTCGTCCAGATTGTACCCGGAGACGTTGCGTTTGAGCTCCGGATATTTGTCGTCGATCTTGGTAGCGTCTTCTGAGAGAATTTTCGCGACTTCGGCATAAATCCGGGTTTCGAGGTCGGCGTCCGGGCCGGCCTCGGTCGCCCGTGCTTCGAGGTCGTCGACGTCTACCCAGCCGAAGGTCGTCCGGGTTCCGTCCGCGAGGACGACCTCACATTCCTCGATATAGGCGTCCGTTTTGCCGTATTTCAGCGAGTGTGCGCCGGTCGTGTTGTTCCCGATTGCACCGCCGAGAACGCTTTTGTCACCCCACGCGGGGTCCGGCGCGAACTTCAGCCCGTGGGGTTCGAGTTGGTCGTTGAGCCGGGCGATAGTGATACCGACCTGCGCACGAGCCCGCTCGGCCTCGGGGTCGATCGACAGCGTCTCGGCCATGTGCCGCTTGAAATCGAGGACGACCGCCTCGTTGACGGCCTGTCCGGCGAGGCTGGTCCCGCCACCCCGGGGAAGCACCGGAATATCCTGCCTGTCGCAGTACTCCATCACCGCGACCACGTCCTCGGTCGAGACCGGCGAGACGACGCCGATGGGGAGCTGTTCGTACGCGCTCGCGTCGGTTGCGAACAGCTCACGGGTGTACGTATCGAAGCGCACGTCGCCGTTTACGCGGCGCTCCAGGGCCGTGACGAGGTCCGGCCGGTTGACGCTGTCGCCCTGATAGTCGTAGTTCGCGCTCGGGTCTGTCGCCGGGTCACGTTGCTCGGGGAGTCGGGAATCGTATGCCATGAGTAGGGAGTAGGTGGAGGGTAGGTGGGAAGGTGAGTCGGGTTAGAACGCGCCTGGAGCCACGACGTAGGCCAAGATGAGCGTCAGTATGCCCGTGAACACGCCGTAGTACAGCACCGGTATCAGTTCGAGACGGATGACACGCCCCTCCTCACCGATAAGGCCGACCACGGTAAGGGCGGCGACCACGTTGTGAATCGCGATGAGGTTGCCGATTGCGCCGCCGACTGCCTGTGCGGCAACGACGATCTGTGTCGGCGCACCGATCTGCTGAGCGGCCTGGAACTGGAACAGCCCGAACAGGATGTCGCTGACCGTGTTCGAGCCGGCGATGAACGCGCCGAACGCGCCGATGAAGCCCGAGAAGAACGGGAACATCTGTCCGGTCCCACTTGCTGTTATTTCCGACAGCAGGCCAAGCATCCCGGCGTTGGTCGGCGCGGCCTCCAGCACGACAGCACTGCCGGTCCGTTGCATAATCATGACTGTCGCGACAGCGAACCACAGCGCCACGACAGCCGGCGCAATGTTTCGAAGCGCCTCGCTCCACGAGGCCTTGATATCGTCCGTGGACATCCCATGGAGCGCGTAGGTAATCACGGCCACGAGGACGAAGAGACTCCCGGGAAGGTAGAACATCTCGACGCCCTCCGAGAACGGCGTGCCGAGGATGTTATTCCACAGCAGAACACCGTTCGTCGAGAGGAACTCCTGAATCGGACTGACAACGCGGGTCACGACGAGCAGCGCGGCGACGAGGAGATAGGGCAGCCAGGCCATCCCCAGCGACATATCCTGCGAGTGCGAGTCTTCAAACGTTGCCGTGCCACCGTCGGCTGCGACAGTTCCTTCTCGGCTGCCACCCGACGTGGTGCCGACACCCTCTCCGGGTTCGATGCTGCCGATCCAGTGGTCCGGCCACTGGGCCTGCGGGCCGAAGTCCCATTCCTCGTCGGGGAGGAAGTAACCGGCACGTAGCGTGGTCGTGACCACGAGTAGCCCAACCATCGCACCCAGCAGTGCCGGGAACGTCGGCCCGAGGAAGTACGCAGTCGCGACGTATGGGATTGCGAAGGAAGCCCACGCGAAGAGGCACAGCGGCAGGACTTCAAGCGCCGGCTTGATCGATCGCTCCTCGCCGAAGAACCGGGTCATCATCGCCACGCCGATAAACGGAATAGCGATACCGACGATAGCGTGGATGAGCGCCGCCCACAGACCGATCTGAGCGACGTACGCGCCGACGCTCTCGAAGCCACCCTGTTGCAGCACCTGCTGTGAGGCGCCCGTGCCCTCTGCGAACACCACGTCACGCAATCCGATGATCAGCGGCGTCCCGACCGCACCGAACGTGATCGCGAGGATGTTCCCCGTGAGCGCAACGACCACTGCGGCCAGTGGGGGAAAGCCCAGACCGACCAGCAGCGGGCCGACGATCGCCGCGGGCGTCCCGAATCCGGCCGCGCCCTCGATGAACGAGCCCATGAGGAAGACGAGCAGGATGACCTGCACGCGCCGGTCGTCGCTAATCGAGGAGAACCCTGCGTTGATTACCTCGAACGCGCCTGACTGTTTCAGCGTGTACAGCAGGAGTATCGCCCCAAAGACGATGACCAGGATTCTGGTCGCTGTCAGCGCTCCGCGTATCGACGCGGCGGCAATCAGCCGGGGGGACATCTGCCAGCCGACGAAAGCGGCGATAGCTGCCACCGCCCACGCAATAGGCATCGTCCGTGTTGCAGGCTGGTACAGCCCGACCATCAACACTGCAATCGTCGCCAGCGGTAGCAGTGCCATCAGCACCAGTGTGTGTTCAGACATTGGTTCTCACCCCCACAATCCGTTCGTCCGGACAGGCCAAACTTTCACCAGCCACCCAATTCCGGAGATGGTATCGTAGTCTCATTTCGGAACCACCTCAATACGTGGTTCTATCCCTCGTGACCCTCTGTTGCAGCGGTTTCTGGTAGGGTGCATCAGTCGCGTCGTCTGGCAGGGAGTATTTATACCTATCTACTGTTTACATTATCCTCTGTTCAGAATAACGACAGAAGGGAAGCGAGAAGCCCTGACGAGATTAAAATCAGGGTTTATCATGTATGTACTGGCGGGATGGGATACAGTCGTGTGTATCCGGTATAGCAGTGCTTTACGCGGCGATTTCACTCGACTGTACTCCTACGGAAGAGCCATACAGTCGTCTGTATTTGGTCGTTTCAGGTCGTTATTCACAGTCTTGTGGATATAGTTGGAAATCGAGTTGTATTGGCGTTCAACATTGCGATTGTCATGGCCACTGTGGCGCGGCGCTGGCGCGCGGTAGACATGAGCCGGATACTCAGGGCCGAGATGCGCAAAACCGTATCTGAGACAGATGAATATCTCGTGGAAGGTTCTCAGCGACTGTTCAACAGCGGTGAAACGCATAGCGCTCACTAATCGCACGGATTGCCGCTTGGCGAACGCCGTTACGGCGGAGGTCAAAATCACGACTATGACACGTGTCACGGTCTGGAACGAGAACGTCCACGAGCAGGAACACGAAGCTGTCGCGGACCTCTACCCCAACGGGATTCACGGCGCTATTGCCACAGCACTCGAAGAGCGCGGGTTCGACACGGAAACCGCGACACTTCAGGAACCCGAACACGGGCTCACCGAGGATGTACTGGCAGAAACGGATGTTCTGACCTGGTGGGGCCACGCCGCGCACGACGACGTTGCTGACGAGGTTGTCGCCCGAGTGAAAGAGCGGGTCCTCGACGGCATGGGGCTCATCGTCCTCCACTCGGGCCACTATTCCAAGATCTTCCGCGAACTGATGGGAACGACCTGCAGTCTGAAATGGCGCGAAGCCGCCGAAACCGAGCGGTTGTGGGTCGTCGAACCAGGTCACCCCGTCACCGACGGCGTCGACGAGTACATCGAACTCCCAGAAACCGAGATGTACGGCGAGCGCTTTGACATCCCCGCGCCGGACACGCTCGTGTTCAACTCTTGGTTTGAGGGCGGCGAGGTGTTCCGGTCAGGGTGTTGCTACCGCCGCGGAGCGGGCCGAATATTCTATTTCCGCCCGGGCCACGAGACCTATCCGATTTACCACAACGACGCGGTCCAGCAGGTCCTCGCCAATGCCTGTGAGTGGGCCACGGCTGGGGACGGTCCGGAGCCATCGTTTGGCAACGCCGACCCGATTGAGGACATTGACGAAAGCGACGAGCGGTCGGTCCACTGATTTCGGCATCGGGTTCAGCGGAACTAGATTCCGCCGAGGCGCATACTTTTTAATACTTCGTATACATTCGGATCTGGACTCGATGTCGTTACTGTGGAAACGCAGGCTGTGTTTTCTCCCGCCATCGTTCAGCGTTTCCCAGATGGTTTACATCGAGTTGCACCTCGGTCGGAAGTACCGATTCGAGATGATCGAACAGCGGATCAAGCGACGTCTCGACCGGTGACAGCACCCGCCACCGATACGCACCGCCGGTGCGTTCCGATTCGAAGACGACACCGTCGCCGATGTAATCGGTAACGACGGTGGGCACCGTACAACACCGGTCAGTCCGGGCGTGATACGTATATACAGTTCTGGCGGCCGGTTGGCAATCAAGAACCTGGTATTCTCGCGTCCCAGAACAGCCGCGTTCGTCGAGACACTCGTTACAGCGTGCGTCATCGAGAAACATCTCATCGAACGCGGAGATTGCGGCAGGGGGACCGTCTACGTGATCGATGCGCCACATGGCGTTTTCAGTCACCGTACACGTGGCGTTCCGGAGTCGTAGCGTCGGATACTCGTGAAACAGGTCCATAACCGGATCAGCACCCGCAGTGAACCTGAGGTTGAACTCGAACTCCTTCACAGCAAACACACTGCTCTGTGTTGCCATAGTGAATCAGTCGATAAAACTGTCGCACGGCTTCAGAATCTCGAACCTGCTGCAGCGACGAAGTAACGGCTCGCTGTCGCAGTTTACGGACCTGCTTAGCACCAGTTAGACCGGGGCGGATCAGTGTCGAACACGGCCCAGACACGCGGGGCAACGGCCGGTAGAACGTTGCTGCATGGTTAGAAATGAGATAGACCCGTCCGGAACCGTTTCGGGGCCTACTCTTTGGGACCGAATACCGCGTCTGCATCGGCGGGCGTATCGAAGTCGTGGAAATGCTCTCCTTTCTCCTTTGTGAGAATGTTCAGGGCTGCCGCTGCACCGTCGCCGGCAGAGATAACCGCCTGCCACTCCTCGGCTCGGACCATTCCCCCTGTCGCGTAGGCGTCGTCAACACTCGTCTCCATCGTCACGTCCACGTCAACGACATCTTCAGCAGTCATCTCACAGCCAAGCGACGCAGCGAGGTCGCGGTTAGCACCCGTCGCGAGGACGAGGTAGTCTGCTTCATATGTCTCGTCCTCAGTTGTAGCCTCAAATCCGCCATCAGTTTGCTGCACGTCTGTCACTTCTGTACCCTGTTTTCGGTCGACACCGAAGCTATCCACCTGTGACCGGGCGGTTTCCATGAACGCAGACCCATCCTGAGAGCCTACCCCGAGATAGTTGAACAGATGTGCTTTGTGCATCCAGGTCCCATCAGTGTCGAAGACTGTCGTTTCCAGCCCGTTTTTCTGTGCAAACAGTGCCGCGCTCAGGCCGGCGGGGCCGCCCCCGACGATGAGAATATCCGTCATGTTTCTGTAATTATATTCCATCGCTGGTAATTGTTTCCATCCAATAAAACGGTCAGTCGGATTCGGCAGACGGCATGAGAACGGTTTTCCACAGCCACCCCGAAGCGGTCATATGCGCGCAGCCATCTACCGTGGCCCCGGTGAGATTACCGTCGAAGAGGTTCCCCGACCGGAAATCGAATCGCCAACCGACGCGATTGTACGCGTGACTCACACGGCTGTCTGTGGCTCCGACCTCTGGTTCTATCGTGGCCAGAGCGACCGTGAAGAGGGGTCCCGCGTCGGCCACGAGCCGATGGGTATCGTTGAGGAAGTCGGAGACGACGTGCGCTCAGTCGAACCCGGCGACCGGGTGTTCGCCCCGTTCGTCATCAGCTGTGGCCGGTGTGAGTTCTGTCGGAAGGGACTGCACACGTCCTGTGTCAACGGCGATTCGTGGGGCGGCGACAACGGCGGCGGCCAGGGCGAGTACGTCCGGGCGACGGAGGCCGACGGGACGCTCGTCCGCGTCCCGGACCGCCACGCCGATGATGAAGACACGCTGGAAGCAATTCTGCCGCTGACAGACGTGATGGGAACCGGTCACCACGCGGCGGTGAGCGCCGGCGTCGGTGAAGGCGACACCTGTATTGTCGTTGGTGACGGCGCCGTCGGGCTGTGTGGCGTCCTCGCGGCGCGTCGCCTCGGGGCAGAACGCATCATTGCGATGGGCCACCACGAGGACCGTCTTGAACTCGCAGAGTCGTTCGGTGCGACCGAAACCATCGCCGCCCGTGGCCAAGATGCCGTGGACGCCGCGGATGACCTGACTGACGGCGGTGCAAACCACGTGCTCGAATGTGTCGGTGCGGCCTCAGCAATGGAGACCGCCATCGACGTCTGTCGGCCGGGCGGGACCGTCGGCTACGTCGGTGTCCCGCATGGCGTTGACGACTCCGGATTGGATGTGTTCTCTCTGTTCGGCGATAATATCGCGCTCAACGGCGGCGTGGCACCGGTTCGTGCCTACGCCGACGAACTACTGGCCGACGTGTTGCAGGGGACGCTCGACCCGTCACCGATATTCACGAAAACCGTCGATCTCGACGGCGTTCCAGAAGGATATCGGGCGATGGACGAGCGTGAGGCAATCAAAGTTCTCGTCAAGTTGTAGTCGGTCTGCGTCGGTTGGAGCCATCAAATCGCTACGTAACTTGTCAGACGTTCTGTGGATAATTCTAAAACAATGCCCACGGGACAGGCCTCCGTGTAGCCAGTGTTATCCTTCTATACGAGTGCAGACCCTGAATGGCGCTAGACTAGTTTTCCGCACGACCGACAGCGAGGGCTGTCAGCCGACGGGTCATAAGCGAGCGCAACGTCGTTGCAGTGACGGCAATATCGGTCGGAGCCAGTGGTGTATGAGTGCGTGTTTCCTTCGTGTACTAGCATATGTTAGTAGATGACATGGTGGTATAAAACTTTTCTGGACAAGTCAATGTCTATATCCTTATATTCCCTATATACTGCTAACGATGTCGGATTTTTCATCCCATTCATCCAGATAATCTAGCGTATGCCTCAATACTGTCGTTCTAAGAGTTTAGATGGTATCAGCTAGATGTCGCCGTTCACGATGTCCGCGACCCGCTGGCGGTCGAACAGCTGCTCCTCCGGCGGAATCTCAGGATACGGCCCCTCAGTGTAGGTCGGCCACTCACCGAACTTCTCCGGGTACAGTTGCTTTGCGGTCATCTCCAACTGGAAGAGATGCAGGATCGGACCCTGATATCTCGCTCCCTGCGGATAGATCCGGTCGTTCTGTACGGCTGTGATTTCTGATCCAACTGGGTCGGATTTGAACGCCTCCCGCCGCTCCGGAAGGCTCGTACTCGGTTCGAATCCACCGAGGTGCAGGATTACGTCGGGGTCAGCCGCAAGTAGCGTCTCGAAGTCGACCACAGAGTTGGTCTCGACCGAGCCCTCGAAAGCGTCCCGTGCGCTGAATGGACGGGTATGCGCGGTCAGGAAGCCGGGGTTGTCAAGTGTGTACGCGTAGATCTCGTCAAGATCAGCTGCGGCGATCATCACCGCCGACGGGCGCTCTGACTCGGGCGGTAAGTTCACGTCGATGGTCGAGCGCATTTCGTCGTGGATAGCCGCGAGCGCCTCGTAGCGAGCCTGTTCCTGAAACGCCTTGGCCACGAGTTCGAACTGCTCCCAGAGGGTGTAGTACTCGTAGTCCGCCCATCCGGACGGCGGTTCGGCGTGCCGGTCACTCAGTGAGTTGCCGAACCAGGGTGAGACGTTGGTAGCGATTTCCTCGAAGTCCTCTCGACCCCAGTTGTCCTGTTTGGCGATCCAGGCTGGGTCTGCTAAGTGGATATCGCTATCCAGTTCATACAGTTTCTCCTTGCTCGGCTTCCATGAGGAGTACAGCCCGGTCCAGTCCAGCGACACCCCCGGCAGCCGTTCGACGAACTGGTTCCATAGCCCACTGTAGTAATCTGGGGCGTGCATGGCCGTGACGGTATCCCCATGCCCCAGCGCGAACGCCATGTCGGCGTGGTGTGTGAGCCGAGTGAAGACGGTTTCCGGGGGCGATTCGAACGTCACCTCTCCCACCGGTGACATCGACACGGAGTACGAACCGTTGCCAGTGGGTGTGTCTGTCTCCACTTCGGACTCCGCCCGTGTGGCTCCAGCTCCCCCCTCGGCGTCGCTGGTACATCCCGCAAGTAGCCCGGCGCTAAGAACCGTTCCCCCGTACTTCACGTACTCTCTCCGCGTCGGTGTCTCGGTGTCTGTAGCGTCGTCAATCATTATTTTAGGCTAGCCTAAAAATTATATAATTGTTCCGGTTCACCGAGCCAGGACAATCCGATCTCAAGCGCAGACTCCAGCGTCCGTGTCAAGAACCCGTCGGCAGAGCTCGATTTCGTGGCCCCTATTCGGCAACGACTTCCTCGCGGTCCGGCTCGGCAGTATCGTCACCACCAGTGTGTTCGTCACCATCGTGGCGGGCCCGGATTGGGTTCACGCGCGGGCCATGGGGCGTGGCCGAGACCTCTGCCTCGATTTCGAAAACGTCCGCGAGTAGTTGCTCCGTCACGACGGCATCTGGCTTCCCCCTAGCCTGTATCTCACCGTTTTTGAGGGCGACCATCTGATCAGCGAGGCGAGCAGCCTGCTCGAGGTCATGGAGGACGACTACGATGGTGATATCACTCTCATCCCGGAGCGTTTCGATAATCTCCATGACCTCAAGCTGGTGGTGCAGGTCAAGGAACGTCGTCGGCTCATCGAGCAACAGCACGTCGGTGTCCTGTGCGAGAACCATCGCGATCCAGGCGAGCTGTTTCTGGCCGCCACTGAGGCTGCCGACTTCGCGCTCGCGGATGTGTCCACAGCCGGCCAGGTCAATCGCCCGTTCAACGGCGGCCTCGTCTTCCTCGGTGACACTGTCGAAGAACCCACGGTGTGGGTACCGACCGTGATACACCAGCTCCTCAACCGAGATACTGTTTGGTGACGTACTCTCCTGAGAGAGCAGCCCGAGCTTTCGAGCGATCGCTTTGGTCTCCAGCGTCTGGATGTCTTGCCCGTCCAGCAGTACCGATCCCGCATCCGGTTCGAGCTGATTGGCGAGGCCTTTCAGCAGCGTGCTCTTGCCCGACCCATTCGGGCCGACGAGCGCAGTCACGGCCCCAGGTTCGGCGGTGATCGATTCACCGTCGATGACCGGGTCATCCGTTCCAGAGTAGGAGAGTACCACATCGTCGCCGACCAGCGGCCGGTCCTGGTGACTGGAATGAGACCCAGTAGGGGTGTTATTTGTCGTGGCGATACCATCCGAGTTAGTATTGTTCTGTGACATTAGATCTCACCCATCTGTTCCTGTCGCCGCATCAAGTAGAGGAAGTACGGGCCGCCGACGACGCCGGTGACGACGCCGACCGGAACCTGCGCGGGGTTCAAAGCCAGCCGTGCACCGACATCTGCAACAACCATCAGCGCCGGACCGACGAACACGCAGCCGATGAGGAGCCGGCGGTAGTCGCTCCCGACGATGAGTCGGACGATGTGTGGAACCACGAGGCCGAAGAACCCGATGATCCCCGCAACGGAGATTGCCGTACTGGCAGCCAGAATAGCAACTCCAGACAGCATGAACCGGACCCGCTCAACACTCATCCCGAGCGAGCGTGCGGTCTCCTCGCCGAGCAGGAGGAGATTCAATTGTCGTGCGCCGGCCAGCGCGAGTAGCGTCGCGGCCAGCGTCGGAATAATAGCGATTCGGAACTCTTCCCAGCCGACACCCGTGAGCGAACCGGTAATCCAAGCCAGTGCTGACTGGACAACGCCCAGATCGTCGGCGAAGAAGAACAGCCCCCGCTGGAGGGAGGTAAACACCATGTTGACGATGACACCGGCCAAGACCAGTCTAACCGGACTCGTTCCGCCCTTCCACGCAATCATGTATACGAGCAGGAACGCGATGGAACCACCGACCGCGGCAAACAGCGGGAGGAACGGGGCGAGACTGCTGAACAGAACGAGAGTCAGCAGTACGGTGAGTCCTGCCCCAGAACTCACGCCCAGCACGAACGGACTTGCCAGTTCGTTTCGCGTTACGGCCTGGAATATCGCCCCGGAGACGGCGAGACACATCCCCGCAAGCACGGCGACGATTACCCGCGGCATCCGGATGTTCCAGACAATGAGCGTCCGTTTCGGCAGTTCGGGAAGCTCGGCCCCGAGGAAAAACGACTGCCATGCCTGAACGCTGAACCACACCTTCGGATCGAACACGGCCTGCCACGCCTCGAGGATCGTCATCGAGTACGCTCCGAAGCTCACCTGAAGGAGACCGGCCCCGAAGGCGACGGCAACGCTCGCAACACACAGCCCGAACAGAGACCCGTCGAGAGTGTCGAGCCAAGATCTGGCTCGTGACCACGCATCGGTGGCCCTCCGTGTCTCGCTGGCCATTACTCGCTCACCTCCGCGCGTCCGTCGCTTGCGCCGAGATAGTCCCGGATCGTTTCGTCGTCCATCGCATCGAGAACAGCGGTCTGGTCGAGCCCCGAAACGACCGCCGCAGGGTCTAGGTAGCCCGCTAGCGCTTCCTGGCCTGTTTCGGTCCGGGCAGCTATCTCGTCGGAGGTGATATACGCCGACCGCCGTTCATCGATGGCCGCCGCACGGACCCGCTGGAAGCGGTCCGAGTCCGACTCGACGGGGGCATCCTCGGCGTACCGGTCGTCGAAATATTCGACCCAGGTTGCTCGTTCAGTCCATTCGTCGTCTAGCTCGGCCTCACGGCGGACCCAGTCCACGCCGTCAGCGACAGCCTCCCACCAGCCGTCGTCAATTCTCGCATCCGCGATTACCCGACGTGCGACCCGCGCACCCCGGCCGGCCGCAATAATCGCCTGCATATCCGCCGCCTCGGACGGTGACGCAACGTAGAGACCCGGAACCGGTGTCGTGCCGTCCGCATCAGCATACTCGCGGTCGAAGGTCTCGCGTTCCTCGCCATCGTGTTCGTGCGTCTCGAACATCGCCGCGTCGTCGTCCAAGCCCCGCATATACTCGCCGTTGTAGCGGGTTGCCGCGATGACACGACGAGTCGTGGCTGTCTCCCCGTCCTGCATCTCGACGACAAACCCCTCCCCATCATCGGTTCTGTCGAGCGAGTCGACCAGCTCAGAGACGACTGTACAGCCGGCGGTTTCGGCGTGGTCCTGAATACGGTCGTACAGCGTCTCTATATCGATGCCGTCCGGGAAGCCGAGGTAGTTTTCGAGGTAGGCACAGCGCTTGAGGGACGAGCGGCCGCGGTCGTAGATAGCCGTATCGAGGTCCGCTCTGGCCGTGAACACACCCGCCGCACAACCCGACGGGCCGCCCCCAACGATGATCACATCACGGTCGAACGTCGTCCCCGTTTGGTTCCCCACTGACACCATAGTCACGACGCTCCGTTCAGTGTCTGTGGCACCGACAGTCGATGTGACTGTGCAGAGGTGCTGGTCGATTCGTTTAACATACTGTTTAGGCCACCCTAAATGGATAAAGCGTTTTCGAAGTTTAGGCAGACCGAACATAATGTAAGCTATCTGCTGTTTCGGTCAGAACGGCACGTCTGGCTGAGCGAATTTGAGAAGTGAGGAAGTCGTATCAAGAAGCGTTCCTACCGACAGCTCAGTCGCCGGCTGCCACTCGAAGCTCGGGGAAGTATCGACCGTGAAAGTCGAACGGGGCTGCGTGGGGAAGCGACGCCTTGGCGCGCTCCTCGAACGTCTGACCATCGAGTACGAGTAGCCGGGACCGGTCGGCGTCTGCGTCCAGCGCAACGACTAGCACCACGCCGTCATCCTCGGTGTCGCCGTCGGGTGCGGGGACGAACACCGGCTCACCGAAGTAGTCCCCGCCGTCGTCGAACGTCTCGACAGTACCTGTGTCTGTGTCGAGTTTCAGGACGTGTCGGGCCCACTCGGTGATGGGCGTATCCATCCCCATCGCGTACACGTAGCGGTGCGGGCGACACCATCGAGACGGTGAAACGGTCGGCAGCGCGCTGCCGTCAGGGTACAGCATCTCGCGTGAGACCGTCGTATCGGCATCGCCGTAGCGAGTCACACCACTTCCGGTACCAAGGTCCACGGTGAACCGCTCGATGCGGCCGACGATAGCGCCCATCTCGCCCGCACGGAGATTATCCAAATACAGCGAGTCGATGGTCGTCGCGTCTGGTACTGTTTCGAGGTCGAACACAAGTTCCCTGCCGCCGGCTCGCTCGAACGCGTTGACGTGGTGGAACCCGAACACGGCGTCGATGACCGGCTTAGCGACGACGGTCCCCGTAGTGCGCTCCATGACGATGATTCGTGTCCCGCGGTCGGGTTCCCACTCGAACTGCTCAATGAAGGGTGCCTGTCGGCCAGGCTTGAGAAACCGTCGTGGGTCAAGCCGGAGTGGGAACTCCGTTAATACGACATACCGGGGTGTGAGCGCGAAGCTGTGCATATACGTCGGCTGGTCGGTGTCGACGCTCCCGATGTGTTTCCGGGTTCCATCGGGCGACATAGCACTGACGTGGTACTGGCTGGTCCGTCCGAACGCCGTGTCGACGTTCACGAGGACACCGCTCGTCGGGTCGCGTTTGACGTGGGCACAGGAGAGTTGCCCTGTCGGCACATCGTCGTCGTGTTCGAGGTGGCCTGTCGTTTCGAGCGTGTTCGGGTCGAAACGCACCTTGCGGGGCGATTCGGTCAAGGCGAAGTACTCGCCACCAAACCGCTCGGCGATAATGTTCGTGTTGTCGTACGGGTCAGTCAGGAACGTCGCCAGCCGCGAGCGAAGCGTCGTCTCGCCGGTCGCAAAGCCGCCCTCAAACTCACCGCTCGTCGCCGCCTCGTACGCGTCCGTCCGGAGGAAGCTGTTCCGGTAGTGCACGGCGTCACTGTCGGGGTCAAAGGTGAACCGGTACAGCATCGCGAATCCGTCGAACCAGTGGTCGACACTGCTACCGTTTGGAAGGGAGAACGCGCCGGGTCCGTTCCGGATAAGACTGCCGCGGAGCCAGTCCGGGAGGCCACCGGTCACGGGTATCGATGTTGCTGTCTCGTCGTGTAGCGAGTGGAACCCAGGGTGAGAAGTCATACCGGTACAATGGGTGACAGGGGCTAAGCCCTGACGCCCATGCTATCAGGGTATCACTCCCGTGTCGTGTACGCGTTCCCGCTGACGACGACGCAGTCGTCCTGTGGTCCGTACGGTCGGTACGACGGCGAGTCTGTTCGGCGACGGCGTAGCGACCGGAGTACGTCGGCTTTCACCCACGCGAAGCCGACCACAATTACGGCGAAGCCGGCGACGGTCACCGGGCCGAGTGTTTCACCGAGCAGGAGCCAGCCGCTGATAGCCGTCACTGCTGGGACTACGTAGGAAACCAAGCTGGTTTCAGCGGCCCCGACTGTGCTGATCAGGCGGAAGTAGAGGAGGAACCCGATTGCGCTGGCGACGATGCCGAGATACGCGATCGCGGCTATCTGTTCGAGCCCAACGGTGACGGTTCCGAGTCGCTCCGAGGGCAGCCCCGCACTGACAACGTGCAGGATGCCCGCACCGAGCAGCGTCATCCAAGCCTGCATGCTCACGAGCGGGAGTGAACTGGTGTAGCGTTCGGTCAGGACTGCGCCGACGGCGAAGGCCACAGCCGAACCGATGAGGAGGGCGACGCCGAGCAGTCGGCCACCGACCGCTCCCGGTGTGGGGTTCGCAATGATAACTACGCCGATGAACCCACAGACGGTGCCGATGAGTTCGTGCGGTCGAGCCCTGTAGCTCGGTATCAGCGTCGATGCGAACGCCGGTGTCACAACCGGCGTGAGACTGAGCAGGATTGCGCCGAAGGAACTCGGGACGTACTGCTGTCCAAGGAACAAGAGCGCGAAGTGTGCGCCGATGAGGACAGTCCCGCCGATGAGAATCAGCGACCAGTCATCGCGAGTCTGTGGGCGCAGTGACCGGCCGCGCCAGAGGGCATAGCCAAGCAGGACGACTGCAGCAATATCGTGTCGGACAGCTGCCAACAGCACCGGCGGGACGCTTTCGAGACCAGTCTTGATCGCCACAAAGGAAAGTCCCCAGATGAGTGCGAGCGCAGCAAACAGCAAGCCAATATGTCGTGTCGAGCGTGTCATTCCAGTAGAGATCAACTATATGTGCTGGAGGAGTATGAAGCTTCTATCGCCACTGTGACGCACACGCACGGCCTCTACGGCCACGTCTGCTGTTCAGAAATTCCCGAGAACAGTGTGTATCCGCAGTGCTATCGAAGCCAGTTGTACCGAGACGTATCGTTCTCCTCGACTCCGTACCACGGAGTTCTCATTCGGCCACCGAACAGTCTTTCAGCTCACTGTCAGTAGCGTCAAAAACGAGGGTGATGCCCACGTCGGCAGTCCCGAACGGATGCTCCGGATCAGCATCCAAGTATGACCCGAGTCAGGTCGACATCGTATCGAAATGCCAGCCCGGGTCGGTCCCAGTTTCGTCAATGTGCTCGGACCGGCACGCCGGACAGCAGTCAGGGACAGCAGTTTCAGACCGGGGAACGTACACCGCGCCGTCACACTCCACACAGGCGTCCGCGACGACTGTCACGCAGTCTGCACAGAGATTGAAGTCGTCGACTGTGAGGTCTCGCAGGGGTTCGAGTTGTTTGTCCAAGAGGTACTCGTCGATAGCCGCCTGACAGTTTTGGCACAGTTGCATAGCGATCCAAATTGACCCATGATACCGTGACACAAATAGTTGCTGCCCGGTTATCGATTGTGAATGTACCGACGGCTAGCTGTTCAAGCACAGCATCACGAGAAAGTGACAGATACAGGTGAGGGCTACGGCGCACGGAACACGCGAATGGTGTCTCGGGACGTCGGTTCTCGAATTAGCTGCGCAAACCCGAGTTCCGAGAATACCTGCTTCCAGTTGCGGTGATACAGCGGGAAATCATCGTCGACGTAGCTCACGTCAGTGTCTGCGCGTCCACGTTCGGGGCTGTTGCCTTCGTTTTCGGCGATAACGAGGAGGTCGCCAGCGATGCGAGCGATCTCTTCGAACACCCATGCGTCATCGGGGTGGATGTGCTGGAGCGTTTCAACCGAATAGACGACATCAAAGGCGTCGTCCTCGAACTCGGTGACGATGTCTTCGAGGGCACCGGTGTGGAACGTCCCCGAATCCGCGAGCCGAGGATAGTGCTCGGCCATCACGTCGAAGGATTCCTCGTTGATGTCGATACCGGTGAGATTCCCGTATCCGCTGGTCTGCAGGTGTGCCAGATGGCGGCCCGAGCCACAGCCCAGTTCGAGGATCCGGGCGTCGTCGTGGACGTAGTGGTCGAGTACGTTGACCAGCGTCTCACTCACCTCGTTTGGTCCGAGTTCAGCGTAGTACGCCGGTGAGAACTTCCCAGAGCGGGAGGCCCAGTCGTCTCGAACATCGTCCGGGTCCATACCCACGGTACACCGTTGCAGAATAAATGTACCACGAAGTGCGCGTCGGACAGCCGTGGGCGCGGGTAAGGGGTCTCACAGTTCTGCAAGTGGCCATCCTGCCAGACTGATAGCCGGTAAAACTACCAGTGACGTGGCCTATGACTCGTGCTGGAGCAATCGGTCAGCCCGCGTTTCGAGTTCGGTCTCGTCAATCTCGCCCGATGCGTACTGTTGTTTAAGCGTCTCCAGCGAATCCG
Source organism: Haloarcula sp. H-GB4 (assembly GCF_030848575.1). Classification (NCBI taxonomy): domain Archaea; kingdom Methanobacteriati; phylum Methanobacteriota; class Halobacteria; order Halobacteriales; family Haloarculaceae; genus Haloarcula; species Haloarcula sp. H-GB4. The sequence continues at coordinate 226,568 of NZ_JAVDDX010000003.1, read as the reverse complement.
GCTCGGCAGTTGCCTCGCCCTGTAGCTGTACGTACAGCAAAGCGCCGACCGCCACAGCACCGATGATGAACGCTATGAGCAACAGCCACCAGCCGCCGGGGGCCATGCCCATGCCCGTTGCCCCGCCGTGGGGGCCCATCGGTCCATGCTGGAGTAGCGCAGTTGTTGGCGAAAGCATCTGGGACACCTCTGTTTGTAGATACTGCCTTCACGGCATAACTACGGTCGCTGGTTCCCGCAGACTGAGAACGTAAACCGCGACGAAGAGCAACGAACGCAGCACTACAAGGGGTCGATAGACGCCACTGCTAGTGGCTTGCGGCACCGGTGTCACCCGACTCGGAATTCACGTCCGCACCAGTCGTCGATTCGAAGTTCGTACGGCGTCGTCGATGTATCGTCCCAGCTGACTGGGTTGGGGGCGAACTGTGTGTTGCTGGCCAACGAGGCAAGGGCCGGCTCTACATCGCTGTACGTCGTCTCTACCAACTCACCCGTGACCACGACGCTTCGCCAGACCGATTTGGGTTCGGTCTCCTCATACACCGTGAACCCGACGGTGGCGTCCGCGGTTAGATAGCGATGTTTCTGGCTATCGTCGCTCTCTGACAGGTGAAACGCCAGGCTATCCGTCGCCGGGTCATACCCGAACGCGACCGGGAACGGATACGGGGCCGCTCCCGTTGGGCTGGACAGTGCCAGCACGCCGATTCCGTTGTCAGTGAGGACGTCAACGACCGCTTCGTCACGTAATTCTTGCATCCCGAATTCAATGTTGACTGGTAGCTACTTGGAAAGCAAACCGCATTTTCACTCGGTGGGAACGTGAGAGTTGCTTTTCAAATAATGGGTAACAGAACAGGTATGGGAACAGATTCGACGGGGAAATTCGCCGAGTGGGATGAAGAACGGTACAGCACAAATGTCGAGCGGTTCGATGAGCAGCACAAGCGCCTGTTCGGGCTGCTGAACGACCTCCACACGGCGATGAACGAGGGCCATTCCGAGGAGGAGGTCGGTGACATTCTCCGGGAACTCGAACGTTACACGGAGTACCATTTCGGTGACGAAGAGGAGTTCATGCAGAACTGTGGCTACGCTATGGACTGCAGCGACTGTTTCTACAACCATCGTGAAATGCACGAAGAGTTCGCCGGGAAAGTACAGGAACTCCGCAAGAAACACGAGAACGGGAAGTACGTCACGATGGAGGTCCTGACAGTCGCCCGGGACTGGCTCGATGCACACATCGCCGCCGGCGACGAGGACCAGAACTACGCTGACTACTTCCAGACCGAGGTCAGCGACGACTACGAGTACGAACCCGGGCAGCTCTATCATGACCGGACGGCATCAGAAGACCCCGTCCCAGTTGACCGCCAGAGCGAGGACGCCGGCGTGCGCCTCGACAGCGACATCTACGACGGAGGCTCGCTTTCGGTCCCGGACGGGTCAGTAGCGGCCTGGTTCGAGGACATCGTTTCGGACCACGGGGACCGGACCGCGGCGCTTGTCCGAGATGACGACGAGTTCGCCAAGCGGAGTTTCGAGGAGCTGGCCGAGCGGGCGAAGGCAGTCGCAGGCGGACTTCTCGCAACGGAACTGCGCCCCGGGGACCGACTGGCAATCAGAGCACAGTCTCAGTACAAATGGTCCGTGCTCGACCTGGCCTGTCACTTCGCCGGGCTGGTCCCGGTCGCACTCTACCCGTCTGCGAGCGACGACCGAGCAGCCCAGATTATCGAACGGACCGGCGCAACCGGACTCGTGGCAGCAGGAGACGTGGCCGAAGACCTCGCGATGGCTGTCGGGACCGTGCTCGATTTCGAGGACTTACCGACCGAGGAGGCGAGAGTGCTGCCCGGCCTGCAGACTGACGGCGACGGGGTTGCAACAGTCGCGTTCGACGTGGCTTCCCCCGCAGAGAAGGCCGGCTGTGCGCTGACACACCGAAACCTCTTGGCTGCCGCAGAGAGCCTCCGCGAGGCGCTTCCTACCGGCCCCGAAGCGACTGGGACCTGTTCGCTTCCGCTGGCGCACATCTACCAGCGTGTTTCGACGTACTATCTCTGGGCGACCGGGAGCGCCGTCGCCTACCTTGGGGCCGAGGACTTCGTCGACCAGCTCGCGGCCGTCAACCCCAACGTGCTCGTCGGTGTCCCGAAGATGTACCAGCAGCTCTACGGGACGATACAGGACCGTCTCGGCGACATGGGCTGGATGAAACGGAAGGTCGGCGGTCGAGTGGCGTCCTACGGAGAGGGAATCGTCGAGGGACGGGGAACGCCGCTGAAATACAGAGCCGCCAACCGGCTCGTGTACAAGCCGCTGCGGCAAGAAGCGGGGCTATCAAACCTTACCTACGCTCTCTCCGGGACTGGTCGACTCGACGATCATCTGCTGTACTTCTTCCGGGGGCTTGGCGTTCCAATATGCGAACTATACGGCTCCGTCGGAACAACCGGTGTCGGCGCGCTGAACCCGGCAGAATCCTTCGTCCAGGGGTCAATTGGCGACCCGATGCCAGGGGTTGAAATCGCTGTCTCCGAAAACAGAGAACTACTGGTCCGCGGGCCGACCGTCCTCGGTGGGTTCCTTGACAACGACCGGACTGGCGCACAGACGCTCCGAGACGACTGGTACCATACCAATGAAGTCGGGGAAGTAGGACCGGACGGCAAATTGTCGCTCGCCGAGTGAGCGCTGGCGGTAAGCAGACTCGATTGTCGCGTAATCAAACGGTATCGCGGCTAGGCCGAGTCAGACGAACCGAAACCCGAGTGCCACGAGCGGCACGAGAACGAGCAGATACGCAGCTGCCGAGATAGCCCAGTCACGTCGGATATCCGGAATCCGGGCCGACGGCAGTCGGGATCGCGGGAGCACGACGAAGACGAAGAAACCGATCATCAGCGTGTACAGGACAACGGCAGCGAGGACCGCCGCGAGTATCGATGGCCCGCTCAGCAGCCCTTCGCTGGTGAAAAGTACCCAGACGAACAGCGGGCCAGTTAGCCAGCCGGCGATGTAGTGGACCACGCTCGCGAGCCGTCCGGGGGCCTTCTGCGGGGCGCTATCGGTCAATACACCGGAGGCAATGAACGGCGGTGTTTCGCCTTCCGGTAGTCTGGCCATCACCAGATCCATCACAACCGTCGCGACGACACCGGCGGCCACCCCAATCACAAATCTCAGTGACACTGTAAGCGCCGTGACGAGAGGTACCGACTCCATGTAACACTGAGAGGACGGGGCTGTATTTTGTCTGACGATTCAGGCTGACAGTGATACCGATTTGTTGGGTGCGAAAGCCTGTCAGGGCGTACCCCGTAAGGGCTTCATGCGCACACAGGATGCGGGACACCGAGCGGCAGCAGTCGCTGCCATCGCTGACCGCGATTACCGGCGGGCTGGAGATGAATACACGCGGGCTGGGTGGCGTGTTCTCTCGGACCCGCGAGAAGGGATTGAGCCGTTCGGTGCTGACGAGAAGGGCTGGGTCGGTGACGGGCTGCAGTACCTCGCAACAAGCGCGGTCTGTTACCGCGTCGCTGGAAAAGACACGCGCGCCACCCGTCGTGGCGTCGAGGGCGTCGCCGTGGCCAAGGATTTGACCAACGGGCTCGAGCATCCGGTTCAGCACGCTTGTCTCGATGAATTCGTCGCGGATTTCCGGGCCGTCGCAGGGCTTGACGGTATCGAGGCGGCGTACCGCGAAGCGGAATCAGCCTACAGAGACGCTGGAAGTACTGTTGACAACCCACAGGCGTGGGGGACCACGCCGCTGTTCGAGGCCGCTGCAACGCTCATCCAGCAGGTTGCCCGTGGCCCCGCCAATGGTGAAATCGCTCTTCCTTGGGAAGACCTCCACGGCACAGATCCGGATGACCCCGGCAGGTTCCTCGCACAGCGGGCCATCGTCAAGCGTCAACGGTTCCCAAGTCTCATCGAGCAGGTGATCGACGACGGCTTCCTTGCGACCCCCCGCGGAACGACGGAGTACGACACCGACCACCATCGCTGCCCACACTGTGGTTCGACAGATGTGAACTGGGTCGCAGAGAGCGTTGTGTGCCTTCGGTGCTCCCGTCCAACAGACGAGACAAGCTAGTACTCCGCATATATTTTCAAATCAAGGCAGATATCGACATAACATATTTGTATCCAGACAGTCCAACATCAAATAATTCGTGCGATTGGCAACTAGTATTATTTCTCATCTGTTTTGATTGTGCTACGCGTATATTAGCCACATATTCAGTTATCTAGTCTGTTAAGAACTGAAAGTAGAGAGGGATACCCATGTGGACCAACCGCGTTGGTCACGTTGTCGTTTCAGTCGACGCGGGTAGTGACTCCGAGTCGGTACGGGCTTCGATTAGAAGTCGCCGATTAACAATGTGATCGACAACAGTAGTACTATCGAGAATTTCTGTCTCACCGTCGTGGGTTTCTGGGTCGCCAGCGTACCGTCGTATCTTGAACGAGTCCATCGCGTTGCGATTCTCCGAGACCGGTTCGATAACTTCGAGGTACTCACCGGTGGTGGTATTGTGATAGGTTTCGCCCGTAGCAAATCCGACGACAGGGACATCCACAGGCCACGCCCATGAGAACTGCCGAAGATACTGATCGAACTGCCAGACGAGATGTGATGGGTCAAGATCATCGTCAAGCGCACCCACAGTGGGAGAATCGAGCGTCCGGTCCCAGTAGTCGACGACGCATTCCTTGAGGTCGTCTTGCAGACAGTCCTCGACCAGTTTCTGCTCGATCGGGTAGCCGATTTCGATGGCAACGATAGCGTGTCGGTCAAGATGGGTGAGACAGCGCTGGCATTCGATCTCGAATACGGACAGACCAAGTGGGTTATCAGCGGTCAAGTGCGCCAGTTCGTTCCCGCAACTGGGACACCAGAGAAACAACACCCCGCTGTCTGCACCGGATAGTTCGCCGAGCACAGTCAGGTCATCAAACGCGGTGTCGGGGTTGTTTGTTTGGGACTCGGATATCGACTCCGGAGCAGCCTCTGCGGCGTCGTCTGCGTATTTTGCCAGCTTTCGGTCTTTCAGCAGCGACTTGATAACCGAATCGTGCGAGGAGTGCGACTCCGTGTCACGTATCTTCTCTATCTGTTCTTTCGTCCAGTCACGTACGCGGATAGTTGCCATTTATCACACATTCAAACCGGGCTACAAAAACTGTTTCCTTTGATAATGAGGATTAATCTTCGCGCACAACCACCACGTAGAGATCCGTTAATGACTGGCAGCAGAGATACGCCGCTTGATTTCGGCGTTCGAGACACGTATCTGGTTGGCTGCCAGCCGATGAGTGACGAGATCAAGGAGGTCCAGTTCTGACAGTAGTCTGCGTGCATGTGTCTGACTCAGATCGAGACGCTGGGTCACCTCGTCCAGAGAAGTGGACTGGGTAACAGTCTGTGCGAGCTCGGCCACAGTCACGTCCCGGGAGATACCGAGTCCATCCGCAACGAGGTTGTCGTCGCTGTCCTGCGAGTCAGCCTCGGCAAGCAGGTCAGCGACAGACCTGGCTCCCAGTCCGTCCGATTCTTTGGGCGGATTGTTGTCGCTCACCCTGTCGTCAGAAGGGTCTGAACCGGCAGCGGGGTCTGCATCGGTGCCAGTATCGGAATCTGTCTGCACGTCCGCAAGGCTGAGTCCGCCTGCCTGTGGCGTCGTGTCAGTTGGATCGTGGATATCGTACTCCACCATATACCGACGCACAGTTTCGGAAGTCACGTCGGCATCAAGCGCCTCGGTCATCTCCGGGAACGTATCGCAGGCGTCGTAGGCCGCCTGAAGTGCCTCGGGGTCCTTGTATGCTGGCACGGAGTCCGACTGCGAGAGCGTTTCCACTAGTTCGTCGGACGTGTCTTTCTGATCGTCTGATGGGACCGGTATGTCGGTTCCGACGGGGACGGTAACCGTCACATCAATCTCAATTCGTTTGTCAGTCACATCAAACTCCTCAGCGTCGACAGAGACGTCATCATGTATCGATACGCCACCGAATACCGGCGTCGTGAGCGTCAGGTCGGCACTGATTTCGTCGTTATCCGCGGTCGTCTGGCCCCTGACTGAGACCGACTTGACCTCAGTGTCAGACGAATCTAGGCATTCGAGTACCTGCGTGAACGTCTCAAAGGCGTCACTAACTACCATATGCCATTCACGCTCACAGTCCCACTATTACATACGGGAAGCGGAAATATTTTCCACAATACACGAAATAGGCAGATTTGGTTCCTCAACCACGCTGCAGTCCAAATACCATGTGTACAGAATGTGCACATTGACCGGAATATCAAAATATTTCCCAAATTTTTACACCCTAAGGGTGTGTCTTTTCTACAGTCACAGAAGCTACTTTCCAAAATTTATCAGCAGATTGTGTTCACACCTTCAGGGCGTATATCAGATAGGTCCCCAATGACAGCGAACTGAAGTCATACCTATCCAAGAACTGCCCTACAACCGTTCCCAGAGTTCGGCACTCGCATCGCCGACAGCAGTCATATCCGAATCATCGACGCCGGTGATACCTGATGTCTGATCATACACAGGCTCTCCGTCGATAATTGTCCGGGTAACGTCCGCACGGCTTGCGGCGCTGACGACGTAGTAGGGCGCACTCCCGTCCAACACCGGGTTTGGCCCCAGATCCAACGTGACGAAATCACCGCGTTTACCGACCTCGATACTGCCGACAGCGTCCTCCATTCCCAGCACCGCCGCACTGCCGATTGTCGCCCATTCAAGAGCAGTGGCCATGTCGAAGCCGCTCGGGTTGCGCTGCTTGAGGTTGTGGATACCGACGGCTGAACGCATGGTCTCGAACATATCCGGATCCCATCCGTCGTCACCGAGCCCGATTGTCATCTCGTGGGCTTGCATGGTTTCGACATCGGCGATACCGACGGCGTTATTGATGTTGGAATACGGGTTGTGGGCGACGGAAACATCGTTTGCTGCGAGTATTTCGATCTCGGACTCGGTAGAATGGACGCAGTGAGCAGCGATGACTTCGGCGTCGAAAAAGCCCATGTCTTCTAACGCTGGTACCGGTCGTTTCCCGTAGTCGGCGATTGATTCATGAACGTCGACCAGCCCCTCTTCAAGATGGATCTGGATTGGGCGGTCGTCGTCAGTAGCCCTGTCAACACACTCCCTAACGATGTCTTCGGTGTTGGTAAACAGCGTGTGGAGGCAGTAGTGGCCGGATACAGTGTCGTACTCGTCTTCCGCTTCGTCGATGAATCGCTGATTCTCCGCGATTCCGTCTCTGGCCTGGGCTTCAGAGTTCCGGGCTGTCGTCTCGAAGGAAATCATCCCACGGATCGGGGTCTGTGCGACACCCTCTGCGACGGCGTCGAGACCGCCCGGCAGCGTATTCGGCCCGGAGTAGTTGTCACAAAAGGTAGTGACGCCGCTCTGGAGCATCTCGACAGAGGAGCCCAGTGCAGACAGGCGAGCGTCGCGCTCGGTAAACGCCTCGTCAACGTTCCACCAGATGTCGACGAGCGATTCGTAGAAACTCTCGGGTGACGCAGCGAGCGGCGCACCGCGGATCGGGAGCGCGTACATGTGGGTGTGACAGTTCACCAATCCCGGGATGACGACCTCGTCAGTGGCATCTATCACGTCAGCACCGGACGCGTACCCGTCCTCGATAGCGACGATTTCACCATCTTCGACGACGACGTGTGCCTCGGACCGGACCGTGCGCTCATCGTCCATCGTGATGAGCGTCCCTGCGTTCAGTATCACAGGTTGGGGGAAACCGTCAACCGACTAAAAGCTACTCCGCCCCAGAACGGCCCTACCAGCCACTCTATCACAACCACCGTGTGCGACAGATGTGGCGTCTCACACACACCAACTGTTTTCGTCATTCGCCCGGGCTGTTACAGCATGACAGACATTCACATCAAAGGGGCACAGGTGGTGACAGCGTCGGGCATCCAGCACGGTGAAATCACGATATCCGGCGGGACGATAGACGCTGCTGGTCCAGCATCGTCGGTCACAGGCCCCAGTGATCCAGATACTGTCATTGACGCAGACGGCATGGTCGCGCTTCCGGGTGCTATCGACGTGCACACACATATGCACGACGACGAACTCTTTCCGGATGGGATCGACTTCGCGTCCCAGACGGCGAGTGCGGTCGCCGGTGGGGTGACGACGGTCATCGAATTACCGACGCAGACACCTGTCACAACTCCCGACGCACTGCATGAGAAAGCGGAGACGTGTTCGGCGCTCGCACACGTCGATTTCGGCCTCGTTGCCGGCAACGTTCAGGATCCCGACATCGACGTGGCCGGCATCATGGACGCCGGAACAGCGGATTTCAAGACATTTACCGCTGACCCGTACCTGGCCGACGACGAGGCCATCGCAGCGCTCATGAGGCGTGTCGGCAATGCCGGGGGTACGGTTCGCGTTCACTGCGAAACACAGGGACTGCTCGACGACGCGCGATCGACTATCGACGGCGATGAACCCGACGTGTACATGGACTCACGACCCCTCGAAGCCGAACTAGACGCTATTTCACGGGCGGGCTATTTTGCGGAGTACGCCGACTGTCCGCTGCACGTCGTCCACATCTCAAGTGGGAGCGGCGCGCATGAGGGGAACCGCTTCAAATCACGAGCGAACGTCCCAGTGACGCTCGAAACCTGTCCACAGTATCTGGCCTTCTCGAAGGGTGACGTTGCCGATAAGGGACCATTCCTGAAGGTCAATCCCAGCCTCAAATCCGACACCGAGCGGGAGCGGCTCTGGGATGCAGTGCAGGACGGGACGATCGACCTCATCGGCACGGACCACTTCCCGACGTACCGTGAAGCACGGGAAGCCGGCTGGGAGGATATCTGGGAGCCCTATGCCGGCCTCCCGGGCGTCGAAACGATGGTCGAGTACCTCGCCAGCGAAGGCGTCCACGAAGGCCGACTCTCGTGGCCGCGGCTCCGCGAACTCGTGTGTACAGCTCCGGCACGGAACGCCGCAATCTATCCACGGAAAGGATCGCTGCAGGTCGGAACGGATGCGGATGTGATGCTCGTCCGGACCGAGGAGTACGAGGTCACCGCCGACGACCACACGTTCGTCGGTGGCTGGACGCCGTACGAGGGACAGCACTGGAGCGCACGCGTGGACACAGTCATCGCTGGCGGTGAGATTGTCGCAAAGGACCACAGGGTCCAGTCAACGGCGGGCCGTGGCCAGTTCCTGGACCGCCCGCTGTAGCGTTTTGCTGTCCATTGACCTGATTATCAGTTCACAAATAGATGTGTGGCGTGTGTGACCAGTGTGTGAAGGTATGCCATCAATGGCAGAGATCGGTCCCCCCACAATCAAGCTGAAGCCGCAGTACGGTTTTATACCCAGTTGTACTGAGGAAGTAGTATGGGCATGACGCAAGTCACAACCCTCGAGTGTACACTCTGTGGGGCGGAGTACGATCCGAATCAGATCATCTACACCTGTCCTGAACACGAGGGCGTGAAGGGCATCCTCGAAGTAACATACGACTACGATGCTATCGATGACGCGTTCGATGGCGACCTCGGCGGGCCGATCGCAAGTCAATGGAAGTACGAGGCGTTTCTACCAGTCGCAGCGGACGCCGATGTCGTGACGCTCAACGAGGGCGGAACGGACCTCTTCGACGCCCCAAACCTCAGCGACGCGCTGGGCGTCGAAACACTGGTCAAAGACGACGGACGGAACCCGACTGGGTGTTTCAAGGACCGTGCCAGCGCTATCGCTGTCACGAAAGCCAGACACGCCGGTCGCGACATCATCACCTGCGCCTCGACCGGGAACGCTGCCGCGTCGCTATCGGGCTATGCCGCCCGCGGGGGGATGGACTGTCGTATTTTCGTTCCTGGCGACGCCCCGACAGGCAAGCTTGCACAGCCGCTCGTCTACGGCGCGGACGTCCTCGCTGTCAACGGCAGCTACGACGAAGCCTACGACCTCAGCGTCGAAGTCACCGAGAAGTACGGCTGGTACAACCGCAACGCGGCCATCAATCCGTTCCAAGTCGAGGGTAAGCGAACCGTCGGTCACGAACTCGCCGACCAGTCTATCGCTCGCGGACACGTCCCCGACTGGGTCGTCTTCTCGATGGGTGACGGCTGTACGATTGCCGGGGCATGGAAGGGGTTCAAAGAGTTCTACGACCTCGGCTACGTCGACGACCACCCGAAGATGCTCGGCGTCCAGGCCGAGGGGGCGTCGGCCATCCACGACGCTTTCCACGACCACGAGGACATCGACGATATTGCCGAAACGCTGGCCGATTCAATCGCTGTTGGACGGCCACGGAACACGATCAAAGCATGCCGTGCGCTGGAACAGAGCGGGGGGACGAGCGTACTGGTCTCCGACGACGAGATTCTGGACGCCGAGAAACTGCTTGGCAGCACCGAGGGAATCTACTCCGAGCCGGCAGGCGCAACGCCCGTTGCCGGCGTCCAGACGGCGCTCGACCGGGGGATAATCGAGCAAGACGAAACCGTCGTCGTGGTGTCCACCGGCTTCGGCCTGAAGGACACGAAAAGCGCCGAGAGGGCGACCGGGGGGGTGGATCGAATCGATCCAGAAATCACGGAGGTCGAGGGTCTGTACGGCACGGCCGAGGAAGCCGCGGCCGACGACTGACGCCACCGGACAGTTGCCACGACACGGGCCAGCGCGCTGTCGTTTTACGAGCGGTTTCGACACACTGTCGAGTCGGGGGAGCTGCAGTTCCAAAGTATATCAGGTCGCACATCCAACGAGTATCAAATTTTAATGAGACATACGGATAATGATCTCGGACAGAATTAAACACATATATTGGTATAAGGATTCTAGTAGGTGGATTGAAAAGATAGGGGCTGGATGGCGTCCCATGAGCGGTCCAGAGACAGACCAGCAGTCAGTCGTACTGTACGATATCGAAGACAAACCGCCGCTTGGGAAGGCCATCCCACTCGGCATCCAGCACGTGCTCGCGATGTTTCTGGGCAACGTCGCGCCCCCACTCATCCTTGCGGGGGCCGTCGGCTCCGTCACGGGGGAGACGACGTTTCTCGTCCAGATGGCACTCATCGTCGCCGGTGTCGCGACCATGGTCCAAGCGTACCCGGTCGGCCCCGTCGGCGCGAGGCTCCCGGTCGTCATGGGGACCAGTTTCGCGTTTCTCGGGCCGCTTATCGGCATCGGCAATCAGTTCGGTATCGCCGCCGTGTTCGGCGCATCACTGCTTGCTGCGCCGGTCGAGATCATCATGGGTGTCTCGTTCGACCGGTTCCGGCGGTTCTTCCCCCCGCTTGTCACCGGCATCGTCGTGATGCTCATCGGACTAACGCTCATCCCCACGGGAATGAACTACGCTGCGGGGGCCTCGGCCGGTCCGTCAGCGGAGGGATACGGCTCCTTCGTCAACCTCGGCCTCGCCGGGCTCGTTCTAGTCGTCACTGTCGGGCTGAACCAGTTCTTCGAGGGCTTTCTCCGCGTCATCAGCGTGTTCGTGGGCATCATCGTCGGCTACCTCGCCGCGCTCGCACTGGGCGTGGTTGACCTCTCGGCGGTCGCCGCTGCCGGCTGGGTGACGGTTCCCGTTCCGCTCAAATACGGCCTCGCGTTCGAGCCGAGCGCCATCGTCACCGTAGCCTTCCTCTACATCATTACCGGCATGGAAACTATCGGGGACATCTCTGGGACGGTATCCGCAACCGGTCGGAACGCCACGCGGGAGGAAATCCGTGGTGGCCTCGTCGCCGATGGCGTGATGAGCGTTTTCGGTGCAGTGTTCAACGCGCTCCCGAACACGTCGTTCTCGCAGAACGTCGGGCTCGTGAACTTCACCGGCGTCGCCAGCCGGTACGTCGCCGGCATCGGGGGCGTCGTGCTGCTTGCACTCGGGTTTGTCCCGAAAGTTGGGGCAGTCGTCTCGGCGATGCCTGATGCCGTGCTGGGCGGCGGCGCGCTCATCCTGTTCGCGATGATATTCTCCTCGGGCGCACGCCTCATCACGCAAAACGTCGAGTTAGACCACCGCAATTCGACCATCCTCGCGATGTCGATGGCGCTCGGCCTCGGTGTCGCGTTCCGCCCCGAAATCCTCCAGAACTTCCCGTCTGAGGTACAGACGCTGTTCGGGTCCGCACTTGTCACCGGGGGGATGGCCGCCCTCATTCTCAATATTGTGTTCCCCGGCGGGAGTGTCGGGACGGGGCCGACCGAGTACACCGCAGGACTGGAACCCGATCCTGTCGAGACGGGAGCGGGCGCGCCGCCGGTCGACGACGATTGAGAGTCGAGCCGACGAACTACAGATAGCCGTCCGCGAACTCGTCGATCATCAGCCGCCGATCGTCACCCAGCGGATAGAGGATCGGACACTGACAGCCCGTCTCGGCGTATTCCCTAACTTTCTCTCGGCACTGTTCCGGCGTGCCGCTAGCAGTGAGTTTGTGAACCACGTCGTCCGGAATGAGGTGCATCCCCTCCTTGATGTCGTCCTTGTCGGCCGGCCACCCGCCGATGGTATCGCCCACCTCGTCAATGAGGTCCTGACTGACGCCGCTGGCCTTCATGATGTGGGGCTGTTGCCCGAGGTACTGTGTGATGAGTTCGCGGGCGTTGTCCAGAGCCTGCTCCTCGTCGTGGTCCATCGAACAGACGACCAGTTGTGGTCGGTCGATGTCGTCAAGCGAGCGACCACCGCGCTCCGCCCCGGTCTCCAGTGCATCAAGGGCTTTCTCGTTGTACTCCGGGCTGACGAGGTAGTTCAGCAGTGCGCCGTCGGCGAAGTGGCCGGTGAGTTCCAGCATCTTGAACCCGGTCCCACCGACGTAGACGGGAACAGTTCGCGGTCCGTCGTCGCCGTGGACCACGTCCAGTTCTACGTCCCGCATCTGGACGAACTCACCGTCGTAGGTGACGTTCTCCATGTCCAGCAGATCCTGAGTTACTTCGACGCACTCACGCATCGCCCGCAGTGCGCCGCTACGGTCGATACCGACTTTCTCTGCCAGCGGGTCCCACCACGCGCCGATGCCGCACATGATGCGGTCCGGGCCGGCGAGTTCCTCCAGCGTGCTCATCGACTGCGCTATCAACGCTGCGTTGCGCGTCCAGTTGTTGATGACGCCGGTGCCGAGTTTGATGTCATCGGTGACTGCGGCGTACGCGCCGAGCGGGGAGACGGCGTCGCGTGCGAGTCGTGATTCGGCCTGCCAGATCTCGTCGATGCCTTGCTCCTCCGCGTACTGCACAAGGTCCACGTTCTCTTCTAGCGAGTGTTTGTCCTGCAAGTAGATACCGACGCGGTCGCCTCTCTCGAAGACCTGATTGGCGCTCATGAGACATACTGGATTCTCCGAATACCGATAAATAGATTTGGCCACACACACGGTCTGTGGGAGGTGTGGCCGCCAGTATTGACCCGCTCGCCGACCGCTCAGTCCGTCTCGCGGCTGTAGGACTGCAACAGCGCCGAGGGGACCGCGAGCTGGTCGCTCTTGGTCCGGATGACGGCGTAGGCCAGCACGATAATCGTCGCCAGATACGGGTACGTCCCCATGATCTGTGGCGTCATGAGGAACTCGACGACAGGATTGATGACACCCGCGAGGGGAGCATCGGGACCCAGTGTCAACGAAATCGACTGGGAGCGAATGCGGAGCGCGTCAAGTAGCCCGAACAGGTACGCTCCCACGAGCATCCGACGGGGTCGCCACTGCGCGAAGATGACCAGCGCGACGGCGATCCAACCCCGGCCCGCGGTCATGCCAGGGACCCAGAGCTGCGAGAAGGCCAGTGAGAGGTGAGCGCCGGCCGCGCCGGCGAACCCGCCACCGATGAGCACCGCGAGATACCGCAGCCTGAACACGGACACGCCCATCGTGTCCGCCATCTCTGGGTCCTCACCAACGGCTATCATCTCTAGCCCGAGGTTCGAGTGGTGCAGGAAGTACCAGACCACGACCAGTAGACCAAGCGCGAGGTAGTCCGTTGCCGTGCTCCGGAAGAGGGCCTCGCCGATGACCGGGATACCGACGAGGTACTGTCCGATAAGCGGGAACGTGATCTGCGGGAAGCCGCTGATCGACTCTTCGACCCAGCCGGAGCCAAAGAACGTCGTCAGCCCGGTCCCAAGCAGCGTCAGCATGACGCCGCTGATGACCTGATTCGACTTCAGCGAGATACAGAGGAACGCGTGGACCAGCGCCAGCACCATTCCGAGGAGGATGCCGACGGCGAATCCAAGCCAGTGGCTCCCCGTGAGGACGGTCGTGATGAATCCCCCGAGTGCGCCGACGAGCATCATGCCCTCGACGCCGAGGTTGAGGACGCCCGCCCGCTCACTGATGAGTTCGCCCATCCCAGCGAGGAGTAGCACGGTCGCCGCTTGAACGGTCGCATCCAGCAGACCGGCGATGAAGCTCACCATCAGTCGTCACCTCGCTGTGGCTGAGCTGGCGTCTCCGCTGGCCCGCGTTTGAGGTCGATACCGACACGGTAGCTCTTGAAGAACTCCGCCGTGATCAGGAAGAGAATGACCAGCGCTTGAATGATCTCGACCAGCGCCGCAGGCACACCGAACGCCACTTCCATACTCGACCCGCCGACGAACAGCACGGCGAAAAACAGGCCAGCGAGCATCACTTTGAACGCGCTGTTGCGACCAAGCAGCGCAACCGGAATGGCCGTGAAGCCGTATCCGGGTTCGAACCCGGCACGGTATCGACCTTGCGCACCGGCGATTTCGCTGATGCCGCCCATGGCCGCGAACGCGCCCCCGACGACAAACACGAAGAGGTACACGTAGAACTTGCTCATCCCGGCCTGCTGGGCGGCCTCGTCGTTCGAGCCGACGAACGTGATTTCGAACCCGAGCCGGGTTCTCGTCATCAGAACATATGTCACTACGACCATGCAGACGGCGGCGAGCAGACCGGCGTGGACGCCGCCGAACAGTTCCGGAATCGTCGCGGCCTCGGAGAACCGGTCCGACTGCGGGAAGTTCCCGGTCCCGCCCTGCATCGGTCCCCGGAGCAGGTAGCTCTGGATTTCAAGCGCGACGAACGTCAGCAGTAGCGACGTGATGATCTCGTTGACGTCCCACTTCGCACGCAGGTACGCCGGGATGCCAGCCCAGATGCCGCCGGCTACGGCTGCGGCGACGAACATCAGCGGAATCAGTGCGAGCCCCGTGAGCGAGACGTTCAGCCCGATCCACGTCCCTGCAAGCGCACCGGCGACGAGTTGTCCCTCGGCACCGATATTGAACAGGCCCGCTTTCAACGGGAGATACACCGCCAGGCCCGTAAGAATCAACGGAACTGCCTTTGTCAGCGTCTCACTGAGACCGAATTCGGTCACGAGCGTGTCGACGAACATTGTCGTGTACGCCGCGACGGGATCCACGTTGAGAACGACCAGCGCGATGGCGCTCACCGCCAGTGCAGCCAGCACGGTGAATACAGGCGTCCCGTAGGCCAGCCAGGCCGGAATATCTTCGCGTGCGTCGACGGTTACTGCGACGTTCATCAGCTCTCACTCTCCTGTGTGACTCCGGATGGGGGTGGCGCTGTTTCCATCTGGCCTTCGTCGTCGCCGCCACCAGTCATCTCCAGACCGATCCGTTCCCGGTCGGCCTCGGCCGGTGTCGTCTCGTAAACGAACTCGCCCTCGTACACGACAAGAATTCTGTCGCTCAGGTCGAATATCTCGTCGAGGTCCTCTGAGAGCAGGATTATGCCGGTTCCCGCCTTGCGCTGTTCGAGCAGCGTCTCCCTGATGAACTCGATTGCCCCGACGTCGACACCGCGAGTCGGTTGGTTCGCGATGAGCAGGTCCGGGTCGCGGTAGATCTCCCGCGCCAGAATGAGTTTCTGGAGGTTCCCTCCAGAGAGGTCGCCGGCCTGTGTGTCGGTTACGTCGCTGACGCCGCGAACGTCGAACTCCTCAACCAGTGTTTCGGCGTAGTCACGGAGTTCTCCGTAGTCCAGAAACGGCCGGTCGCCGAACCGGCTATCCCTGAAGTCTTTCATCGTGGCGTTGTGCATCACCGAGAGGTCCTCGGCACAGCCGTACTGGAGTCGGTCCTCGGGGACGAACGAGACGCCGCTATCAACGAACGTCTTCGGTTTCGCGCCGGTAATGTCCTCACCGTTGACGACGAGCTCGCCGGCCGTCACGTCCCGAATGCCGGCCATGACCTCCGCGAGTTCCTTCTGTCCGTTGCCGCTTACCCCCGCAATGCCAACGATTTCACCCTGTCGAACCGTCAGGTCGACACCGGAGAGGGCTTCGATGTCTCGATTATCGGTGGCCTTGACCCCGCGTGCGCGCAAAACTGGGTCGCCTAGGTCGACTGCGTCCCTGTCTATTTCAAACAGGACTTCGCGGCCAACCATCATCTCCGCGAGGTCCGCCCGGGAGACTGACGACACCTCAGCGGTACCGACGTTTTCACCCTCCCGAAGCACCGTTACCCGGTCGACGATGGCGTCGACCTCAGTGAGCTTGTGCGTAATGAAGATTATCGAGAGCCCCTCATCGGTCAGCCGTTCGAGCGAGTCGAAGAGCCGCTCCGCCTCGGTCGGCGTGAGAACTGCTGTGGGTTCATCGAGAATCAGGAGGTCGACATCCCGGTACAGCGCCTTGAGGATCTCGACGCGCTGTTGCTGGCCGACATCAAGCTCCCATATCTTCGCGCTCACGTCGATGTCGAATCCGTACTGATCCGCTAGTTCCTGAATCCGTTGTTCGGGCACATCAAGGCCCAATGAAAACTGTCCAGCAAGCGACTGGACGAGGCTATTGTTCCGGATCGCTGCCGGGAGCCAGCTGTCTTCCACATCGCTGCGGAACGCCGTGGCCGGTTCACGTTCGCCGAGCACGACGTTCTCGGCGACGGTCAGGCGTGGAATCAGCATGAAGTGCTGGTGGACCATCCCAATCCCAGCGTCGATGGCGTCCTGTGGCGACCCAAGATCGAGTCGCTTGCCGTCGAGATAGATATCACCGTCGTCCTGCGAGTAGAGCCCGTACAGAATCTTCATCAGCGTACTCTTTCCCGCGCCGTTTTCGCCGAGGAGACCGTGGATTTCCCCGCGCTCGACGGAGAGGTTGACGTGGTCGTTGGCGACGACCCCAGGGAACTCCTTCAGAATCCCCTCCATCCTGAGCGTGGTGTGTTCGGACATGCTCTCTGATCTTGAGCGGGTATCAACAATGTAGTGGCATAATTGTTTCCAAAGGTAGCCATATTCGCCGTCCAGAGCGGGAAATGCCGAACATTTGCCAAGTGTTAGTTGTTGTGTGCCAGTGTTCGTTGTCGACGCTCACGCAGTCTGTCGAGATACCCAGTCATATGAACGTATACTACATATTGTCTCCAGTTAGAGTTCGATGGGGCTATTTTTGTGGCACATATTTTGATAATAGGGTAGAGAAAGCTGCGTGAACGGAACGATTTAAGTTATTGTTTCCGAAATGGCTATTCGGTTCGTTAATGGTTGACAACAAACATACCAAATCGAGACGGGAGCTACTGACAGCACTTGGGGCGGCGGGGATAGCCGGGCTGGCTGGTTGTAGCAGTGGTGGTGACGGGGGCGATGGCGAGGTAGCCACCGATACCGCCGGAGACGGGGCTGCTGAGGGGACTGCGACCAGCAGTAACGGCATGGATTCGCTCACCGCCGCGTGGGTGTATAATTCAGAGGTTGGCGACCTCGGCTGGTCCTGGGCCCACAACGAAGGGCGGAAGGCGGTCGCAGAAGAGTTCGACTGGTTAGAGACCGAGTACACCGAGGCTGTCGCCCCCGCTGATTCCGAGCGGGTGTTCGAACAGTACGCGCAGGGAGACGCCGATATCATCTTCGGCTGTACGTTCGAGTATCAGGACCCGATGGCGTCCGTGGCGGAGCAGTACCCCAATACGTACTTCGAGCACAATACGGGCTACCTGACGATGGAGAACATGGGGCGGTACATGGGCCGAATCTATCAGCCCCGGTATCTCGCCGGGCAAGCGGCCGGGACTGTAACGGAGACCGACACGCTGGGATACGTGGCGGCGTTCCCGATTCCAGAGGTCATCCGTGGCATCAACGCCGACGCGCTCGGGGCCGCGTCGGTTAACGACAGTGCGACACTGAAGGTCAGATGGACGAACTCCTGGTTTGACCCGCCGACCGAGAGCGAGGCGGCGAACGCCCTACTGGACGAGGACGTCGACGTGATGGCCCAGCATCAAGACTCTCCCGCTGCACTCCGTGCAGCTTCCGATGCAGGTGTCTGGGCGACCGGCTACGACGCCCCGATGGGCGACATCGCCGGCGAGAACTATCTCACGTCCCCGATCTGGCACTGGGAGGAGTTCTACGGTCCGACCATCGAGTCTGTCAGGGACGGCAGCTGGGAATCCGACGCGTACTGGGAGGGCATCGAGTCGGGCATCTGTAGTCTGGACGACTGGGGGCCAGGCGTACCACAGGAGGCGAAAGACGCCGTTTCGGAGTCGCAGTCAGCAATACTCGACGGAGAGCTGGAGGTCTGGGCCGGTTCGGCGTTCGAGGGCGAGAGCGACGAATTCCTCTTCCAAGAAATGAGTAGCTACGTCGACGCCGTCGAGGGCGAGGTCCCGAGCTGACCCCGCTACCCGTCTCCACCGACAGTACCACACCTGAATATCACTGTGACTGTCCGACGGTTGCAACAACGTTCGTAGGATTATTGCAGTATTAATGGAAATTACGACCAATTTTGTTCCAATGTATTCCTTCGCTGCAAGGTCGAGAATGGTATCGCTTAAGTAGGAGTTTCCGCTACCTCTACCCAGTTCAGTAATGGTGAATACCAACCGAACGATATCGCGGCGGGAGATGCTGGGTGCGCTTGGGGCGACAGGAATAACCGCACTAGCCGGCTGTAGTGGCGGGAGCGACGACACAAACACGGCTGACGGCACGACGACCAGTGACGATGGGGGCTCCGGGTCGGACTCCGTCACCGCTGCCTGGGTGTACATCTCAGAGGTTGGCGACCTCGGGTGGTCCCACGCCCATGACGAGGGGCGAAAGGCGGTCGACGAAAAGTACGACTGGCTGGAAACCGAGTATACGGAGGCTGTCGCGCCAGAAGACTCGGAGCGTGTTTTCGAGCAGTACGCACAGGGTGACGCCGACATCGTCTTTGGAACGACGTTTGGCTACCAGGACCCGATGTTCAACATTGCGGAACAGTACCCCGACACGTACTTCGAACACGCGACCGGCTATCGCACCCGGGAGAACATGGGACGATACATGGGCCGGATCTACCAGCCCCGATATCTGGCCGGGCAGGCGGCCGGGATGGTGACCGAGAACAACACCATCGGCTACGTCGCCGCGTTCCCGATCCCCGAAGTCATTCGCTCCATCAACGCAATGGCGCTCGGCGCGCGGTCTGTGAATCCGGACGCGACGTTCAAAATCCGGTGGGTCAACGCGTGGTTCGACCCACAGACCTCAAAGCAGGCGGCCAACTCGCTTATCGATGAGGGATGTGACGTCATCTCACAGGAGCAGGACTCCCCCGCTCCGGTCAGAGCCGCAAACGAGGCAGACGTATGGGCCTCCGGCTACAACGCGCCGATGGGCGAATTCGGCGGCGACAACTACCTCATCTCGCCGGTGTGGAACTGGGAAGAGGTGTACGACCCGACCATTTCGGCGGTTCGGGACGGGACCTGGGAATCCGATGCCTTCTGGGGCGGCATGGAGACGAACCTTCCCACGCTCGACGAGTGGGGACCAGAGGTCCCGCAAGAGGTCAAAGACACCGTCGCCGAAACGGAAGAAGAAATCGTCAACGGCGAACTCGATGTCTGGGCCGACTCGCCGTTCGAGGGCGAGAGCGACGAGTTCCTTTTCCAGAACATGAACAGTTTCGTCGACGCCGTCGAGGGCGAAGTGCCGGAGTAAGGGAACCCGGTTCCACGATTTCGGTTCCGTCGGTACCGTCCTGCCGGTAGCGAGCGGGCGGATGGGCACGTCGCCGGACAGTCGGTCAGAGTAGGCAGCCCGGTCAATCAGTCGTCGGCAGTGCGGTCGAGGTCGGGACGGGTCGCACCACCCCATTCCTCGTAGGAGCGGAGCACGTCGCCGTTTCGCTCGCCGGTCAGTTCGCCGACCCGAACAGCTATTTCGCCGCCGACGAGGACGTACTCCATCCCGTCGGAGAACTGGAACGGGTTCTCGTAGGTCGCGTTCGCCGACACCGAGTCGAGGTCAAAGGCCACGAGGTCCGCAATGTAGCCCTCGCGGATGTAGCCGCGGTCCCTGAGGCCGAGGATATCGGCCGGGTTGCCTGCGGCCTTGTACGCCAGCAGTTCCGGCGAGAGTACGTTCCGCTCTCGGACGTACCGTTCGAGGATGCGGCTGAACGCCCCGATAGCTCGGGGATGGGGCTTCCCGCCGAAGATACCGTCCGTGCAGAACGTGCCGCGGTCGTCAGCGAGGAACCGCTCGATGTCTTCTTCGGCCATCACGAAATCAGCCATCGTCACGTCCAGATTCTCCGCGACGAGTAGTTCACACATCGCGTCGACCGGCTCACGGTCCATCTCGGCGGCCATGTCCGCGATGGTATCACCTTGGTAGCGGCTGCTTCCCGTCCGCGTGATAAGAATATTATCCCACGACCCGGCGGCGTACGCGAGGTTCTCCCAGTCACCCGGCTGGGAGATATCAGCGGCAATGCGGTCGCGAACAGCCGCGGAGTTGAGGCGGTGACGGATGTCCTCTGAGTCGCCCTGCCGTGCCCACGGCGGCAACAGTGCTGTAAGCATCGTCGAACCGGCTGTATAGGGATACTGATCGAAGGTGACCCGCTGGCCCCGGTCGACAGCGTCGTCGAACAGGTCGAGCACAGCCTCGGAGTCCCCCCAGTTCTGTTGGCCGCCGACCTTGAGATGTGAAACGTGGGCGTGACAGCCGCCGCGTCGGCATATATCGAGATACCGGTCTATGGACTCGACCACGCGGTCCGTCTCGTTCCAGACGTGAGAGATCATGAACGAGTCGCGCTTGGCGAGGGTGTCCGCAAGCGCCACCAGTTCGTCGTCGCGAGCGTACGAACTCGGCGGATATATCATTCCCTTTGACATACCGAACGCGCCTTCTTCCAGCGCTACTTCGAGTTCCTGTCGGATCGCGTCGAGTTCACCGGGCGCTATGTCGTGGTCGGACGTTGGTCTGTCCAGCCGTTGACCGGTGACTGGCCCGGCAGCGACGACGTGTTCACCGCTGAGTGGGCGGTCCTCGAATCCGGCCAGCATCGACCTGATGTTGCCGTGTGGGGCGTAGTACGCACAGTTGACAGCGGGTTCAGCGGATTCAAGCGCCTCAAGATAGCCGGAAACGGTGTGCCAAGGCCACGTTTCGCCGAGCGTGCCGTCAAGTGATTTGACCCGTTCCGCCCACTCGTCGGTGAGGTTCGGCGGTACCGGAGCGACGCTGACCCCGTCCTGACCGAGGACCTCCGTCGTGATCCCCTGCGTCAGTTTCTCCCTGGCACCGGGGTTCTCGAACAGTCGAAGCTCCGAATGCGCGTGCATATCGATGAACCCCGGCGCGAGATACGACCCGTCGAGATCGATAACGCGGTCGGCGTCTAGCGGGGCCTCGCTGATGGCATCGATTCGACCGTCGGCGACACGCACGCTCGCAGTGAACGGAGAGCGACCGCTCCCGTCCAGCACCCGCGCGTCTCTGAACGCGATAGACGCGGCACTCAGCTCGGTCATGTCTGCTGACTCGCGGAACGGTCGTTTGGCTCTTTCGGTGGTCTCAACCGTGTGTGACAGGGGGCGAGCGCGTGCCACACCGTGTCTGTCGATCTGTGTGGTGCCACCCCGACACAATCTTCAAGACGACACCGCGGAACAGCTACCCAATGCCATCCGTCAGTCTCGATAGCGAGCGGTTCAGACGGCGCTTCGATACGTTCAACAAGATCGGCGCGACAGAACGGGGCGGCGTGAATAGGCCGAGCCTGTCCGACGAGAACAAGGCAGCCCGGGACACACTGGTTGAGTGGTTCCGCGAGGCCGGGCTGGAGGTCCGTATCGATACGATGGGCAACATCTTCGGTCGGCGAGACGGAGCTGACAACGACGCCGCGCCGGTCCTGTTCGGCTCACACATCGACAGCCAGTACAGCGGCGGGCGGTACGACGGCGTTATCGGCGTCCTCGGTGGACTGGAAGTCATCGAGGCGTTCAACGACGCCAGCGTGACGACCGAACGGCCGCTGGAGGTCGTCGCCTGGAGCAACGAGGAGGGCGTCCGTTTTCAGCCGGATATGCTCGGCAGCGGTGTCTACTGTGATATCTTCGACCTCGACTACGCATACGAGCGCGAGGACAAGGAGGGCAGGCGATTCGGCGCCGAACTCGAACGCATCGGCTACAAAGGCGAAACGCCCTGTGAAGCGGACGATATCCACTGCTACTTCGAGATGCACGTCGAGCAGGGGCCGTTTCTCGAACAGCAGGACATCCCCGTCGCTGCCGTCGAAGGCGTGTTCGGCTTTTCCTGGCTGAACGTTACCTTCGAGGGTCAGGCCAACCATGCCGGACCGACGCCGATGGATATGCGCCACGATGCGTTCGTAGCGACGGCGGACGTAACCCGCGCTGTCCGGCGGATCACAACGACCGAAGGAACGGATCTCGTCGGCACGGTCGGCAGTGTCGACGTGTGGCCAAACGCCATCAACGTCATCCCCGAGACGGTGGAATTCACGCTCGATTTCCGCTCGTACGACGACGCCGTGGTCGACGCGGCCGTCGAACAGATCAGGGAAGAGGTTGCCCACGCGGCCGAGCGCGAAGGCCTTGAATACGAGATAGAGGAGATAATGCGGGTCGACGCGGACCCGTTCGATCAGGGCTGCATTGACACAGTCGTCGAGGCCGCCGAGACGGTCCGCTGTGAGTACACGCGACTGGTCAGCGGCGCGGGCCACGATGCGAACTACCTCAACAAGATAGCCCCGACGAGCATGATTTTCGTCCCGAGCGTCGACGGGATCAGCCATCGCGAGAGCGAATTCACCGAATGGGATGACATCGTCACCGGGACTGAGGTACTGCTGAACGCGGTGCAGGCGAAGGCCGCCGAGTGAACTGTTCAGTTTTCAGCGAGTGAACACCACACATATGGCACACGTCACACAGTAACAACCTCGTCTGTCGCACCTGTGTCATCCAGTTGTCTTGTGGTGGCCCATGCCCGTAACTTCGTCTGGCAACAGGCGATCAACACCTGTGAACCATACATATATGAGATGGTGTCGCACACCTGTTCACTAACAGGCGTGTGTTCGTATGCATGCCGAAAACTGGAGGGTACTCTGTGGATATTGAACTCACAATCAACGGCGAGCGGACGATAGTCGAAGCCGGGTCAGGAGATGACCTGGCGACGGTTTTGAGACAGCACGGCTACATCGACGTAAAATGTGGCTGCGACGGCGGAACCTGCGGTGCATCGAAGATATTCGTCGACGGCGAAGTACGGATGGCCTGCGGGATGGAGGCGACAGACGCCGACGGGAGTGAGATACAGACCGTTGCGGCGCTCGGGACACAGGCAGACCTGCACCCGGTGCAACAGGCGTTCGTCGACAACTTTGCCGTCCAGTGCGGGTTCTGTATCCCGGGAATGGTAATCCAGGCGGTGGCACTGCTGGATTCCAATCCCGACCCAACCGAGCAGGAAGTCCGGGAGGCACTGGACGACAACGTCTGTCGCTGCACCGGCTATCAGAAGCCTGTCGAAGCTGTTCTGGATGCAGCAGAACGAATGCAGGGGGAGCAGTCTGTCGCCGCAGACGGCGGCCACCCGGTCACTGTGGCACAGCATGGAGACGAGTCGACCAGTTGCTGTGGAGGTGACTGCGATGAGTAACGACGACGAGACAGCCAAGGCCGACGGCGGAACGGCCTCACAGTCAGAGACTGTCGAAGACGAACGGTTCGAAGAGCACCCGCTCGAATGGGACGAGCCTGAGAACAACGACAAGGCCCCCGACGAGCGCGACAGCGTCTCCCACCGGACGGAGAAGTACGACGACAGAAAGCTCGTCACCGGGCAAGCGAAGTACACCGCCGACTACGAGAAACGGTATCCCGACCTCGCGTACGCGGCAGTCGTCCGGAGCGACATCCCACACGGCCGCGTGACCGACATCGACACGAGCGCGGCCGAGGCGATGGACGGCGTCGACGCGGTCCTGACACCCGAGTCCGACGCAGTGCCGGACGCAAAATACACCAGCGCCGGGCAGTCCTATCCCGAACCGAGCCCGTGGGACATGCACGTGCTGAACGAGCACGTCCGCTACATTGGCGACCCGATTGCCGCCGTCGCAGCCGAAGACCGGGCGACCGCGACCGCCGCCGTCGAGGCTATCGAGGTGTCGTACGAGGATTACGACTACGTCACCGATCCGGAGGACGCCTTCGACGAAGACGCGCCGCAGTTGTTCAAGGGCAGCGAGGTCGAGAACGAGATCGTCGGCAACGACTACGACCGCAACCGGATGGCCCACATCGGGGGCGAACTCGGCGATGTGGATGCAGCACTCGACGGCGACACCCACGTGCACGAGACTGAATGGGAGACGATTCGGCAATCCCACGCCAACGTCGAGAAACACACGTCGCTGGCCTACACGAACGAGGACGACCGCCACGTCCTCATCACCAGTACGCAGGTGCCAAACCACACCCGGAGACAGCTCGCCCACCTGTTCGATATTCCCATTCGCGACATCCGGGTGACCAAGCCGCGCGTTGGCGGCGGTTTCGGCGGGAAACAGGCAATGGTCGTCGAGCCGATTCCGCTCGCACTATCGCTCGCTACTGACCGCCCGGTCCTATACGAAGCCAGCCGCGAGGAGGAGTTCTACGCGATGCGCTCGCGCCACCCGATGAAGGTCAAAGCGAAGACGGCCGTGACCGACGACGGCGACATCAAGGCCATCGACATCTACGCCCTGTCGAACACCGGCGCGTACGGCAGCCACGGCATGACCGTCGCGGGCAACGTCGGCAGCAAGCCGATGCCGCTGTACTCGAAGGTACCAAACGCTCGCTTCGAGGCCGATATCGTCCATACGAACACGCCACAGACCGGTGCAATGCGTGGCTACGGCGCACCACAGGGCACGCTCGCGCTAGAAGGGCATCTCGACGAGGTCGCCCGCGACCTCGATCTCGACCCAATCGAATTCCGGCGGCGGCACCACATGGAGGTGGGCGACCTCGACGAGATCGCGGGGATGATGGGTGGAGAGGGAGCGAACCGCCGTATCCGCTCATGTGGCCTCAACGAGTGTATCGAGCGTGGGAAAGACGCTATCGGCTACGACGACCTCGAACAGCCCGACGAAGACCACTTGCACCGCGGCATCGGAATGGCGCTGTCCGCACAGGGGACCGGCGTCGCCGGTGACGAACTCGGGGCCGCCCAAATAATGATGAACGAGGACGGAAGCTTCCACCTGCAGGTCGGCGGCGTCGACATTGGGACAGGCGCTGACACAGCGTTCCTCCAGATCGCCGCCGAAGTACTGGGCTGTGACGAGGACGACATAATCGTCAAATCCTCCGATACGGATGTAACGCCCTTCGACTATGGGGCGTACGCCTCCTCGACGACGTATATCAGCGGCATGGCGGTCAAGAAGGCCGCAGAGGACGCGAAAGAAAGGATTCTCGACTGGGGATCGAAACTGCTTGAGGAGCCGGTCGGTGATCTGGAAACTGGCGACGGAACGGTGTACAGCGAAGCGAGCGGCGATTCGGTCACACTCGAAGATATCGGCTATGAGGCCGCCTACGGCGACGACGAACGCGAACACATCCTGGGGAAGGGGACCCACTGCACCGAAGAGAGTCCCCCGCCCTTTGCTGCCCAGTTCGCCGACGTGACAGTTGACGAGACCACCGGCGAGTTTGAGGTCCACAAACTGGTCGTCGCGGTCGACTGCGGCGTCGCGATCAACCCCGGCATGGCCGAGGGCCAGATCGAGGGTGCGAACCACATGAGCTACGAGATGGCCGTCAGTGAGGGGATCACGCTCGATGACGAGGGACGGGCAGAGATAGCTGACTTCGACGAGTACGGACTACCGTCGGCGACCGAGACGCCACCCATCGAGTCGATTCTGGTCGAGACCCACGAACCAACCGGTCCGTTCGGCGCGAAATCGGTCGCCGAAGTTCCGACTAACACAGTCCCGCCGGCGCTGTCAAACGCCGTCCGGGACGCTGTCGGCGTCCGAGTCCGAGAGATGCCCATCACCGCCGAGAAAATCAGGTCAAAACTGGACGAGCGTGAAATCTGAATCGGAGTGCGTGGACAGTCACGGCTACAGTGCCGGTGTGTCGGCGTGCCATATCACAAATCCGCGATAGCTATTTACCGTTCTGTTCGTCATGTACCTGACATAGCCAGCGAGCTGATGAGCCATATGGAAATCGAACTGGAAATTAACGATGTGGAACGGACGGTCGAAGCATCGAAGTCCGATTCGCTTCTCGATATCCTTCGACGGAACGGGTACACTGGGGCGAAGCGGGGATGCGACACTGGCGCGTGCGGCTTCTGTACGGTGCACGTCGACGGCGAGCCAGTGAAGTCCTGCGTCGAACCGGTGACGAAAGTACGGGACGCATCGGTCGAGACGATCGAGGGTCTGGGCGAACAGGACGACCTGCATCCGGTGCAACAGGCATTCGTCGACAATACTGCGCTGCAGTGTGGGTTTTGTATTCCGGGGATGATTATGCGCTCGATGGCGCTACTTGCGGAGAACCCGGACCCGACCGAACAAGAGGTCCGGGAAGCGCTGTCGGACAATCTCTGTCGGTGTACTGGCTACAAGAAAATTGTCGAAGCGGTGCTAGACGCCGCTGAGCGGATGGACAGCGGGACAGCGGTCGCCGCCGACGGTGGACAAGCAGTCGATAACGACGGCGGGGCCGCCGCTGTGACCGAGTGTTCATTCAAGAACTGCAATTGCATGGAGGGCGATCAGTGAGCGATTCCGACCGGGTACGGGAGACGAGCAAGCAACCAGAGGGGACAGAGAGGAATGGATCGGACCCAGCCGAAGCCGACAGAGAGTCAGCGACGGGCGCGGCACGCGAACCTGACCGGAAGCCCGAAGCCGAGCGCGACGCCATCACCGTGGACGAAGAGAAAGACGACGCACGGAAAATCGTCACCGGGCAAGCCCGCTACACGGCGGACTACCGCGACCGGTTTCCGGACCTCGCCCACGGAAAGGTGGTTCGCAGCGACATCGCCCACGGCTACGTCGAATCGGTCGACACAAGCGCCGCCGAGACGATGGACGGCGTCAACGCCGTCATCACACCGTTCGATGACGTGGTTCCGGACAAACTGTACTCCAGTTCGGGCCAGTCCTACCCCGAGCCGAGCCCGTGGGATCTGAAAGTGTTGCGCGAACACGTCCGTTTCGTCGGCGACCCGGTCGCCGCCGTGGCGGCTGACGACGCGGAGACAGCCGACCGCGCTGCACGGAAAATCGAAGTCGAGTACCGAGAGCTGGATGCCGTCTTCGACCCAGAAGAAGCCCTCAACGAGGGCGCCCCGCAACTGTTCGAGGCTGATGACGTAGAAAACAAACAGTCGGGGGCTGATTACAGTAAAAATCTCGAATCTGGTTTCGAGGGCGAACTCGGTGACGTAGAGGGCGCGTTCGAACAGGCGAGCGACGACGAGGAGCGACACGTCATCGAGACGGAGTGGGAAACGCCATACCAGTCCCACTGCGTCCCGGAGCCGCACGCGACTATCGCCTACACCGACGAGGACAATCGGCACGTGTTTATTACGGCGACACAGGTTCCCTTTCACACCCGTCGCCAGATAGCGCACCTGTTCGACGTGCCTATTCGCGATGTGCGGGTGAAGAAGCCCCGCATCGGTGCCGGGTTCGGGTCGAAACAGGAGATGGCAATCGAGCCGATAACGTTCGCACTGCATCTGGCGGCCGAGCGGCCGGTCAAACTGGAGATGAGCCGCCAGGAGGAGTTCACCGCGCTTCGCTTTCGGCACCCGATGCAGATGCAGATGCGGACCGTAGTGACAGACGTCGGCGACATCGAGGCGATGGACCTCTACACGCTGTCGAACTCGGGGGCCTACGGCACCCACGGCATGACCGTCGCGAACAACGTTGGAACGAAGCCGCTTCCCCTCTATCCACGGGTCCCGAACGTCAGATTTTCCGGGGATGTGGTCCATACGAATCTCCCGATGGGGGCGGCCATGCGGGGCTACGGCGCGCCACAGGGGCATTTCGCCGTTGAATCGCACATGGATGAGGTAGCCCGCCGCCTCGGCTTCGACCCGATCGAGTTTCGCCTGCAGAACGCGGTCCGGGAGGGCGACCTCGACCGGAGCGTCGCGATTCTGAAAGACGGTGACCGGTTCACCCGGGAGATTCGCTCGTGTGGCATCCGCGAATGTGTCCAACGCGGGAAGGAAGCCATCGACTACGACGGCATCGAACAACCCGACGAAGACCATCGCAAGCGCGGGGTCGGAATGGCGCTCATCGCCCAGGGGAGCGGCGTCGCGGGCAAGGAACTCGGCGCGGCACAGATACAGATGAACGAAGACGGGAGCTTCCACCTGCAGGTCGGCGGCGTCGACACTGGGACCGGCGCGGACACGATGTTCTCCCAGATTGCCGCCGAGGTGCTCGGTTGTACGCCGGACGATGTTGTCGTCATCGCCGCCGACACCGACCTGACGCCGTTCGACTACGGGGCGTACGCCTCCTCGACGACGTACATCAGCGGCCGCGCAGTAAAGAATGCCGCCGAGGACGCCAAAGAGCGGTTGCTGGAGTGGGGATCGAAACTGCTCGGCGAGCCGCCGGATGTGCTCGACACCGGCGACGGCGGCGTGTACAGCGAGCGGACCGGGAACCGCGTATCGCTGGAGGACATCGGCTACGAAGCGACCTACGGCGACGACGAGCGCGAACACATTCTCGGGGACGGCAACCACTCAACCGACGAGAGCCCACCGCCCTACGGCGCGCAGTTCGTCGACGTGACTGTCGATACGGAGACCGGCGAGTACGAACTCAACAGGCTGGTCTTTGCGGCAGACTGCGGCGTCGCTATTAATCCCGCGCTGGTCGAAGGCCAGATAGAGGGCGGCGAACACATGAGCCTCGAATACGCCACGAGCGGCGACCTGACCTTCGATGAGGACGGGAACCCGGAGGTGCTGGGCTTTCGCCAGTACGGGATGCCGCGGACGACGGACCACCCCGAAATGGAGACGATTCTCGTCGAAACACACGAACCCACGGGTCCATTCGGCGCGAAGTCTATCGCGGAACTCCCAACGAACGGCGTCCCGCCGGCGCTCTCGAATGCCATCCGCGACGCCGTCGGCGTTCGGCTGACCGAGTTGCCGTTCACCGCGGCGGACCTGAAGGCGGCACTGGACGGGCAGTCTGCTGACGATTGATTGGTTAGTTTCGGGCAGTTTTGTCCCGGTTAATATCACACACGGAGTGTTTTTCCGTTGTGTCGAGCAAACTATTAAGAGCTGTTCGTGAAAATCTCGAAAGTATGGCGTACATCGGCTTTCTGCTGACAGGGGGTCCCTTCGACAGCGAGCGGTGGCGCACCGCCTACGAGCTGGG
The DNA here is from genome assembly GCF_030848575.1 of Haloarcula sp. H-GB4. Taxonomy (NCBI): domain Archaea; kingdom Methanobacteriati; phylum Methanobacteriota; class Halobacteria; order Halobacteriales; family Haloarculaceae; genus Haloarcula; species Haloarcula sp. H-GB4. The sequence goes on along the minus strand of NZ_JAVDDX010000003.1, from coordinate 196,782 downwards.
GCGGGCGGCGCTGGATCAGGGCCACGAGGTGAGCTACTTCCACTACCTCGACGGCGCGCTCGTCCCCGTTGCGGACCAGACCCTGCCCGGCTGTTCGGACAGCGGGCTGTACGACGAAATGCCGACCGAGAAGTTCCAGGAACTCATCGCAGACGGGGCGGAAGTCATCTGCTGTGGGCTCTGTGTCGATGCACGGGGAATCGACGCGCCAGCCGACTACCCTGAGGGCGTCGAGGTCGGGCTGCTTCCGGACCTCGCGGACATCATCGGCGAGGCCGATCGGGTGGTTTCGTTATGAAGCGAGATGTCGTGGTACTGCTCACTCGCGCCCCGTGCGGCCGAGTCCACATCCCAGAAGGACTGCGCGCCGCCCGCGGCGTCGCGGCCGGCTTCGATATGCACGACGTGACCGTCATATTCACCCAAGACGGCGTGTACGGAGCTCGGGACGCCGTCGACCGCGAGGCGCTCAACATGAGCGGGCACGTCGCCGACCTTGTGGAACAGGACGGACAGATGGTCGCGGACGGGGCGGCAATGGCCGAGCGCGGCGTTGACGAGACCGAAATCGCCGACGATGTGGCCGTCTGGTCGGACGACCGTGTCACCGCCCGTATTCGCGACGCCGACCAGACACTGGACTTCTGACAATGCTATATCTCATCGATAAACCGATGGCAGAAATCGGACTGCGTACCGCCGCCGGGGACCCTGAAGCACATGTCGTCCTGATTCAGGACGGCGTCTACCTCACTCCGGATATCGACACACCCATCTCAGCAGTCGCGAGAGACGTGGCCGTGCGTGGCGTCTCGCTACCGCCGGATATCGACCGGATATCCTACGACGCCGTCGTTGATCGCCTCGTCGAACGGGAGGTCAAGAGCTTCGTATGAGCCTGTTCGAACGACTCGACGAACTGGCTGCCCGGGGAGAGCCGGCGGCGCTCCTGACTATCGTCCGGAAGGACGGCAGCGCGCCGCGGGACGTGGGGGACAAGATGATCGTCACCGCCGACGACGAGTACGGGACCATCGGCGGCGGCACGGTCGAGCACCTCGCTGTACAGGACGCCAGGTCAGTGCTTTCGGGAGCCGACGAGCCTGGCGTCCAGACGTACGAACTCGAACGAGGCGGCAACACGGGCATGGTCTGTGGCGGCGAGATGGACGTGTTCATCGACCGCGTTCGCGGGCAAGCACGGCTCTACATCGCCGGCGGCGGCCATATAAGCGCCGAGCTGGCCCCATTGGCCGAGCGGCTGGGCTATGCCGTCACCGTGGTCGACGACCGCGAGGCGTACGCCGACCCGGCGCAGTTCCCCGACGATACGGACGTGATTCACGGCGACTACGGTGAGGCGCTCAGTGACCTGCCGATGGGGACAGAGACAGCCGTGGCCGTCGCGACGCGGAGCGGGACGTTCGATCAGGCTGCCGTCGCCGCAGCGCTGGACGGCGAGGCTGGCTACGTTGGCCTCGTCGCAAGCGAGACAAAGGCCGACCACGTGCTCGATTCGCTCGCCGAGTCTGGGTACGTCCGTCGGGACCTCAGCCGGGTCCAGACACCGGTGGGGCTCGACCTCGGCGGGAGTGGGCCGGCCGCCGTGGCGCTCTCGATTCTCGCCGAGGTCACCATGGACCGCCATGACGCCACCGGTGAGCGGGCGACGCGCCTGAATCTCGACGACCTCGTCGTCGTCCGCGGTGGCGGCGACCTCGGGAGCGGCGTCGTCTATCGGCTTCAGCAGGCCGGCTTTCCGGTTATCGTCACCGAAGTCGAACAACCGACAGTCGTCCGGCGGGCGGTCGCCTTCGGCGCGGCGCTGTACGAAGACGAGGTGGAAGTCGAAGGAGTCACTGGCCGTGCAGCAGCGGACATCGACGAGGCACTCGAACTGCTCGCCGACGATGTCGTGCCGGTACTCGTCGACCCCGAGGCGACTGTCGCTGACGACCTCGACGCCGCAGTCCTCATTGATGCGATCATGGCGAAAGGGGCGTTCGACACCGATACGCGCCGGGAAGACGCCGACGTGGTGGTCGGGATGGGGCCCGGTTTCGAGGCCGGCGAGGACGTGGACGCGGTCGTCGAGACAGACCGCGGGCACGAACTTGGCCGCGTGTTCTACGAGGGGGCAGCGAGCGAGTACGACGGCGAGCCCGGCGAGCGGCGCGGCTACACCCACGAGCGGGTGCTTCGCGCCCCGACCGATGGCGAGTGGACCCCGGCGGTCGCCATCGGCGATAGTGTCACAGCCGGCGACGTAGTCGGCACTGTCGGTGATAGGCCGGTCGAAACCGAGATAGATGGACTGGTTCGCGGCTTAGTTCACGGCGGCCTCGGCGTCAGTGAGAGCACCAAACTCGGCGATGTCGACCCTCGCGGCGAGTCTGTCGACCCAACGAAAGTCTCCGACAAAGCGTTGTGTCTCGGCGGTGGCGTGCTAGAGGCAGTGCTCCGGTTGCGGTAGAAGGCACCTAATCGACGTTAGCGACGAACTTCTTCGATGGCCGGGTCGTCAATCGTGACACCGCGTCCAGCCGTAACACGGCCGACAACCCGATAGAATACGCCGGCGTTGTCGAATGCCGATTCGACGGCGTCAGCCGAAGCCGGCGGGACGGAGACGAACAGTCCCCCGCTGGTCTCTGCGCTCTCACCCTCAGTCAGTCCGTATCCGAAAAGCGTCGAGAGGGCGGGCGTTCCCGCGATGACCGGGAGGTGCGTCAGTTCGATACCGACATTGGAGCGGGCGGCCACCACGCGGCTCTGGCCGGCGAGGCCGAAGCCGGTAATATCGGTGGCGGCTGTCGCGTGTTCGCGGCACGCGAGCGCCGCGTCCCGGTTCGGTGTCGTCATCCACGCGATGGCCTCCGACTCGATTTGGTCGAGCGGGCGCTCAGTGGCGTCGGTGACCGTCTCGACGAACTGGTCGTCGGTCACGCGGGTCGCCCCCATAGCTGGCTGAGTCCCGAGCGGTTTGGTCAGGTAGAGCCGGTCGCCAGGACTGGCTCCCTGTGATGTGAGGAGAGCGTCGGGACGCGCCGTCGCTGAGATGGCGCCGCCAGCGAAGGGCCACGGACTCATGATGGTGTGGCCGCCGGCGATGACGCCGTCCATCGCGTCCAGCGCGTCGGCCATGCCGGCGAGAATCGGCGCTGCGCTCTCGGTTAGTTCTCGCGGGAGGCCGAGAACGACCAGGCAGTCGACGTTCTCCACCGCACCCGTGGCGAAGGCATCGCTGGCGGCGTTGCAGGCGGCGATACGGCCGAAGTCGTACGGGCCGTCGACAATAGGTGTGAAAAAATCCACCGTCGAAACCAGCGCGAAGTCGTCAGTGAGTTTCCGCGCAGCGGCATCCTCACCGATGCCGAACAGCAACGCGTCGCTCTCACCGGTGAGGCCGGCATCGGCGAGCAGCGAATCGAGGTCGCTCTGGCCGACTTTGCAAGAGCAGCCGTGGAGTTCCGTGTACTCCGTCAGGCGCGTTGTCTCGTCATCACCGTCAGTCACCGCGTCGGGTCCCACACTCAGGCCTCCGATAGCGACGCCATCTCGGTCACCCGAAGTTCGAGTTCGAACTCGTCGGACTCGCCAGCGGTCTCCGCGGTTGTCACGTCGATACCGTGAGTCGTACACATCCGCCGGAGGTTCTCTTCGGCCGGCGGGTAATCGCCTCGCACGACGAGCGTCTCGCCGGTATCGAGGTCTGCAAGCGCCCGCCGGACAATGAGTGCCGGCCGGGGACAGATTTCACCACGAACGTCTACGCGGGCCATACCGGTACGTGTGCCATTAGATCACAAAAACGCTACCGCCGCCACACGTGGTTGCGCCGGTAAGCTATTTGTGTGTCTTGCGCGGAGCGAGCGTATGGATCTGGCTGCTGCGCTGGGCCTGGGTTCCAGCGCCGCTGTCGCCTTCGTCGGGGCCGGTGGGAAGAAAACTGCGATGGGACAGTTGACTGTCGAAGGGACCGACAGGGGGTACGACGTGGGTTACACGACGACGACGGCGATGCCACCGCCGCCTGACCTGCCGCTGACGCTCACGGGTCCGAACGATTGGCGCGCCAATCTCGAAGCCCACGACCCGCCAGTTGCCGTTGCTCGTGAGAGGGTTCCCAACCCAGCACGAGTCGACCGGAAGGTCCGTGGGTTCGAGGCGAGTGTGGTGGAGCAGCTATCCGATGCCGGACTGTTCGACTGGCTCCTCGTCAAGGCTGACGGGGCACGCAAGCGGGAGTTCAAAGCGCCTGGCGACGGGGAGCCAGTCGTCCCGAGTACAGCGACCCACGTCGTCCCGGTCGCCTCGGTCGCCGCCGTCGGTGAAGCGCTGACGACGGACGTGGTCCATCGACCGGAGCGGGTCGCTGATATCACTGGCCTCCGTGTGGGCGACACGATTACTGCGGCGGCTGTCGGGATAGTGCTCACGCATCCGGAGGGTGGCCTCCGAAACGCGCCGGCCGAGGCGTCTGTGATACCGCTAGTCAACAAGGCGGATACCGAACCACAGCGGCGTATCGCTACGGATGTGCTCACCCACGCGCTTTCACAGACAGAGCGGTGTTCTCGGGGCGTCATCACATCGTTTGCGTCGGATGTCTGTGAGGTGGTCTCAACAGCGGATGTGCAAGAGGAGGAGCAGCGATGACTGACTGCGGGGGCACAGCCGGTAGTGTTGCGAGACGAGGGGTATTATGAGCGGTCAACATCGGACCAGAGTCGGCGGTGTCATCCTCGCTGCTGGGCAGGGTTCTCGATACGAGTCGGGTAACAAACTGCTGGCGACTATCGATGGGAAAGCAGTCGTCCGACAGGTGGCCGAAACCGCCTGCAAGTCATCGCTGTCGGACGCTGTCGCCGTCCTCGGCCATGAAAAAGTGGCCGTCGCTGCAGCGCTGGATGGTCTCTCGCTCTCGGTTCAGCATAACGACGAGTACGCGACCGGCCAGAGTACGTCAGTTCGACACGGTGTCGAGTTCGCCCGTTCGGCCGGCTGGGACGCCGTCCTGTTCTTGCTGGGCGATATGCCGTTCGTACGCGTCGAAACCATCGAGGAGCTTCTTGAAGCGTACCGTACAGGAACGGCAACCGTTGTTGTTCCCGAGCACGAGGGGAGACGGGGTAATCCGGTGCTTTTCGACAACTGCCATTTCGATGGGCTCGCCACTGTCTCCGGCGACCGCGGCGGTCGAGATCTCATCGATACCACCGAGCGGACAGCGTTCATCGAGGTTTCGGACCCCGGCGTCCACTGGGATATCGATACCGATACTGATCTCGCCGAGTTCACCGAGCGCCGCGACAGCCTGTAAATTTAAGACACTGATGGTGGAACACTCGGCTGATGAAACGGACCATCAGCACGGCCGATGCACCCGATGCGGTTGGCGCGTACAGCCAGGCGACGACAAACGGCTCGCTCGTGTTCACCGCGGGCCAGATTCCGATGACGCCCGACGGCGACCTGCTAGACGACGAGCCGATAGCGACGCAGGCGGAACAGGCGCTATCGAACGTCGAAGCGGTGCTGGCAGCCGAGGGGCTGGAGATGAGTGACGTATTGAAGGTGACCGTCTATCTGGACGACATCGACGATTTCGAGTCGATGAACGACACGTATGCCGGCTTTTTCGACGAAGAGCCGCCGGCCCGGAGCGCAGTCGAGGTCGCAAACCTGCCAAAGGGCGTGGGAGTCGAAATCGAAGCCATCGCAACGAACGACTGAGGCCGACAGACGCGCACTGCTGTCGTGGGCCACACAGCCGGGATGTGGCGCACACAACTTTCAAGCCCGGCGACTCGCATCACAGCGTAATGCGACCTACGAGGCGTGAATTCCTGGGTACAGCGGCAGCGCTCTCGCTGTCGGGCTGTCTCGGAAGGACAGCGACGGCGACGCTGACGGTCGGTGTCGTGCCCGACGTGGACCCGGATACCGCCATCGAACAGAACACCGAACTCGCGACGTATCTGGCGACCGAACTCGACGTCGAGACCGAGCTACGCACAGCGGCTGACTATGCCGGTATGGTACAGGCGATGGTTGCGGGGCAGGTCGACATCGCCTATTACGGCGGTGTGTCGTACATTCTGGCGCATCATCGAGCAGGCGCAAAGCCAGTCGCCGTCGGGTCACGGAACGGACAGACGGAGTGGCACTCTGCGTTCATCGCCCCGTCAGACAGTGACCTGACAGAGATGGCAGATGTAGTCGAAACCGCAAGCGAGATCGAACTGGTGTTCGGCGACCCACTCTCGACCAGCGGGACCGTGATGCCGACGTACCACCTTCAGACGGAGTACAGCCTACACACCGACGCGTTCGCACAGGTCACACACGTCGGTGCCCACGACGCAACGGCAGCAACAGTCGGCCGGACGAGCGGTGTCGTCGGGGCGCTGAACGCCCGCATCTACGACAGACTACGCGCAGAGGACGCTGTTGAAGGGGTGCAAGAGCTCTGGCGGACCCCCGGTTTCCCTGACTACCCGTGGGCCGTCGCCCCGTCGCTGGAGGCAACGACAGCGGACGCTGTGCAGAGGGCGTTCACGACTCTCGATTCGAAAGGGCGAACGGACATTCTCGACCAGCAGGCCGTCGACCAGTACGTCGGGGTGAGCCACGACGTGTTCGCCTCGCTGGAAACGGCTGTCGAGATGGCTGGCATCGAACAGGGAGGCGACGGGTGAGGAACAAGCACACAGCGCGGCCAGAGGGGAAACAATCAGGACAAGGACTTGTTTTCGACAGTGTCACCAAGCGATTCGGCGGGAAAGTTGCGGTACAAGATGTCTCGCTCAAACTGGATGCTGGTGAACGGGTCGCCGTCATCGGTCCGTCGGGTGCCGGCAAGACCACGCTTCTCAGGCTGGCAGCCGGCGCGTTGCAGCCTGATGTTGGAACAGTGCGCTTCGACGGGAGCAGCAGTACGGGTTCGACCGCGACGCTTGCGTATCAGGGGGAGACGCTCGTGGACCGGCGGACAGCACTGTCGAACGTCCTCACTGGGCGCCTCGGAGCCCTGTCCTGGCTCCGTGGCTTCATCGAGCCACTGCTGCCCAAGCATCCCGAGCCAGCCCTCGAACGGCTCGATGCCGTCGGGCTGGTCGACCGGGCCGATGTCCCCGTGAAGTCGTTGAGTGCCGGTGAACGCCAGCGGGTCGCCTTCGCACGGGCCCTCATGCAGGATGCTGAGGTCGTGTTGGCCGACGAGCCGACAGCGAACCTCGACCCCAGCTCCCGTCGGAACGTTATCGACGTGCTCAACGCTGTCCTCGATGGAGAACTGCTGGTCACCGTCCTCCACGAAGTCGATCTAGCACTGAAGCACTTCGACAGAATCGTCGGCATGGCTGACGGCCGAGTCAGGTTCGATACGCCTGCATCGGCAGTGACCGACGACCAACTGGATGCCCTCTTTGCAGCGGGCACATCCACACCGGATACCGACGCCGAGCGGACGCGAACGGAGAAAGAGAGCGACGCCCCGGTTCCACGGTATGTCTGAGAAATATAGCGGTCCAGATGCCGCCCAGCACGCTGCTTCCGGACTGTCGAAGCGCCAGCTCACGACACTCCTCAGCGGCTGTGTCATCCTGGCGACCGCGGCGTGGATTGCCGAAGTGGATCCGATGGCCCTGTTCGCCACCGGAGCTCGTGAGCAGATGGCCGCGTTCGTTGCCGAGGGCGTGCCACCGGAGACTGGCCGTGAATACCTGCTGGGACGAAGCCTTCGGGACGGTCTGCTGTGGGCTATCGTCGAAACCCTGGCTATCAGCGTCGTCGGAACCACGCTTGCCGTCGCGCTCGCCGTCCCACTCGGTCTGACCAGTGCCGCCACTGTCACCCATCGTGGCCCGCTATACAGAAACGCTTCAGCCGGCCGTATCGCCGTCGGACGCGGTCTCTATCACGCCAGCCGAACCGTGCTCAGCTTTCTGCGCTCTGTCCCCGGCATCGTCTGGGGGTTCCTGTTCGTTACCGCTATCGGCCTCGGCCCGTTTGCGGGTGTACTCGCGCTTGCGGTTCATAACGCCGGTGTCTTGGGAAAACTGTACGCCGATTTCCTCGAAGACACAGATCCGATGACGACCGAGGCAGTTGCCGGAAGTGGCGCGACACGCCTGCAGGCGGTCTGTCACGGGATGGTCCCCCAGGTGACACCCACAATCGCCTCGTACACGCTGTACCGCTGGGAGTGTACCATCCGGTCGGCCGCCATCCTCGGGTTCGTGGGGGCGGGCGGCGTCGGATACTATCTCGTCATCACCATTCAGCGGTTGCAGTACGGGAAACTCTCGACCGCCATCCTTGCCGTGTTTGCGCTGGTCGTCACGAGTGACTGGCTCGGCTCTCAGTTGCGGACGCGGCTCGGCTGACGGTCAGACGGGAGATAACAGACTTCTCAGGGCTTCTGTTCCTGTGCGGACTTGCGCGCGTCTTCGAGGTCCATCTCAAGACCCATCGTCGAGGCCTGAGAGCGGACGGCGTCGGCGTCGATAGTGGTTACCTCACCCTGTTCCATGAGGACGTTCCCGTCGACCATCGTGAAGCGGACATCGTCTCCGTGGGCCGCAAACACCAGATGGGAAAGCACGTCGTGCAGTGGCGTCGCCCGCGTGAGGTCCGTATCGAGGCCGACAATGTCAGCGCGCCATCCCTCCCGGATCGCACCGAGTTCCTCGAAGCCAGCGGCTTTCGCACCGTTTCGCGTCGCCATCTCGAAGATTTCGGCTGCCGGCGTCACCGTCGGGTCTAGCTGGTCGACCTTCTGTAAGAGGCTCGCCTGTCGCATCTCGGTAAAGGCGTCAAGCGTGTTGTTACAGGGCGGTCCGTCGTTGCCGATTGCGACGTTGATACCACGGTCGCGGTAGTCCCAGATCGGTGCGATACCGCTGGCAAGTTTCATATTCGAGGACGGGCAGTGTGTGACGTGAGTCCCTGTCTCTGCGAGGACTTCGCGCTCGCTCTCATCGGTCCAGACGCAGTGCGCAAGAACGACGTCCTCGCCGGTGAGACCTACCTCGTCGAGCCAGTGGATGTTGCGCATCCCAGTGTCTTCTTTCACCGTCTCGATTTCGCTCTGGTTCTCACTAGCGTGGGTGTGGATGCGGACACCGTCGTATTTGTCCACGAGCTCGCGCACCCCGCGGAGGCAGGCCTCACTACACGAGACGGCAAAACGGGGTGTGACGGCGTACCGAATCCGGTCGTTGTAGGCACCGTGGTATTGCTGAATGAGGCGTTCAGACTCGTCCAATGCGGCCTGTGTGTCCTCCAGCAGGCCGTCCGGCGAGCGCTGGTCCATCAGCACTTTCCCGAGCACGCCGCGGATGCCCATCTCACCCGCCGCTTCAAAAGCGCGGTCCGCGTGAGCAACCGACAGGTGGTCGATGCAGGTCGTCGTCCCGCTTTCGATCATTTCCAGATAGCCCAGTTTCGCCGCGACTTCCATCTCCTCGGCCGTTAGAGAGGCTTCCATCGGTAGAATGTAGTCGAACAGCCAATCGAGTAGTTCCGTATCGTCGGCGATGCCGCGGCCAAGACTCTGCACGGAGTGGATATGACCGCCGACAAGTCCCGGTAGCAGCACGTCGTATGACTGGTGTTCGTGGTCGGCGTACTGCGATTCGAGTTCGGCCCGGGAACCCACGGCCTCGATACGGTCCCCGGAGACGACAACCGCCCCGTCCTGCAGGACGGTCTCAGAATCCGCAACGACAGTCCCAGTGAGTAGCATACGTCCTGCAAGACGGTCTCTACATAAAGAAGGTCCTCATATCGGGATGGCCGCCGAGTGCAGACAATCCGGCCACAGACGTGTGGCACTCCGTGTGGCGCGTGTGCTTCGCAATGGCTTCAGCTTTGCGAGCCGTTCCGTGTCCGTTTTTCACGGGTGATATATCTGGTGAGGCGAGTCTGGGTCCGAAACGAATCCACGCTGGCAAGTCGCTGAACGAGACGAGTGTTTGTCTCGTACTGCTCAGTAAACAGTTCAGGGTACTCCGACAGTAGCCTGTCGCCGATGTCGATTATCTCCTTGGGATCGGCCTGCATGGATGTGAGAATCGCGGAGTATAGCTGTTAACTGCTTTGCTCACAGAAAGACCACCGTTTGGCTCATACTGTTGGCCGTCCCTATTTCGAGAGGTTTGTCACCCTAGGTGGCCAAATACGCCACGGACGGACGTCAGTTATCCATCGAGGGCTTTGGTGGCGTGTGTCGCTTGTGCCGCGTGCTGGCACACCACTGAATCGTTCGCTCAACGACAGATTCGCCAACACCGACTTTGTCGGCCACTGTCGACGCGGAACAGCCCCTATCAATCGCGAAGTGGAGGATGCTGTCGAGGTCCTGCTGGTCGATGCCCAGCTCCGCCGCATCAGTTGCACCAGTGTGCTCCATTGGACGTGAGGACTGGTCGAGTAGGTCCGATGGAACCGCAAGCGCATCAGCAAGGACCTCGATCTCAGTTCGATAGAGGTCGCCAAATAGCGACAGGTCAACGCCGTTCTCGCCGTGTTTCGCAACGGAACCCAGCAGCCGGTCAGTCCGGGAGACTGTCCCGACAACGAGTTCGTTTCTGGTGTTTGCGACGTAGTACTTACACGCCATCCGGAAGCGTTCGCCGGCGTTTTGCATCGCCACGAGGTCGTCGGTCGGCTCGCCTGTTTCACCGACGACCCGCTGGAACGCCGTCAGTACCGGCTGCAGGTTGAGCCGGTGAAAGTCGATATCCAGCAGCGACGCGACGGTTTCAGCCGTCCGGGCAGGCCCTTCATCGCTTAGCTGTACCGGCATCACCAGTCCGGTCACGTAGTCGGCCCCAATACCGTCGACGGCTAGCGCCGCCGCAACTGTCGATTCGATGCTGCCGTCAAGCGGCACGACCAGTCCATTGGCCTCCGCCTCCATGATCTTGTTCTCCAGAAACACCGGAAGGATACCCTGTATCCGTCTGGTCGCTGCCTTTGAGGTCGCCAATCCGTGTTCCTCACGCGGGAGTTTGAGCGTGTGAGGGTGGGTCGCTTTGCTCACAGGTCACTCCCTCGCTTGCAACTCTGGACATGCTCGGAGATGCAACTAGCGAAGCGCGTGCATCCAACCAGCCTAATCATACTGGAAAGTAGGTCACTGATGTCGTATAACTGTTGTCGACAAACGTCATGGGTGTCTTCAGTAGCCTCAATACACCTTATATATTATCTCGAGCCATCTCACATTATAGGCGACTCTATAAATCAAACCAAAAGAATCTACGGCCCATAACCGACAGATCACACCACAATACTCAGAATATTGTACACTCGTTAGATTTATCACGGAGGTAGAAGGGGCACTTCGAGGCGAAAATGTACCCAGCCACTCAACCCGGCATCCAGTAGACCACGTTCTGCGAAGGACGCCACATGCACCAGCAATGAACTAAAGCACGAGGCATCAGGGTCGCTTATGTTGCTGGTTTGGTCGTTTCCACGGACCGCTCAGTGACAACCAGTTCACGGTTGACAATCCAATCGACAATCGTACTACTGTCTATCTTATCCAAGATGACATCGCCGTCTACAGTGCTACGTCTGATTTTGTACGAATCAATCGCATTCCGATTCTCGGTGACAGCTTCGACGGCTTCGATTCGCTCGTCAGTCACGGTGTTACGATACGTGACGCCGGGGACAACGCTGACAGCCGGAACGTCAGTCGGCCAGTCCCAAGCGAACTGCTTGTGGTACTGGTCGAACTGCCACACGAGACGGTCGGCAGAAGTCTCTATTTCGAGCGTATCATCAGCTGCCGTCTCAAGTGTCCGGTCCCAATAGTCTATCAGGCAGGATTTCAGGTCCGCCTGAAGCTGTCCCTCGATCATCTTCTGTTCGATGGGATACCGCAGTTCAATAGCGACGATGGCGTGGCTGTCGAGATGGGTAAGACATCGCTGACACTCCATCTCAAACACGGAGAGGCCAAGCGGTTGCTCGACCGTGAGATGGACGAGTTCGTTCCCACAGTTCGGACACCACAGGAACAACACATCGTCGTGGCTCCCAGTTAGTTCCGCCAGCACAGTCAAATCGTCGAACGCCTTGTCGATGTCGGCGTCCTGTGGCTGTCCGAGCTCGCTTGTCGCTGTACTGGAGGCGTCGTCGGTGTACTTCGCGAGTTTGCGGTCTTTGAGCAGTGTTTTGATGACCGAATCGTATGACGAGTGTGACTCCGCGTTTCGTATTTTCCGCAATTTATTTTTCGTCCAATCTTTTACCCGAATGGTCGCCATCTGATTGTAGAACAGCCCTACTACTAATAGTATTTTTGTATAATTATCCTAAAATTGAAAATACTCTTAGAGAATGTGTTCCATTCTTGGACAACAGAGGTATGCAGTCAAGCAAGCCATCGGCATCGGTGGTGCGGACACTCCGACTTGAGGGAGTGTTAGTCGGCCGAGGCCTGTTTCTCGTTCGCAACAGTCCACTGGGTCGGGTCGATATCGCGTCCGTCAAACGCAGTGTATTCCGGGTACGCAGTGAATACCAGATACTCCGTTCCTTGTTGTAGATACTCAATAAGCGTGTGGAGATTGTCGTCGTCAAGGCCGCCAAGGCCGTCAACGAGCAAGAGCGGGACAGCGTCGCCAACATCGAACGACTGGCGGCCGGCCAGCGCTGCCACAAAGCCGATGAGTTCGAGCTCCCCCTCGCTAAGGGCATCTAAGCTCGCTTCCTGGCCGTCGCGAGCGACCACAATATCGAAGTCAGCGGTGAGTCGAGCCGTTTCGAACCCAGTCCCGAATCGGGAAAGAATGTCCTGCATCGCCGTGTCGAATGCTTCCCGTGCCTCACGCTTGAGCCGGTCTTTCCGGCCCCGGAGTTCCGCGAGGTCGTCACGAAGGGATTCAAGATCGGTTTCGAGCGTGTCGACGCGGGCCGCTCTCGTTTCGAGTTGCGCCAGTTCGTCGGCGGTGTCTTCGAGTTCGGCCTCGCGGTACTTGATCTCACTTTCGACATCCGAAAGTTCCGCCACGGCCGCATCAACGTGGTCGGAAAGCCGCTCCACGTCCGCCTGGGCCTGTTCGAGCCTGTCTCTGGCTGCGTCGAGGCTCTGTCTGCGGTCGGCTAGCGTCGTCTTCAACTCAGCGATGTCTTCCTCTAGATCGGCTTTTCGCTGGCGAGTCTGGCTAATCTCCTCGCGCTGTGTTTCCAGTTCCTCGACAGTATCTCGGTAGGTCTCCTTCTGAGCGCGGAGCGCCGTAAGTTCGCTCCCGAGTGCGTCCAGTTGGTCATCCAGGTCCGCTCGTGTCGTCTCACTGCCGCACGTCCAACAGGCGACGGTGTCCCCGTCAATATCACGCTCCACCTCGGTAAGCAGGTCCAGCCGGTCTTCACTGAGTACCATCTCGGTGGCGGAGTAGATGGACTGGAGTACCTCGGCATCTCGTTCTATTTGTGAGAGCCTCTCCCGGGCCTCAGAGAGTTTGCCTTCAACATCATCGTACTCCGGGATTTTGAGAGCATCGAGAGCGTCTTGGCGTTCCAAGAGACGCTGTTCCGTCCGCTCGATGCTCTGCTTAAGTCGTTCGACGCGGTTTTGCGCCTGATTCTGTTCGGTCCGTGCTTGGCTGAGTTGGCGGCGGGCCGACCCCGAACTGTCGTCGCCTCCTGCCTCACCGTCGATTGTCTCACGTTTGGTCCGCAGGTCTTCGATCTCGTCTTCCAGCCGTGTCACTTTCTCTTGCACGCTGGGGATCCGCTTTTTCGCTTCACGCGCCTGCGTGAGTTCAGTTTCAACCTGTTCGCGCTCTCGCTGTAACGTCTCGATCTGTGCGTCGATGTTCTGGAAGTCAAGCGGCCGCAACAGCACGTCCTCAAGGTTTTCTCCTGCCCGGACGGCACGACGGACTTCGTTCCGCTCGTCCAAACACGCGAACAGTTCAACGCGAATCACGTCGTACTCGTCATTAAGATACGGCTCACCATGTCTGACCACGGTGCCGTTCTCACGGGTGAGCGTCACGTCGTAGGCGCCTGTTGGTGTTTCCAGATGTACTGTACCGCTTTCTGCTCCTTCCGTCAATTCTGTCGAGGTGCCAAGAGCCGTTTTGATTGATTCGATAAAGCTCGATTTCCCCTGCCAGTTTGAGCCGCGGACGACGTTTACTCCCTGCTCTATCGTTGCCGACCCGTCAAGTATACCCGCGATTCGTTCGATATCGATGTTCCACGTCATGTGTTGTGTGCTGATAGATTCGCACTCCGATGTTGCTTACAGACGTACCCACGCTCGAGTGCGACATCGAACGGAACACGGGTCGGACAGTCCGGGCATCCGAGTTGTATCTGGGCCTCGATCTCCGCTGTGTCACCGCCGTCGATATCGCCTTTCTTCGCGAGCGATGACAGTGCCGTTTCGGCCTTCTGTTCGACAACCGTTTTGGCCGTTGCCACGCTTTCGCGCTCCCAGTTAGTTGTCGCCTTCCGTGGCTCTTTTTCACCGTCCAGACAGTCGTTGAGATGCGTTCGCATCGTCCCCCACGAGACCATATCATCGTGGAGCGACGCACCGGGAATACCTGTAGCCTGCAGCCGCTCGATGAGTTCGTCCCGTTGTAAGTCAGCATCACCACGCAATGTCTCGTAGTCACTGTCTATACGGGTATCAAGGGATTCGCGACCGTGTTCAGTATACACCTGTTTAAGTAGTCGTTTGTTGAACCACGCTGTCAACGACCGATACCCCATTTCGGTTCGGTCATCAGCGCCCGTCCAGCGTGCGAGCAGGCCATCGTCAAGGGAATCGTAGACGGGGTCCGCCGACGCCAACCCGTACTTGTCGATAACCGCGTCTACTTTACAACTGGAGTCAGCAACCATTGTTGAGTTATCTCAGTCTACTCAGTAATAGTTTTTGACGGCCGGTGTACGCGCAGTGGACATGATCCCAGACTGGGATAAAATGCACACCCTTAGTGTGTGTCTCAGCTATGGAGAAATAGGGGTGGGAAAAATTTGGTCGCAAATAGAAATTGCTATCATCCATGTGCTAATAAATGTATTACCACTATTATCTGGTATTTCGGCCACCCTATTATACACCCAATAGTACCTGAACTAAATGCAGATGTCAGTCAGCTCCTTTAGGAGCGGTTTTTAAGGCAGTTGATAACTGTATAATAGTCTACGGACGAAGGCCATTCAAAATATAGGATTATTATAATATAATATATTCCAATAAGTATGGTCAAAAAGAATTAGTGCTTCGGAGGACGTAGTATCCGTATACTAGTAAAAATAGAAGTTACTTACTGATTTAGAGGGGGCCGGTTTCCTCGAGAAAAACGGTTATGACCGGAGGCAGAACAATGGCGGCGTTGCAACTAAGTCAAACGTTTATACGGACTGTCGTATAAGTAGTGTAGTATGCGGAAGTTGGCCGGTGAGACTGGACCGGCGCCAACGGACAGTGAAACGGCAGCCTCGAAAATCAGGGTGCTGTTGGTCGATGACTACGGAGAGTTCCGGCAGACGACAGCGGAACTGCTGGAACACGAAAATGACCGGATCGAGGTGATTGAGGCCGCAAGCGTCGATGATGCGCTTAGCTACTTCGATTCCGAGTCGATCGACTGTATCGTCAGTGACTACGAGATGCCCGAAGCTGACGGGATTGAATTCGTAGAAACAGTGCGACAGTCGAACGGAGATCTCCCGTTCATCCTGTTAACGGGCCAAGGGAGCGAGAAGCTCGCCAGCGAAGCGGTTTCGGCTGGCGTCACTGACTACTTCGTCAAAGGTGGTGGGCCGGAACAGTACGCAGTACTCACAAACAGGATCGAGAACGCAGTCGAATCATACCGGTTCCGGCGAGAAACAGCACGGTTATCGCGGATTAATTCCCTGTTCCGAGAAATAAATCGCCAGGTACTGAGGGCGTCAACAGCCGATGAGATCAAAGCGGCTGTCTGTGACATTCTGACCAGGTCGGATGCCTACCAGTTTGCCTGGATCGGCGAGAAAAACGAGTCAGGCGATGTCGTTCCCACCGCTGGCGGTGGCGACGCACTCGAATACGTGGAAGCGATGCTCTCCCGCTATGGCCGCTCAGTGTTCGATGACGGGCCATTTGGCCATGCAATCGAAACCGGGGAACAACAGGTAGCGTCGGATATCCGGACTGGAACATCTGTTCAACCATGGCAGGAACTCGCATCGGAGTATGGGTTCCGGTCAATGATCGTTCTCCCAATCCAGTACACGGGATCAGTACAGAGTGTGATTTCGATATACGCGGACACACCCTTCGCGTTTGACGAGGCGGAGCAGACAGTGCTGACAGAGCTTGCTGAGATTGTCGCCGATGGGCTCCATTCAACCGCAACGCGTGCCGAACTCGAAATGCGGGAGGAAGTCCTGCGGACGATGACAGAAGTGTTCACAGCACGGGATGGGGCGCTACAAGAACAGATAGCGGATCTCATGCAAGTCGGCCGCAGCGTGCTTGGAACCGAGTATGCGACACTTTCTCATGTCAACGGGGTGGAATACGATTTCGAAGTGCTCCAGACACCTGAGGAAACGATTTTTTCAGGCGGAACGATTCCGTTGTCGGAAACCCCCTGCGCGAAAGCTATCGCAAACGGGGAAACGGTCGTGATGACTGATGTTGATGCCGAATGCGGTGACAGTGGCCGAGATCATATATGGGATGACGAAGTCGATCGGTATCTCGGAACGCCACTCACTGTGGGTGGGAGTATCTACGGGACGCTCTGTTTCTACGGGTCCGAGACGAGCGGGACCGGGTTTTCAGACTGGGACGTAACGCTCGTGGATCTGCTGAGCAAGTGGATCGGAAACGAACTACAGACACAGCGAGCTGAAATGGGCTTTACACAGTTGTACGAAACGGCAACAGATCTCTTGGGTGTTACTTCAGAGGAGGAAGCCGCCCAAATTGTGGTATCACGGACCCGCGATATCATCGGTCTCCCTGAGGTTGTGCTGTACGCGTTCGACAGCGAGACGAACACTTTTCGCCCGCTTTCGGCCACGGAGACTGAGGAACACCAAGCTATCCCAGCAGACGGTGATAGCTTCGTGAGTTCGGCCTTCTTTACCGAGGAAACTATAATTTTCGACGAGAACACGGCCTCGGAAGCGGATGAGGACACGGCAACTGACCGAAAAGCCGTGTTTGTCCCGCTGGGCGACCATGGGGTACTTCGAGCGGGCGATACAATCGGCGGCGAGTTCGATACTCAGACCCGTCGAATTACCGAACTCCTTGGGGCGACAATTCGAACAGCGTTCGATAGGCTGAACTACGAGACTGAACTTGAGGACAGGCAGCGCGACCTAGAGCAGCAGACGGTGCAGCTCGAGCAGATGAATCGGTTGACAGAGCTGAGTCAGAAGATTCACGAGCGAGTGCTCAGAGCAGACAGTCGCTCAGAAATAGAGCAGGCAGTGTGTGACCAGTTGGTCGCGTCCGATATCTGTTCGTTTGCCTGGATCGGTGAGTACGAATCCGATACCGACCGAGTCACGCCACGGACGTGGGCGGGAACCGACCGTGGCTTTCTGGAAGAATCCCGCACGCCCTCAAATGAGACACCGCCTCCACCAGCAGTCCAGACAGCCCGGACGAACGAGCAGACACTGAACAACAACATCGCGGACGGGCTCAGAGGGAAAGGATGGCAACGGCGGCTATTGGAACGGGGGTTCCAGTCAGTCGTCAGCATTCCACTCAGCTATCAGCAGCTCTCCTACGGAATCCTGACTGTGTACGCGAAATCGCCGAACGTTTTCGATCTGCCGACACAGTCAGTACTCGAAGAGGTGAGTGAAACGGTTGGATACGCCATTAACAGCATTGAGACGAAGCAGGGGCTCGTGGCAGATCGAGCTGTTGAGCTTCAACTGGAAGCAACCGAATCCGACGATATCCTTCATCGGATCGCGGGGGTCGTCGATACAGAAATCACGTTCGAGGGGATCGTCCCACAGGGAGATGACAGCTGTATCGTGTTTTTCAGCACTGATGCCCCCACAGAAGACCTGCAGGCGTGCTTGGACACCCTCCCTCGCATTGAGCGATTAGAGTGTTTAACCGACACAGAGGACACGAGTTTGTTCGAAGCGACAGTATCAGGTACACAACTCGCACTGACAGTCGCCGAACAAGGAGGGGCCCCACAGTTAATCCAGTCTGACGGGAAGACACTGGAGATCCAGATTGAGGTCCCACAGACCGTCGATATTCGCCAACTCATAGCTGAATTACGGCGTTCGTGTCCGGACATCGAACTCATCAGTCGTCACAAACGGGAACGTGGTGTCCAAACCCGTGAGTCGTTCTACGCAGAACTGACAGCACAGCTAACCCCCCGGCAGTTTGAGGTGCTGCTCGCAGCCTTTTATAGCGGATTCTACCAATCTCCCAGGGACAAGACCGGACAGGAGATTGCTGATACACTCGATATATCACAACCGACGTTCAGCCACCACCTTCGGGTAGCTGTTCGAAAACTACTTGAGCAATTGTTTGGCGAAGGGAGAACGACACAGCATCTAGATAGATAGCGCCCGTCGTCTGAGTTTGCTAGTCTGATAGAGTATATCCTGATACGGGAGTAGATTCATACAAAGAACAATGAGTCTGGAATGGAATGAGACAGAAACTGTCTTTTGGGCAAACCAGTACGAATCACCGAGCGAAGCAATTGTTACCGCTATAGCGGCGAAAGAATCAGTAACGGAAACCAAACTCCCGCCGTTGTATAATCAAATTGACCCAGATGCTCTCGACACGCTTGTCGCAGGGCAGTCCAACGACGACATTCAAATCAGTTTCACATACAGTGGATACACCGTTCGCATTCGAGACAGCGAGACGATCGAGATCACGCCCACGTAACCGGCTGACAATCCTCTACTAGTTCTTAAGTGAGTGGTTAATAACCAGCCCCGGTAAAAGAGTATGCTGGGGAGACGATCTGGAAGGGCAATACAGTAGCCGCAGAGGGGATGCCCGAATTTTGTGAGTAGACTTGGGGTGTCAGGCTCTTACCTCGACGGTTGGCGATATATCCTCTATGGCTGAGGTAAGCCAGGTATTTCAGCGTGGATAACAGCTATGCGACATTCGTGCGTTATCAGTAGAGTTGCAAAAAGGCCAACTGTTCACAGAGAATGGGACATACTATTTCTGGGATTGCTATCGCAGCCGCGGCTACCTTTTAGACTGGTCTCACTGAATTACTACTCAGCGATCTAATAATCAAGTGACAGGGGCATACCGCATAACCACAATATATTATTAATAGGATACTACGTAGTTCCCGCCTATTCGCGTTAGGGTTCGACCGCGTAGCACTAATCTTTGCAGATATGCTAATAGAAGGAGATCCGGAGCGTAGTAGTGTGATACAGCGACTTGTCCAAGATCAAATAATAACTCAGCGTACTGCGGTTTCACCCGTATATCAATTTTTATTTATTCTCAGTTGCTGTTATTTGTTGGTATAACACCAAGAACACTTCCCATCGCAAACTCAGAGATTATATACCGACTGTGGCCCATCAGGGAAGGACAAGAGCCCAGTACGTCATACAAGTAGCTATTTCTTACTCAGGAATTAGAAGGTAACGGGGGTGTAACAAAACGGTACCCCGGGTTTCGTGTATATATGTCGCTCTCGCGGCCTGACCACCAACCAAAGCAGCAACCGAGGTCATGAGTGCACCGATGGTAGAGGAAGAACCAGAGCTCTCACGAGACCAAATGTTCGATATCCTCAGCAGTTCCAGGCGTCGATATACACTTTACTATCTACGCCAGCAGCTGGAGCCAGTCCAGCTAACCGATCTAGCTGAGGAGTTGGCTGCGTGGGAAAACGATACAACCGTCGAAGAACTCTCCTCGCAGGCGCGAAAGCGGGTGTATGTCTCGCTGTATCAGACCCATGCTCCGAAGCTTCAAGAGGCAGGACTGATAACTTATGACGCTGACACGGGTGAGATAGCTCTTCGAGAGGATGCTCCGGAAGTTGAACCATTCATCAGTAATGGCGATGACGAGTCAAAATGGTATCAGTACTATGGCGCCGTGGCCCTGTTGAACGCCGTTTTACTCATAGCAGCAATCGTCGGTGTGCCTCCGCTTGGTGCGATTAGTCCATTAGTTATCGGATTAGTCGTCATGAGTTCGTTTCTCGTGCTTTCTATTGCTCACGCGGTCTCCAGACGACGGGGGAAGAACGACAAGTCCTTTGATATCGGTGAGCCGTGAGTGGAACCGTATGCTAACTGAAAAATACCCCCCAAGGGTGTGTTATTCTTCGTCGTCGGCCGCACCGTCCGGCAGTAACTGGTCGGGCGACCGCTTGTACATCGGAGTGCTCGCGAATTCCGAAATCCGTTCCATTTCGCTGTCGGAGATATGTTCCGGCATACACCGCTACGTGAAACTGTTATAGTTTAGTAATTGAGTTCATATTTTGAGGTAGTCGGCTTCTTCTAGCACTTGCCAGTTATCCATGTCCTGAAGTATACTTGTGTCGAGCTTGCGAGTTTGTATTATAAAGCGCTCTGAAGTTCTCGACTACAATAGGTACCACCCAAAAATTAGCTATGAGAGTGCTCATCAGGGATCTGAATAAGATTATAATATCAGTTTCACGTTCATTACATCTGATGTGTAGTTGTACTGTGCCTACCAGACATCAGTAGCTTTCTGATAGCTCCATCTAATTCGAGAAATTTTCGGTAGTATCTCAACAGTTGGTCAAGAGAATCGGCGAAGTCTTGGGAAAGATTAGAGTCCACTCGTCATAGCTAAAAAGTCAAGGCCAGAATGAGCCGGAAAGGACGGTGTGACCGAAGCCGCTCCGGCTCACTGCAAATGGAGAGAGCGATCCGAGTCGACAGCGACTATACAGGGCACGAGCGTCCCTGAGGGGGGTGGTAAGGATTGGGCCGGTGTTGTGGGTGTCGGGTAACTGCCCTCTCCATCACTGTCTTACGCGCAGGGGGGTATTGTTATAGTCGTGTTATTTCGGCATGGCGAAGCTTACCACTCCAGACGGACGTAGAGCAGCGGTAGCTAACCAAATTATTCAGATGTTGGGTAGGACTAAGATACGTGGTAGCACCATTTGAGAAAGAGTGTCGGTTTGGAGCTTCGGAGCCACGGTCACGGCTAGGCGAGACGTGTAGAATTACAGATTAGGATCCGCAGATACAACAGTGGTATTGATTTGGGTGGACTCGGAGATGTTCTTCACCCTGATCGATGGTGAATCCCGTTGCTGCGCTCAGCGTTCATTGGCTCGGGTACGTCGCAAAGTAGTGTCATTGTCCAGTGGCGTCCTATCGAATAGCAGGGTAATTTTATCCTACTATCAGAGATTAGTCTGTTTTCAGGGGCTTTGTTAGGTCCGAGATTGCAAGAAAAGTTGGTAAGTAACTGCTTTGCAAATGGTATATAAATATGCGATATAGGGACGCAATCTTTAATACAGTAATTACTCCTTTCCGAGATATGCTCGATGTCAGCGCAGCAGAGAGGAAGTTTAAACATTGTCTTAATCTGGGATTAGGGCAGGGCCAGAATTCGTGGTTTACACACAAGTGGCTAAGTTTGTCAAGATCAAGATGGTTGAATGGAGTGGCGGCTGAATGATGACCTCAGAGGAGTGGGAAGACGTAGCAACAGACCCAGACTGGGAATCTGACCTGGGCTACGAAATGGAGGAACTCACCGTCGTCAAATCATCGACTGATTCACAGTTGATATTTTTACCGGAGCATGAGTCGCAGCTCGGTGAAGAAGAGTTCATTGTTATTCACTCAGATTCACTTGTAGATCTGCGCCGATAGCTGAACAACGTTACTAGCCGAAAGAATATGTGGCTCATCCACCGATAACTGAGTAGCATTAGTAGCGGCATTACAATGTGTCATCTGGAGAAGCGTGTGAGTGATGAAAGCAGTAGTTCTCGCAGCCGGGAAGGGAACACGACTTCAGCCATTGACTGATGACCTCCCGAAAGCGTTAGTTCAAGTAGATGGAAAACCGCTTCTAACCCACTGCCTTGACGAGCTCGTTTCACTTGATGCAGACGAGTTTGTTATCGCCGTCGGATACCGTCAAAAGCAGATTATTGATTATTACGGTAACTCGTACGATGGTGTCCCAATAACGTACGTCCACCAGGAGGAACCTGCTGGGCTAGCGCACGCCTTGCTACAGGCCGAACCGGAAATTGAGGATGATTTCATGTTGATGCTGGGAGACAATGTATTTCGAGGAAACCTCAGCACAGTTGTGCAACGTCAACGGGAACAACGGGTCGACTGTGCGTTTCTGGTAGAGGAAGTTCCAGAAAAGGAAGCGTCTAGATATGGCGTTTGCGTGACCAATAAATACGGTGAAATAACCGATGTAGTAGAGAAGCCGGACAACCCTCCGTCTAATCTGGTCATGACCGGCTTTTATACGTTTTCGCCGGCAATATTCAAAGCTTGTAGCCTCGTCCAGCCCTCTGATCGCGGCGAGTACGAACTCAGCGATGCTATTGATTTACTGATGGACAGTGGAAGAACAATCGACGCTGTTCGTCTCAACGGGTGGCGTATCGACGTTGGGTATCCTGAAGACAGGGATGCTGCAGAGCAACGTCTTTCAGGAGAAACGGCCACACTAACTTCTGACGGCGGGAACATCCCTCAATAGATCCGGCCAATACAGACGATAGTTGATGTGCTCCAGAAGTTCCGGTCAACTAGCTATATCGCGCTTTCAGCATTGGTTCCTATTCCCCTGCCACATGGTGAGTATACGGGAGAGTCACATTTGTGCCATGCCGCATGTACCGGTTTTTGCCCTGTTATCTCCAATCAACTGCTTTGTTTGGTGGCCGGGAGTCGATGAATCCCAGTGCTATTTGATTCATTGTTTACGGAGTCTACTCTTATCAGCAACAATGTTCCTGTGGCACATCGACGGGGCGCCCAGTTGGAACATTTTGCGCCGGCAATTGCCGATACAGCGACTGTCACAAGCAAAATTACCGCCCAATAGCACTCTAGTAGTAGCATAACAAAACAGGAAGGCGTGTATTGACTTGTCTATGTGCGCTGGATGGGCCCAACAGTTTGTGGGAGTTTTTGTCGTCTGGCTATCGACGACGCTGGGGGGGATGATATTTATTGGTCGTTGGAATCCGTTATTGTATTACCTGCTCAGCTACGCGGGCTTTCTCTTTGCGGTCGAACTCAGTAAACCAGATGGTGTCCGGCCAAAAAATCACAGGCGACTACGCTGGATTTCCATGGGCGGGTTTGTGGTCTTTATTTACGGGGTTGTGTCATGGGTCCAGGCAGTCATTGCAACCATGCCGGCGTAGGCCGGGCAAGTGAATGGCTTGCCTAATAATGAAGGGGGGCTATACTAATATCTTGAAAGCGAGAGCAACCTTATAGAAGGAATTTCATGGTATCGGTTAGTGTTGTCATCGCGACATTGAAAACGCGAGATGAGATTGAAGCGATACAGTGCCTCAAAGATCAGGCATTCGATGACTTTGAGGTTATCGTGTGTGACGAAAGCCCAGTGACCAGAGCACGAAATGAGGGAATCAGACGGGCCTCAAGCGACAAAATCGTGTTTCTAGATGACGATTCCCGAACCCGACCGGGGTATCTTCAAAAAGCCAACGAGGTCCTTGAAACAGAGGCGGCATACGCCGGTCGAACTATCCACCCTGCAGATGACGTGTTTGCTCGACATTTCACCACGCATTACGACTGGGGAGACGATGCTTGCTACGTCAAACATTTCTGGGGGTGTAATATGGGCGTTCACAGGGACGTTTTCGAGGCCGTCGGTGGGTGGGACGAAGAAATGGGGTGGGGGCACGAAGAAAAAGAACTCGCCAGGCGAGTCAGAAGCGAGTTTGACATTCGGTACGATCCCGAACTCATTGTCGACCATCCATATGCATCATCCATTACTGACTACTGGAAAAAACAGTATAAACTCGAAACGAAGAGTCCGTACTACTGGTCAAAGTGTAACATCTCGCAAGCGGATCAACTCAAGAATATTTTCTGTGAGGTACTTGACCCGCTGAATTACGTCAGAATAACGCCAGTAGCTACCGTGATAGAAGCGGGTAGTACTGTTGCAAAGACGGTCGGACGTCTTCGAGGAGTCCTCGATCAGACCCACCACGACGGAGACAAAGGCGAGGTGCCGGATATTGATCGGACCTCCCAATCTGCAGAGCTGTCGAGATAACGTTACTCTGGGATCTTCGATGTTGAGAGTTTAGAGAGATAGTTGCTTCTGGTCTCAACTCGTTCATTAGAGAAAATTGGAAGAAATTCAGTACTAGTTATTCGCCGAAGCCCTGTTCACCATACCCATCTTCACCGTACCCACGATACAACATCTCCCGCTTCATTAGCACTGCAGCACCAAACGAGAGTCCAGTCGCAACGAGGGTCAGAATGGTCCGCCGGGTCGCCTGCTCCGACTCCACAGTCTTAGTCTCTTCATCTGAAGACATCAGTACAGTGAGATAGTCTCCCTCGGTACCGTAGCTACGCTTTGTCGGCGACGATTTTGGTCCATCGTTATCGAGAATCCAACGACGGAGACCGTTTTAGTAAACAGGCCATACCGTCAATCACGCTACAGTATATCCCCCTATTGACCACTTTGTGATTTGGACACAAGGCCAACTACTACCGATATGGAGGGATCCCAAAACTAGACTGTAGCCGGCTTGGCTGGCTTCGTATGTTCACTCACAGAGTGACTGTGATTCGTCCACGGGTGAACGACCAATTAGTTGGAGAACCGGTTGTCCTCATTGGAATTCACCAAGTTTGGGGTAGTTAAGAGTCATATAACACGCTGTTCGTGATCTAAAACGACACGAGATGGCGCTTACTCCCTTCTCAGATAGAACCGGCCAGAAGTTCATATATATTGTCACGATGGTAGTGAGAAAGCAGGCAGTCGGTGGGGACTGTCTGGGTAAATCAGTACGAGGTTACTACTATTGAGGCTACTAACCCACCTTCCATCGATGACTTACACTGTCGCAGTCATTGGGACTGGTGAGGATCCGGATGACCCGGATACCGACGGGTTCGCAATGGCATACAGACACGCAGGCGCGTACGAACGGCTGGATTCGTGTGAACTCACCGCCTGTGCTGACGTCGTCCCAGAGAACGCGAAAAACTTCGGCGAACGATGGAATCTCCCAGATGGAAACGTCTACACGGACACTGAGAAAATGCTCAATGCTGTCAAGCCCGACATTGTCAGTGTCTGTGTTCCGCCCCATATCCACGCACCTGTCGTGATGACGTGTGCGGAGAGCGGAGTGATGGACGCCATCCACTGCGAAAAGCCGATGGCAACGAGATGGGAGGACTGCCAAAAAATGGCATCGGCCTGTAAGCGGGCCGGCATCCAACTCACATTCAATCATCAACGGCGGTTCGGAAAGCCGTTCCGGAAAGCAAAGTCGCTGCTTGAAAACGGAAAGATAGGCTCGTTAGAGCGAATTGAACTCGGTGGGAAAAATCTATTTGATTACGGGTCGCACCTGTTTGACCTCTGTGGGTACTTCACCGATCAGGCGATGTCGAAATGGGTGATGGCTGGGATCGAATACAGCGAGGAAAACGTGCAGTTTGGGGCCCACAACGAGAACCAAGCCATCGCGCAATGGCGGTACACGAACGGAGTCGACGGACTTGCATCGACAGGCGACGGTGGCATTGTCGACTGTCATATGCGGTTACTGGGCTCAGACGGAACGATAGAAATCGGTGGTGAGGTTCCGCTACGAGTCCGAGCTGGTAAAAGCTGGACGACGATCGATACCGGTGGAGAGGACGTACATGGTCCCAACGAAACAATATTCGACGCTGCAAAACAGAAGATCAGCGCTCGAATACCGGGAGCCACTGTAGAAAACGCGAGACCCGAAAGCTATATCGACCGTGCCATAGCGGACACCGTCGACGCACTTGCCACAGGCCGTGAACCTGAACTTTCAGCTGACAACGCACTGCAGGCAACGGAACTTATATTCGGATGCTGGGAGTCGGCTCGGCGGTGCGGGCGAGTCGATTTCCCGCTGGAGATTGACGACAACCCGCTGGAATCAATGGTCGAAAGCGGACAAGTGCTCACAGCTGACAATCAGTAAATCTAGTGCACCGAACAGTTGCACACTGAGAGGGTCCGTCAGGATACCCCCTCATAGGTCGGCTGCGTTACAGTTACCCCGCCCATAACAAACAGACGGTATCCGAAGTATGTAGCAACAGAGAGTCTATGCAGGCACAGCAATACAGAGTATTGAGTCGGGAGAGCGAACTGGTGTCCGGTAATCGGCCAGATGTCGTGGCTCGTCACATACGTGACGGGGAGTTCAAGCGACGATGCTAGATAAACTGAAACAGTTGATAAAGCGACTGCTCCCAGCCAGTGATGATATTATGGAGCAGGCTGTGAAGAGTGGCGTTTGGGTCGGCGTAATGAACGTCACTGAGCGGGGGCTAGAGTTGCTATTGCTGGTCATCGTTGCTTCACTGTTGTCTCCGCGTGCATTCGGGTTGATGGGGATTGCGCTGTTAACACTCTCCTCACTCAAGAAGTTCTCTGAGTTGGGTATCAAGTCTGCTCTGATACAGGCCGAGGAGGACAACGTTGACGACGAGCTCAACACGGCCTGGACAATCGAGACAGCCAGGGGGACCGTAATCGCCGTGATCCTGTTCCTTGGAGCCCCGTTTATTGCATCGTTGTTCAACGAACCTGCGGCGACCGACCTGTTTCGGGTCATCGCCCTCTCGCCGTTTATCGTTGGGTTACGAAACCCCGCTGTCGTCTATTTCCAGAAGAGTTTAGATTTCCACAAAGAGTTCGTCTACAGAGTCAGCGGCGCGGTGGCGTACTTCGTCGTCACTGTAGGCATAGCTCTGTATGAGCCAACTGTCTATGCACTGGCAATCGGATACATCGCCGGCGACGCAGCCCGGTTCCTCGTCTCGTATATCGCAGACGGATACCGGCCATGGCCGTCGTTTGACGTCGATGTTGCGAAGAAACGGTACAGTTTCGGGAAATGGGTTACCGCCAACTCGATCCTATACTTCCTGTACAGTAGAGGGGACGATGCGTTTGTCGGCTGGGCGCTCATGGCAAGTGCATTGGGATTTTACCAGCTCGCTTACCGGCTCTCGAACGCGCCGGCGACCGAAATCACACAGACAATCTCGAGTGTAACGTTTTCAGCGTATTCGAAGGTGCAGAACGATGTCGAGAAGCTACGGTCCGGATACTTCCAGACGCTCAGAATGACCACATTGGCTTCGTTCCCAGCAGCGATGGGGATCGCGGCAATCGCACCCGCGTTCGTCGAGGCGTTTTTTACCCCCGAATGGCAGCCGATGATACCGGTAATGCAGTTGCTAGCTATCTATGGGCTATTGCGTTCAATGGGTGCGACGATGGGACCGGTCTGGAAGGCAGTCGGACGGCCTGACTATATCGCTAAGCTCTCCGCTGTACGTGTCGCCCTCATTACGATATTCATCTACCCAGCCACGATGATGTATGGGATCGAGGGCACCGCAGCCCTCATTACGGGCATCTACATCTTCCCGATGATGCCGATAGACACCTATCTTATTGCCCGGACTGTCGAAGCGTCTCCGATTCGAGTCCTCAAGGAGGTCTCGTATCCACTGGTGGCAAGTCTTGGGATGGGAGCCGCAGTGACCTACGTCTATCAGACAGTGACTCTTAATGCGCCGGTATTGGAGTTTATCCTGTTAATTCTCGTGGGTATCGGAGTGTATGTCGCACTGGCTCTGGCCCTCATGTTTAGTTTCAATTGGGAAGTCAAGCAGAACCTCGAATCAATATTCGATGCGTTGGCGTGATCAAAATGAGACAGACAATCCAAATCAATCGACCTGGCGAACAGAGGAGTGAAGCGCGATGAAGCGACGAACAGTGCTTGCTGGCGTCCTCCCGTTTTTACAGGGTACGCGTTGGTTAGATCAGCTGCTGCTTGTCAATCAAGGAGAGGTAGTTCAAAAACGGTTTGTTGGCATCGCTGAAGGGGAGACGACTGAGATCGCCGTCATCGACGATGACGAGACAACTGTTTCGTCCGAGCATGAGGGACAGCTCGGGCAGTCACCAGGGGAGATACCGCCAGAGGTTGCAACTTCGATACGAAAAACCTACGACTCTATACAGTTCCACGTCACAGTCGATCACCACAACAGCAGTTTCAAACTGTTCAGTCGGACTGGAACAATGGATTACCGGACATCAAGAGCGCTCTACAGCGGTACCACAGTGGGGGACCACATTTCGTTTCAGACATCTCTCCTGAACGGTGATACCATCATCTCACTGTCGTGTCTGGCAAACGAAAAGGAGTCCCTACAACGTCGGTGTCGAGTCGGAGTCGAAGACCCGACCACGGAATGACCACTCCAGCGTAGAGACTCGTTCAGGAATATTGCGTAGAGCGTGGCCGCATTTTTCACAGAATATTCCTCTGTGAATATACTGCTACATCAGGTCCAGCAGCAGGGTTTGTTTTCGAGTGAATGCATCCCAAACTTGAATACCGAAGTACCGGACGGAGTGGTTCAAGAAATTCAATCAGCACCATATTAGAAGTCAATAGCGCAGTTGCTAAACCGAATATACTTCAAGAGGCCTGACATCCCACAGCTAAAGATGTGAGTGACAGCCATCCGTTAATCACTGCTGAGAATAGCTGGTACATCGGACGGACTGGTAGGAGCTGTGAACCCTATTGCGAATGGCTCGAACATCTTGAATCCACAAGAGAACTTGAGCGGACGACCTCGTTGTCTCTGAAACAAGACCCAGTGATGTAGGTCTATTGAGTTCCAAACAAGACTGATCTGATTGCCACGAGTTAGGGGTCTAGCTGATGGTAGGACGCTCTTAATATTCCAAATATACAGCAACACAACTATACCAGATAAGATATAATTTCTCAATTGCTATTTTCAAACATAAGATTTTCTCGAAATGTGGTATGCAAGAAAGTAACGGATGGAGATCAAGCTATGTAAACGAGATCTAACCGGTAACAACGAATAAAATAGTAAATAGGGATTACCGGAGTGTGACCAACGAAGAACAGAATCGCTCGTGCGACAGTGGTGAGGTGTCGCGAGATGAAAGTAGTACGACGGGATCGACCATCGTAGACCGCCGCACGTACATGAAAATAGCAGGCGTTGCCGCCGCGTCCTTGGCAGGATGTGCCGGTAAAGATGATCCTACCGCAGGGGGAGCGGCAACAAAATTCGGCTACGGTGGTGAGCCTGCAGTTACGACGCAACTCGCCGCAGTCGACGTTTCGAAGGTGGCCGAAGATACCAGCATGGCAAGTTCGGTCAGCAGGCTCAGCATCGATTCACCGCTCTCGACAACACTGTCTCCAGGTTCCTCTGACCTTTTTGCGTTCAGGCCCGACAGCGGAGATGTAGCGGTTAAATTTACGCCAAGTGCAGATACGGGTGCTGCGGCGCTTGGGATGTTCAATCCCGACGGTGAACTACTCTCCCAGGCGTACGCGAGTTCGGATGCCCCGGTGTATCTGCCGGAGTCTCTCTCAGACAGTGGCACGCACTACCTGCAAGTAATGGATATCAGTCGAAGCGGTGGCGATTACTCACTAACCATTTCGACGGACAGCACGACACAGTCTCAGTCACCCTACGAGGGGACTGTCAGAGCAATTCCTGGTCGTATTCAGGCACAGAATTTCGACCTTGGTGGCGAAGGCGAAGCGTACCATGACACGTCTGGTGGAAATATCTACGGTTCATCAAGCCGAGATACAGACGTTGATATCCGGCCAACAGAGGACGAGTCAGGGAAATACAATATCGGCTACTTCCAGACCGGTGAGTGGCTCGAGTACACACTCGACGTCTCACCCGGAACGTACGATGTTAGGGTCCGAGTGGCCTCGGCACTTTCTGACGGGCGACTCGAACTGTCTCTTGGGGATCGTACCCTCACAACCGTCACTGTCCCTAACACAGGCGACTGGACCTCGTGGGAGACAGTCACCGTAGAGGACATCGAAATCGAGTCCGAGCAGCAATCGACGCTTCGCGTCGAAGCACTAGATTCCGGTGTGGAATTCAATTGGGTCGAATTCGATAGAGTCGATGCACAGAAGCCGTACAATGGGACTCTAGCCACGATTCCCGGACGCATCGAGGCACAAAACTACGACACGGGTGGTGAGGGGGTATCATACTCTGATACGACTGCTGGAAACGAATACGACACCAGTTACCGTGACACCGATGTCGACATTAGAGAGACCCAAGACGACTCCGGGGAATACAACATCGGGTACTTCGAAGACGGCGAATGGCTCGAATACTCGGCCGATGTTTCGCCAGGACAATACGACCTCAGGGCTCGTGTTGCAACAACGCGAGACGATAGACAACTCAAGTTCTCTCTCGGCGATCGGGAATTAGGAACCGTTGACGTTCCCAACACGGGCGGATGGACCTCGTGGGAGACTGCAACACTGGAAGACGTGACCATCGATGCCGACGGACAGCGGGTGCTTCGGGTCGAAGCTATCGGGTCCGGCATCGATTTCAACTGGGCCGAGTTTGAGGTCGTCGGGAATCAGCCATTCGATGATATCCCGACGCTTCCCGGCAGGATACAGTCACAAGCATACGACCTTGGCGGAGAAGGCGTGTCGTATCACGATACTACTGCCGGCAGTGAGTATGGTCTTGGCTATCGGGATTCTGATGTCGATATCCGAGAAACGCAGGACAGTTCCGGGACGTACAACGTTGGGTATTTCGAGGACGGTGAATGGCTCGAATACACCGCGGAGGTGCCGGGCGGAACATACGACATCGACGTTCGCGTCGCGACGACACGCGATAACAGGCAATTGCAGTTCAGCCTCGACGGTGAGCAACTTGGGACAGTAGATGTCCCGAACACCGGCGGCTGGACGACCTGGGAAACGGCGACGCTTCCTGACGTGACGGTCCAAGATGATGGCGAGCACGTCATCCAAGTGAAAGCAGTTGGCTCCGGCATTGATTTCAACTGGTTCGAATTCAGCGAAGCGACCGAGACGGAGACACCAACTCAGACGCCAACGGAAACTGAGACACCAACTCAGACACCAACGGAAACTGAGACGCCGACTGAAACCGAGACAGCGACCGAGTCAGGTACTGACGACTTTGGCAGTGAAGGCTACGGGATGGGTGGGTACGGGGGTACCCAGTAACGCGACAAATCAATGGCAGAACGATACAACACGCCCGCAGAGGGCACGCTCGATTGGCACGTACCGCTCAACGAAAACTTCGAAAAACTCGACAGCCACGTCGAACTCCGGGATGCAGAGTCCAATATCAGCCAGTACGAACCGAAGACGGGGTCGAAGTTCTTGGCGACCGATACCGGTACGGTATACATTGGCGACGGCAGCAACTGGAACCGCGTTGGGAGCCTCAGTGCATCCGACGATTCCGTTTCTGAGGCCGACGACGGGTCGCTCATCGCACCGCCGGGCGAAGTACAGTCCGTAATCGATCAGGCGTCTAAGTCACACACCTGGGCACAGGGCCCGAGCCGAACTGTGAAGCTCGTCTCCGGTGAGAACTACTTCCCATCGGATACTATCAGACTGAAGCGGAATGTCCGGCTCGAATGTAACGGCGCTCGGATCATTCCGGAAGGCGACTTCAATGTCATTGAGATGTACCGCGGGACGCAGCTCATCGATCCGTTCATTGACACCCGGTCGGTTAATTGGAATTCGACACAGGTCGTCGTCGGCGCATCGGACGCAGACAAAATTGAGCTGGCGAACCGCGCAACCGTTGAAGACGCCTATCTCTGGGGAACACCCGGCGAGGGCATCGGACTCCAGTTCTTGGGTGGTTCGAAACCCTGCTCGATGCAGGTCGCTAGCGGAACAATACACGGGTTCGATATCGCGATCGACCTCTATGCCAGCGGCAACGATTACAGTGGACAGGGCGACTGGTCGAACGGGAACCAGTTCTACGGCTCACTGGAAGCCTTCCGTGTCGGCGTCAACCAGCGCTCTGAGGGAGCTGAAGTCTCGGGGAACGTCTTCAAGTTGATGGTCCAGCCTGACAACGATGTGAGCGAATGGCTCTGGTACATGGAGGACGATCCCCGCTCCGATAGCGATCGAGACGACAATATGTACCGGAAGTCGGGGAACACCATGATGGTGTATCCGTGGGACAACAACAATTATATGGACAACAATCCGTTCGCTGAGAGTGGCGATCGGAAGCCACCAGTGTGGTATATCGGCGAGGGGATAAACTACGGTAATTCACTCGTTGACCAATCCGGGAAGCTCGGAAACCAGTATATCGTCAATAATTCTGATTACCCAGATCGAAATGGGATCTTCACCTATCATGGTGGGAAGGTCACCGGCACCAGGCAGTTCTCACATCCGCCTGCGTACCAACGGAACAGCGAAAGTCGGATGTGGCACGAAGACTCGAAGAACTAATCCCATTAGGACTACTTAGGCGCTCGTAGCCGACAGGGAAACTATTTACTCAGCCTCATTTCGTGACTGAGGATGCCAATTTCGGCTATCGTTTTGCTGGTATGCTGGTTGTGTCTCAAACTCTGTTGTACCCACGACAAAGCCACCATGTGCAGTGAAGATGCCGTTCCTGTCTGGCGTATCTGAATTGTTGAGCACGTATTGGTTACCACGCACCCCGCTCATATCTAAGAGTGAGTTTCCGTACCGGCGACCACGCCCGATAAACCAGAACGGCGCATCTCGATCGCTCTCCGAATAATATGAGTTATTCCGCTTGAATGACGATACGTCCCAGGGATATGCCATTACCGTATTGCCTTTCATAACGAATTTATTATCATCTCGGGACTCTCGTGGGTCGGCCTCCATTTTCCAGAGCCATTCACTTACCTCTGGTTCGGGCTGCGTCTGTATGCGAACGGTATTCCCACTGACCTCCGCACCGTCCGACCGCATACTAATCCCGATCCGGAAGTCCTGTATCCGTCCCCAGAACTGATTCCCGTTCGACCAGTCACCTTGTGGATCGCGGTTCTCACCAGCAGCGTAGAAGTCTACTGCCCGGTCAAACCCATCAAGGGTCCCGTTTGCGACCTGCATCGAGCAGGGTTTCGAACCACCACGGAACTGTATTCCGATACCCTTGCCTGCGTCTCCAAGAAGGTATGCGTCTTTTACCCAGGCACGGTTGGCTGTATCTAATTTCTGTGCGTTTTGAGGGCCAATAACGACCTGTGTCGAACTCCAACTCTTGCCCCGAGTGTCGACAAAGGGGTCAATTAGAACTGTATCACGGGCGAGTTCGAAGACGTTGAAGTCACCCGTCGGGACTACTTTCGCCCCATTACATTCCAGTCTGACACCTCTCTTTAGACGGACCGTCTCGGATACTTCGTACGTCTCACCGGAGACCAGCTTGACGGTCTGTGCAGGAGCCTGTCCGAACTCAGACCCAGTAGATGCGGTATCGATAACGTCCTGTAGTTGTCCTGGTTGCGCGACGAACGTGCCGTCACTCATTACTGTGGCTCTCTCGCTGCCCTCAGTAAGTGAGACGGAACGCGCGCGCCCTGCCGCGCTGCCAAACTCCAGCCACTCCTCTCCGTTTCCGATAAATATACGTCGCGAATCTGTTGCGAGGAACTTGGCACCCTCCTTTGGTTGATACTGATCTAGGTTTTCAGCAGCATCTTTGATCTCAACTTCCGTGTCGATACGTGAAAAATTCTCGTTCAACGGGACATGCCAGTTCTGTGCTCCGCGATCCGGGCGCTGGTAGCTGTGGTTCGGTGTCTCTTTAGCCATATCGGTCACTTTACACAAGGCAAGTAAAATATAC
This sequence comes from Haloarcula sp. H-GB4, assembly GCF_030848575.1. Lineage (NCBI taxonomy): Archaea > Methanobacteriati > Methanobacteriota > Halobacteria > Halobacteriales > Haloarculaceae > Haloarcula > Haloarcula sp. H-GB4. The sequence goes on along the minus strand of NZ_JAVDDX010000003.1, from coordinate 162,750 downwards.
TGTTGCTACTCTCCCGGTGGATTTTCCCAGGGCTATTACTCAATCAGCGGTTGTGCGTAGGCGGTCTCTTCGGGTCTCGTCTCAAGTTCCCGATACACTCGCTCAAAGCCATCCACCATCGATTCAATCGTAAACTCACGTGCCGCCCGCTGCCGTGCAGCGGTTCCAAGCGTTTCAGCAAGTGACCGGTGCTGATGTAGACGGATAGTCGCCCACGCAATTTCGTCAGGTGACTGTACGTCGACGAACAACCCAGTCTGGTAATTCTCCAGCAGATCATTCGTGCCGTCCACAGGTGTCGCGACGATCGGAAGCTCCGCAGCCATCGCCTCGATCACTGCACCGGGAAGCCCCTCGTAATGAGAGGGAAAGGCGAAGATGTCAATCGAACCGAGAAGCGCTGGGACATCTTGCCGCGTTCCGAGGAAATGAACCGAATCAGCACATCCGAGTGAATTGACCCGCTCCATCAACCGCTCCCGATCGGCACCATCACCGACGAATACAAGATGTGCGTCAGGGATCTCAGCGACGATAGTGGGCCACGCATCAAGCAGATCAAAGTGGCCCTTCCGCTCAACAAGACGGCCGACGGTTCCGACTACAGTGGCCTCCGTCGGGATGTCCAGCTCTGATCGCAGGTCCGCCGAGTCTGTTGTCCGGTACTGTTCGATGTTCCGGCCGTTGTACACCACCGCCACGTTTTCTTCCTCTGCACCGCGTTCAACAGCGTAGTCCCGTCCCGCTGTGGAGTTCGAAACAATCGCGTTTGAGAGCGGTATCGTCATCCGGTCGATAACGCGGCGTGCAAGCGGTTCGTCGTTAGGCACCTCGCGAACCCCAGTGATAATGGTTGTAGAACAGAATACGCCGGCGATCCTGGCAATTACGTTGTCGTAAAAAAGAAACGACTGTATGATATCGGGTTGCTCACGACGGGCGACGATGCAGAACTTGAGCGGGGCGAACAGATAGACGAGCGGGCTTTCGACTCCGTCTATTGCCCCGTTCGAAATACGACCAGCGTCAGTAAGCGACCGAACGGTGACTTCATCCGAGAGTTCTGATTCGAGTGGGTTCGTCGAGAATATCGTCCAGATAGTGATGTCGTACTCCTTGCCATTAACTTCATTCGCTAAATCAACGAGTGTTCGCTCGGCACCACCGACTACAAGTGCGCCGATAAAGTACCAGAGAGTCGTACGCTCTGCTGTCATTCGGGAATCACTCCGTTGAGTTGTCTGGTATTTATGAGATGAGGTGTGGTCTTCATGTTCATACGAACGGTCATACTCAAAGGTAACCCATGTTTTCGAGCTGTTCTGTCGTCCCGTCGTCAATGTCACGTACTGTCTCCTCACTCTCCCCGGAGAGGCGGTCCGCTATCTCCACCCGCGCTTCGTCCGCAGTAAACTGTGGGTTTCCGTACGACTGATGTCCCGGCAGAAACCGACGGTATGAGTCTCGAACCTTCCGGTTGTGGAAGACCTGTCGTCCGAAGGGTTTCTGCAGTAGTAGTGCCATGTAGATAATCGATGACGTTATTTTGTGTCCATCCACGAACGTGTGACCACCGTGTTCATCCCAGAGACTCTTGATTGTCCGCTCAAACCCACCAGTGAGGCTGACGAACTTCTCGGCGGGCCCTGGTAACGAACCGTATCGAATGTGGTTCAGGTGCGTGTAGCCGGTTGTCCTACCCGCTCCTTCGTTGGTCCCGTCTACCTTCCCGAAATCAGGTTGCGTGGCCATCGCGCTGGCGACTGTCGGTAGGATGTCTACATGGTGTAGGAGCCCGTTCTCACCCGAAGAAGCCAAGTCCGGATGAATGAAGCTCGTCGGAACGTATACGACTTCAGGCGTCGCGAGATGTGTGTGTCCGAAGTACCCGTACTCTCCGAGTACCTCACCGTGGTCACTGGTATAGACGACGAGAGTATCTTCTCTGAGCCCTCTGCGTTCAAGCGTCCGTAGGACACGCTTGAATTCTTCGAACGAGCGGTCTACACCCTCGTAATAATCTCTGCGTGCCGTTTCCGGGTCCGAGGATATGCGCCAGAGGTATTCAAGAGCAGTTTCGTTGCGGTATTCGTAGTCGTCCCAGTCAAATCCGTTGTACGGTGCGTGGCCACCAGGCCGACGCGCAACGTGAACGAAGGGGGGTTCAATATCGTCAATCGATTTCCGTGGGGGATCAGCAAACATCTCCGCAATACTGTGGTTCATGCCGCCTTGAGCAGCTATCGAAGCCTCGTGGTCCGCAATATCGAATACCGAGCGGACGTTCGCAGGTACAGAATGCTTGAAGCTGTGGATGTTACTGTTCGGTGGTAACAGCCCAGTCAATAGACTCCCAAACGATGTGGGGGTGTGCGTTGATGCTGCAATCGTTTTGTGGGTCTGCCCGAGTTCCGCAAGATCATCGTTAACTGCGTTATATCTGACAGCGTCGTCAACGTATATGAGGACGTTCTCTACGTCGATCTCCATGCTACCAGAGGGTGGCTACTACAACAATATAGTAAAGATACCCCTACGAAGTATGAAACAGCAGGTAAAAACGCTACCAAGAGACGAGAGATCTATCGAGAATATCTCATTTCGTAATTGCTTCACTTTTGATTGAGTTGAGCGTCTTCATCGCGTTTTTGGCCGGCATATAACTAAATCTGCCCCCGAGCGAAGCAAGTGCAAACAGCCACCTATCGGTTCGAAACGGCCAGTAATACACTGATTTGAGTAGGTGCGTTCTCGCATCTGAGTATGCTCTGGTACGTAACGCTTCCTGTCCAAGAATGAACAGGAGTGACGCGAGAAAGGCCCGCTCGTATTTTCGTCCGTATCTCGCAGCGAGTTCCCGGTGTTTCTCAACCATCAGCGGATAGGAGATATCCCGTTTCTCAGCATAGTTGTTGCTGATTCGGTCCGCCTCTTCAGGACAGTGCCGATATGTCAGCACTTCTGGAATCACGCGAAACTCGGTATGTAGTGAGAGTCGTATCAGCCACTCTCTATCTTGCCAGCTGGGAAACCGCTCGTCAGGGAGTCCGGCCTGTGGAATGATATCGGCCGCAACCATCAGCGTCGAGAATTCACCGAACGATTCCCCCAATAGGAGATCTTTGGTAACATTTCCTTCCGCCGTGAAGATAACGTCACGTGTGTAGTCTCCGTAATCATACTCGCATCCGGTGTAGACTACGCCGACACCGTCAGCACTATCTTCCAACTCAGCGACCTGTCGAGCAATCTTTTCCGAGTCCCAGGCGTCGTCGTCATCTAGTAACGCGATGTACTCGCCTTCTGCTCGCTCAATACCCGTGTTCCGTGCCTGGTTCGCTCCTCTGTTCTCTTGATGACGGACACAGTTGATCTTAATGCTCTCTAGCGGCTCTCCGGCAAGTGTATCGGCTGCCAGCTGCGGGGAATGATCATCAACGACAATGAGTTCGATGTTCGAGTATGTCTGGTTCGCGACACTCCGTGCTGCACCTCGAAGTTTGTCCGGTCGCTTGTATGTCGGGAGAACAACGCTGACGAGCGGATTTGGCATATGGCTGGTGGTGATTTGCGGTATCGAAGTAAAGTTAGTGTCTGGCTATGCGTGGCTCTGCTGGCTAATTTTGGGGCGCCACGGACCAGCCGGTGAACCCTCCATTAGCGTATACCTTGTTCGCCGTTGGATCGTTGTGCATTCTCGCCAGACTGTCTTCGCCGTATCGGAATAGATAATCCTGTTGGTCTTTTGTATAATATGATGCGGTGTGCTGTTTGACATCGTGTGTCTTCGTGACGACGTAGCTTCGTCCAAATGTGTCAGAGGCAATAATGTCCGGACTGAAATAGCCGAGGTTCCGTGGCAAGTTATTGTCCATACTGAAACTCTGTGGGTAGTAGCGCGGATGGTTTGTGCCCAAGACGAACGCTTCCATCTTGTGTGACGTGTCCATTGCATGAATGGGAACTCCTTCATCAATATTCGCTGCCATGAATTGTGACCCGTCGTACTCGGCGTATGTCATGTGACGGTTTGGCTCGTAAGCAGCATTTGCAGCGAGACAGGCGCTTAAAAGCACGAGTACGGTCAAGGCAACGGTGATGGCCGAATGGCGCCTAGCAGCGGTATGGATCAGTGCCAGCCCTGTAAGGACCGCAGCGAACAGGAGGGCATATCTGTTGACTCTGATTATTCCCTTCACGATGAGATTGCTCAGAAGGAAGGTCGCTGCGATACCGAGTCCTGCAACGAAGTGAACCGAAGCGAAGCCCCAATCGTACCGCATCCCTTCGGAGAGAAACCAGTACAAGGTCAAGAGGACGGCTACCCCGGCGATAGCGAAGTAAATTGTAGTCGACCCGTATAGGGTGATGAATTTCTCGGCGAGTTGTAGAGGTGAAAACTGGACTGAGCCGGCTCGCTGTACCTCTCTGGCCGCTGGATTTACCTCATCTTGCGACGTGGCGATTTTTATTATAGCTTGGCGCGTCTGACCAAAGTTTGTGAGCCAGGCAAATAGGAGCGGAAGGAAGGCCACGCCAAGCCGGGGGCTGAGTTGCGGAGTGGATGATAGGGAAAGCCGTCCGAATACCCCGGAATAGATAGAGGTCAACAGTAAGACACCCAGCATAAACAGAGTTGTCATCGGGTGTGAGTAGATGATGAACAAGCCGACCAAAAGAATCAAAAGAAGGTACTCGGTGTCGTTACTCCGTCGGTAGAGTTCTGTGAGCGTAAGCAGAACCGGAACGATCATGAATGAGTTCATCGCCGGGTGGTTTGAGAGGTGGAAAGTCGTATAAATGAGAGTGCTTCCGGCTGCTAATCCGGCCGCTAGACTCCCCCGTTTGCCAGAGAGCGTCTTCACAAGGACCCCGATGCCGATGATCTGGAGCGTCGTAAACAACAACGCTGCCAGGTATGGCATCGCGTCAATCGGGACACCTAGCATCGTCATCTCGGCCATCAGCACGTGTTCACCAGGATACCAGATTCCGGGAAGTGATCCTGTTTCGAGAATCGCCCTGACATCGCCGAAGTGTTGCAGTGCATCTGCTGTTCCCTGTCCGTAAAACCGATAGCCGCGAGCTTTCGGGAGGAAGAAATACAGCGCGTAGTTTGAAAGAACGAGGCCAAGGCCATGTCGCCAGTACCTCGTTTGCGTAATAGCTGCTGCTATCAGGGTCAATATTCCACCGACCATGATCGAATAGAAAGTGAACCAGAACATCTGGGACAGTCCATCGACCAGAGAGGTTTCATATCCAGTTACTGGTTGAATGGACAGGAAGAGCGCGCTCTCGAGGACAAGGACCCCGGACAGTAGTATGACCAGATATTCCTGTATATCACGGTTGGCGAACTCAAAGCTGTCGAACGATTCCCGGTCAAGATCAGTCTCGTGACTCATTTATTACCCTTCTGACCCGCTACGCAGTGTGAGACCCACGTCTTGCCCAACCTTGCGTAGGGTAGATATTAAGTAATCAGCGACTAACGCTTCTGAGGCTATCGCCCTCACCAAGATCATGTTCCGACCAGTGTCAATAGACCGTCTGAACCGCAATGTCGATTGGGCCACAAAACACGGCATGGATGTGGAACTGTGCAACCTGAATCAGTCGAGGCTCGACTCGCCATTCGTTCAAATCTCGTCCTTGATCACGGGTGTAGGGCTGCTGGTCGACTCCTTCTGGTCTCGAATCACAGAGTCACCGATTTCAGCCACTTGACCCAGTATTTCTGTTGTTTCTTGCACTGTCTCTTCCCAGTTGTAACGTGTCGTTACGATTTCGCGGCCGTGTTTTCCCAGTTCTGAGAGACGGCCCTGATCGCTGAGTAAGTCAGAAATCGCCGTCGCGAATCCCTCGACATTGCCAACTTGGACTGTTTTTCCGGTTTGATTGACTATTTTTGAGGTCTGTTCGAGATCGCTGGCAACTACTGGAGTTTCACAGGCTAAAGCTTCGATAACTGTCCGTGGAAAGCCTTCAGTCCGACTCGGAAGAACGAATAGGTCCGCTGCTCTGAATACCGAAGGCATTGCCTGATAGGGGACCCGTCCGAGGAATGTTACAGCATCTGTCAGCCCCTTATCAGCGACAGTCGATTCGAGACTGTCGCGGAGCGGGCCATCGCCACAGAAAAACAGCGATGCGTCCGGACAGCGCTCTTGTATCCTATCGAATGCAGCTAACACGTCTTGGGGCCGCTTTCCGTCAACTAAGCGGCCAACAAATACGATTGCCTGGCCACTCTGGTGCGCGATATCGGGATGGGCCTGTCCAGCAGGTGAAAAGCGGTTGGTATCGATTCCATTGTTTACAACCGCGATGTCAGCGTCAACACCAAGATTACGGAGTTTGGATTGCTCAACATCTGTGTAGCAAAGCGTAACATCAGCCGAATTATATGTCCACTTACCCAGCGTGCGAAGGTGTGCACGTGAGAACCAGAACGGACCTCGTTGTGAGTTGAGGCCGTGGCACGTGATTGCAATTGGGATGTTAGCCATTCGGCAGTACAGCGCGGCCACGTTACTGGAGAAGAACAGGTGAGAGTGGGTGTGAACCACGTCGTAGTCTTCCATACCACGCAAATCACGGACGGTGTTAGCGAAGATCTGATTGCCGAGGAGCTCTAGCTTTGGCGGTTGTTTGATCAGAGTGTATCCCTCTTGGTTAGTGACCTCTCGCTCTTCCACATCTTCCGAGACAGTCAAGACGGTGACCTCGTGCCCCATCGCGGCCTGATCACGGCTCAGAGCATGTATGTGATATGGCGCACCACCGACGGTTTCAGGGAAGATGTCTTGGGCGACCCGGAGTATGTGCATTTATTTCGCCCGACTCTTACAGGTAGACGGGTATAGTTAATAGTCCGATTTTTTGAGTAATAGGCCTCTATAGAGAGTACAAGAAACCAGATTGTGGTGAGCAGTCACACTAACTCCGGGCTCCGTATGCCTATTCGAGGACTCCCTGTTCTTGCATACGCACAGCCCAATGTTTGAAAACGTATACGGTCCAGAGGAACCGCGAGTGATCATGGTTTCCATCGAGGTGCTCTTCGAATAGGTCTAAAATCGCAGCAGTATCGAGAATACCCAGGTCGGTAGAGCGGACCATCGAGACGAACTCATCAGCAAGTTCGTGTTTGAACCACTCACCGATTGGCATATCGAACCCGTGTTTGTTTCGCTGTAAGATAGACTCCGGCAGCACATCATCAAAGGCTCGTTTCAGCACACGTTTTCGATCGCGGCCAGTTAGTTTGTGATCCGTCGGGAGACTGAGTGCATACTCAACGACATCAGTATCAAGGAACGGAACACGAACCTCAAGTGAGTTGTACATGCTGGCCTGGTCGACTTTCGTGAGCATCTGATCTGGGAGTGATAAACGGGTATCGACAGCCTGTATCCGTGCCAAACTCTCTCTATCAGTCAGCTCAGGGGATATCGCGGCATGCTGTGTCCGGAGAGTGGTCTGCCCAGCCTCGATTGGGTCAACGTTCGTCACGGACTGGATAGCTTGGTCATCGGATACGCGCATTAAGTCGAAGTGACGTTCCGGAACCGATCGTTCTCCGCTTCGGTTTATGAACCACTGTCCTTTGTATACGGCGTCGCCGATTGCAGTCCCACGTGAGGCTGGTAGTGCATTTACAGCCGGTTCGACGGCGTATTTCCGTATCTGAGATGGAAGCGCCCGATAGTATTTTGACAGGGACTCGACTCGGTACTTATCGTAGCCAGCGAACAGTTCATCGGCACCGTCCCCTGAGAGTGCGACCTTGACGTTATTTCTCGTGGCTCGAGACACAGCGTAGCTCGGCATCAGTGCCGGGTCAGCGAAAGGTTCCCCCAATTTATTCAGGACATCCGGCACGGACTCGCGTACGTCATTCGCTGTGAGCGTGATCTCGTGGTGGTCAGTGTCGTGGAACGAAGCCACCTCTCGTGCCGCCCAAGATTCGTCGAACCGATCCTGATTGAAACCGACGGTAAACGTCTTCACGGGCTCATCAAGCAACTGTGCCATCGTGCCGACAATTATCGTCGAATCGATCCCACCACTGAGGAACGCGCCGAGTTCAACATCGGCCATCAGGCGTTTTTCGACTGCTGATTCGACAAGCGAACGTAGGTGTGAGGCAGCGGTGTCAATATCGGGGTCACGGAGCGTGATGGATGGCTCGTGGTATTTCTGGCGGTCAATACCATCGTCAGATATGAGTATCCGCTCGCCGGGTCGCACCTTCGAGACGTTACGGAAGGCCGTTTTCGGTGCTGGAATATAGCCGAATGCGAAGTACTGAGCTATTGCGTCTCGGTCAATGCCACCGAGGTCCATCTCACTCTCAAACAACGCTGGGAGCTCGGATGCGAACGCGAGTGTGTCGTCCGCTTCGGCAAGGACAAGCGGCTTGATACCCATCGGGTCACGCGCCAGTAACAGACGTTCTCGCTTACTGTCCCACAGAGCGAACGCGAACATTCCGTCGAGTTCGTCGACGAAACTGGGACCCTCTTCCTCATAGAGATGAACCAGCACTTCCGTGTCAGTTTGAGTGGTAAATCTATGTCCAACAGACGTGAGTCGTTCCCTGAGAGGACCGTAGTTATAGATCTCTCCGTTGAAAATGACGGTTACGGTACCGTCCTCGTTGTGGATCGGCTGGCCGCCATTCTTGGGGTCTATGATACTGAGTCGGCGGTGTGCGAGTCCAACACTCCCATCTCTGAAAATCCCGTCGTCGTCAGGACCTCTGTGGCACTGACAGTCGTTCATACGTTCAAGAACATCAGTTTCAGGTGAGCCAGATTGTACATACTGACCACAGATTCCACACATTGTTCGCGTAATCGACACCAATGCTCAAAATTATACCCTCCCTACAGTGTGGAGTGAGATTGACTCTCTTTTGCTCACCGCTACCATTATGCAGTCTGACAGTCCGCTGCTGAACGTCCACAGCGTAGCTCTATTCGATTACGCTGCCTGAATAAACGAGTCAAGCTATTCGAATCAACTAAAGCACTGCAGGAAGGTCAGAACCGTGCTCCGAGGGTCGGCGTAGGGTGAGTATAAACAAGCCCTCTCACACAGACTGTGAAACTAATGGAAAACACTGGCCCGATAGCGTTCTTCGTTCCCTCCCTGACAATCGGTGGTGCCGAGCGTGTGACAGTTTCTGTCGCGAACGGACTCTCTAGACGCGGATATGACGTAGACCTTGTCGTATCGTACGATGAGGGAGATTTCCGGAGCGATGTCGCCGGAAGCGTGAACGTCGTTGACCTCGGAACACAGAGGATACCAGGGATAGGAATCGGTGCGAGCGTTCCCGCTCTCGTGCGATATCTGCGGCGACAATCTCCCGAAGTACTCTTCTCTCAGATGACGTATGCTAACGATATCCATATAATTTCGCAAATTCTATCGGGCACCGATACTACCGCAATTGCTACAATTCATAATACACTCGGGATGCAGGAGGAATCGAAAGAGAAACTCGTCCAGTGGCTGCAACGTCGCCTCGCCCATCAGATAGACCAGTTCGTCGCTGTTTCAGAGGGTGTTGCAGAGAGCGTCGTGGAACACGTTGGTATCAACCGGGAGAAGGTATCCGTCCTCCATAACCCGGTCCCCGTCAATGAGGTCCAAGAGCGGGCAGGAGAGTTGGTGGATCATCCCTGGATCGAATCTGCGAACCTTGACGTTGTCCTCGGTGTCGGTCGCCTAGAGAGAGCGAAAAATTTTGAATCGTTCCTCCGCGCTTTCGAAAAGGTCCATTCCGCCCGACCGGACACACGTGCGATCATTGTCGGCCGCGGGTCAAAGCGAACCAAACTCGAAACCCTCGCTGCCGAGTTAGGTATCGACGACGTGGTTTCGTTTCCCGGCTTTGTCGACAACCCCTACGGCTACATGGCGGGTGTGGATGTCCTCGCAATGTCTTCGGTCCACGAGGGGCTGCCGACCGTACTCATCGAGGCACTTGCCTGCGGATGTCCAGTCGTCTCGACCAATTGTCCCAGCGGCCCGGCAGAGATCCTCAAAGATGGTGAGTACGGCCCACTCGTGAATGTCAATGACGACGAGGGACTCGCAACGGCAATCCAGACGGCACTTGACGATCCACTCCCGAGCGACGTGCTAGTTGAACGTGCGAACGATTTCGCCCCGACAGCCGTAATCGACGAGTACGAAGCGTTTATTCGAAGTTTCGCATCAGTGGATATCGCCGATGGTGCCGGTAAACGATCCGAGCCGCTCACCCCTTCGTGAGCGGCGCAGCCTACAACAGCCATCAGAACTGTGCAAAATCTACCCCAGACTCCTGTCGTCGATAGCTTACGTTACGTCGATCCAGATATGCGTCTCACGGTACGCGTTCTCAGCCGTGGGTTGATCCGGAAGACCTCCCCTGTACAACAAGTACGTTAACCGCAGGCGTTCGCCCTCCAGTACCGGCGTAACCGTGTGACGCTGCAGCCAACGGTCTCCAGCCGCTGTCCGGTTATTATAAGTATCGAGACGTGTGCGCTCAATCACCTCTCCAGTCGGCGCCGTTCTGGCCAACTGCACGGTGACGACGTACTCAGTTGTTGCCATCTCGTGATTCGTGACAGTGAAGTACATCTGTTCGGACTCGCCCATCGTGATCTGTTCCGGATAGCCGCTCGCCTCCAGATCACCAGTCTCATTCTCGGTCAACAGTCCGAACTCTGTGTACGCTTCGCCACGCTGTGGCTGCGCCGCGACCAATGTTACGCTGGCAAGCGCGACGAGGATTGCCACACCAACGACTATAGTCCCCAGCTGGACCCCCTCCCCTTCGGAGCCTCCGCTCGCCGCTCGTGAGTTTCCGAAGGGCATTGAGGTCTGGCCCAGACCCGTCGGTGTCCTTTGGTGGCGGCGATACCACGCGATTCCAGTTGCCACCACAGTTACGATAGCAAGGGTAGTGACAACTGGTGTTGGACGAATCGACCACGGTGTGAACTCAAGATTGACGCCAACGATGATTGCCAAGCAAATACTTGCCGCAACCGAGTATAGTATCCGTTCCGTGGCGATCAACCGGTGGCTCTCGTACTCTGGGTTCCGAGTCGGAAAAAGCGACGCGACCACGGCGTAACCTGGGACAAATAGCAAGAACGGCAGCGCGATGGCAGCGAGGAAAATTCCTTCAAGAGACGACAGTGTTGTGAGGAGCACAACCGCTGTGTACCCCACGACAGCAAGCAAATCGACAGTCGCTAGCGAAGTATCCGACCACCTTCCCATACGTTCCGCTCGCGCCTACGTCATAATAAGTAGCAGCCGCATAACGGTCTTTGAGTATGCCGATCGCGGTATCAAACGACTACAACCGTCCGGAATGAGTCCTACGACTCGGTTCGGGAGAGGTATTTTTGCTGTAACCGCCGGACGCACCCACGAAGTAACAGAAGCGATAGCTTCGGAACGAATGAGTTGTATCTGATTCCGCTCGATTCGTCACCATAAAGCGCCTCCATCGGCACATCCCGAACAGTCATTCCATTGGCGTCTAACTGAATTAGCATATCGTTCAGGAACCCGTAGTCGTCGAACAGGTCGTTCAGAGAGAGTTGTTCGAGCGCCGTCGCGGAAATCGCGGTGTATCCGTTCTGTGGGTCGCGCATTTTCCAGTGTCCGCTCGCGATTTTTGTCAGCATCGTGAGCAGCGCATTCCCAAATAACCGCCAGTTAGACATCTGAGTACAGTGGCGACGCGATATCAGGCGGTTACCTTTCGCGTAATCTGCTTCTCCCTCGACGACTGGGTCAAGTATCTCATCAAGGATGTTCGGGTCCATCTGACCGTCGCCATCAAGGACTGCAACCGCGTCCATGCCGCTCATAAGCGCTAACTCATATCCAGTTTGTACGGCGGCCCCCCGACCACCGTTGGTCTGATGACGGACCGGGACGATCCGCTTGTCGAGGAAGGTCTGGCTTTCAGAAACCGTTTTTCCGGCCCCGTCGGCGACAACTATTTGTTCTGCGGAATCACTGGTTACACCTGCCTGTTTTACCTCGGTATCGACGTATTCTTTGATCTCGGTCCATGTACCATCTGTCGAGCAATCGTCAATAACAAAGACCTGATCAACGTACGCCGGGAGTGAGTCGATGACATCACCGATGAACCCCTCTTCGTTGTATGCAGGGACAACAACACCAATCGTCGAACCCTTATACACGCTCTGTCCCCCCTGAGAATGAGCCGTGTCGCTTCGCGTCTGTGAGTTGCACGGCATGGTTGCATTGCTGGAGTGAATCCGCTACGAGACACACAGAGTTACCGGAAAGTGAGCTACTCATCTCGGGTCTGCTTTCATGCCAGACCCACGCGCCAATAGCAACCTCTGATTCAGTGATAGTCATGGTAGGTTCGTAGGGCCACTCACCGGCCACCAATAGGGCCCTCTCTGTCGCCATGTTGGAGAAATCAATCTATTGTTATTCCTTACTTTCCAGGGTTAGCGGTTATATACAGTGAACTGTTGGGTCGATAAATATCGCGTTAGATTAATTCTGAAAAGCACCCATGTACGGCGATTACTCCTGTGAGAAGGAGTGGTTACTCGAATTGGTCCTGATACGTCGTCCTGATGTCCGCCTGGCGACTAGCGGTTAGATTTTCGTATGACGACCCATATGTATCGTTGGCCAGTTCGTCCCATGACTCAATTCGGTCGCCAGAATCGGTCTGGAACTGTGCATCGAAGTCCGCTTCGACATTCTGTTGAGTTTCGATTTCTAATTTAGTGAAATTAAACTTCTCGCCGGCTTTCACATCGGCATCATACTCTTGCCGAGCTATTTCCTCACGCGTCCGCACCTCTGCGGCTGCAAGACCGTCTGCGAACGGTTGGCGTTCGTGGATCTCTTCGACTTGGCGCTTCGTTTCACTACTCACCTCATCATAGTAGAGTCCGTACTTGTCTTGAGTTATTTCGTCAAGCGAAGCACGATCACCCTCAGAGACACTGGTACTTCCACCGGAACCGCTTGACCCTCCGTCTTTTGCCCAAGACGGCTTGACCGACATAGCTGTGGACGCACGCGCGTCTTCTGAATAAATTCCATAGACGTACGTCTGCAGCCTCAAGGGTTCTACGGGGTACTCTGTCGAGTCAGTTACCGTATATTCGATCTCGAACTGAACGCGAGTCGACTCGCCGGGTGCAAGCGTGACGTTTCTATCGACTCCATAGGCCTCCGGTCGATCATCGTCATCGCTGTCGATCCGATGCTGGATCGATTGGGCTCCAGTTATGTTACCGGTATTCGTTACGTCCGCGGAGAACACAGCCACATCGCCGACGTACAGAACATTTGGTCCATCCAGATCCGACACCTCAAAATGACTATCTTCGACTGTCATGGAGACAGCTTCTGTGTCGGTACCAGTTCCGAGAGAATGGTTGTGTGTCCCACGGCTCAAATTTGTCGTATTCACGCCAATAGACACCGTTGTCGTTTCGTTGGCAGCAAGTGAAACGGAGCGTGAATAGGTGGTATTTAGCGCATCACTGCGGATTGTGACGTTGTCGGTGCCGTCCACATCACCAACGTTCTTGACGACTACGGAGACATTGGCGGTTTCGCCTTTTGTCACGTTGGCCGGTGTGGTCGTGTTCTGCACTTTGAACGTCGCCGGTTGCTGGACAGAGAGTGTGCCAGTCGTTGTTGTGTTTTCCGTGGTGATCTTGTACTGATATTGCCCAGGAGACATATCAGTGGTGTGGACCGTGGTAGTACTCACCTGACTCTGGCCGCCCGCAAGCGAGTATACGCTCTCGTTCAGCGTTTCAGCATCGGTGTATTGGCCGTTTTGGTCCTCGTCGATAGCGATTCGAACGGTTTGGACGCCACGATATGCACCGACATTGGTCAGGTTTGCTCGGACTGAAGCGTTCGTTCCACGGACGATAGTCGCGTTTTCAGTGGTATCCTCGAGTACAAACGTAGGAGGGGTGAGGACAGCCACATTCCCAGTTGCCTTCGGGGACGATGATTCACCGACAGCAACACCGTACGTGTACTCTCCGGAACTGAGTTGCTCAGGCTCGACAGCCAGAGTCACGTTCGTCAGTTCAGCTGCCGAAGCCTCTACTTGTTTTGTTGCTACTGTTTCGGGAGGCTGTTGATCTCCGTCCCCGTTCAATCGTAGTCTTACTTGTTTCGTTGTCGGTTCCGACCCCGTGTTTGTAATCCGAAGTTGTACATGCAGTGGCTCGTCCGGCCGAATTTCGGTCGGAGTCTGCACAGCACGTATTTCCAGTTCGTCCTCGTCCACAGTGGTCGCCGAATCTGCCGGCACATCGGCGAAGCCACCGATTCCAAGCCCTAGCGTAGCGCCTCCAAGGACTAACAGTCCAGCGACGCACCCAATCAGTAATTTTCCATAACCTATTGACAACATGCGTACGCAGGTAGGTTACAAATCATTATTGTTACGACCGCTATACCCGCCGGTAGAGACCCTTTGCATTCAAGATCGAAGAGCGGCTTTCGTTCGGCGATATCTTGGAATGGGTAGCATTCGTTTACCACCAGACGCATCCGTCAAAATGCGAACTGACAGCCACAGTCGTAGTGAATCGATATCGTTCGTTGGCGTCTCAATTAACCGACGGTCGTTAGCTGGACCTGTGGAAATCACACCAAGTTGTGACTCAATACCGGAATTGATCTCACAGAGTCGCGTGTACTCGGGCTATCCAGCTCCGGCTACAGTTACAATCTCAATTCGAACCGAAGAAGGACAGGGATGATTCTAAGTCGGCGCACCTGTACGATCATATCGGTATGAGTCCGAGCCGCGACGGTTATGCCATATTCTTCCGTTCGATTGTTTCCCAAATATCGACACCCTTCTCAGTAATGTCGTACACACGGCCTTTCTTCCGATCTTCCGAAACTAGTAGATCAACCAGTTCCGACTCACGAAGCTCTTGCAAGGCGCGTGAAACGTGAGCAATACTCATTTCTCTATCGTCCGCGATTAACGACGGTGTCGCAGGGCCTTCTGACAACCGTCGGAGAGTCTCGACTCGATACCGTGAGCTGATTACGTAGCTCACTTCGTCCCACTGATCAAAGTCTGCCATCGTATCTATTCGTATGCACGAGTGTACCAACTACTTTTCTTGGACACAAACTCGTGTACAGTGATATTCCATGTGCCTGTGGTTAATTGTTTCGCTCGTGTCGCTTGGTATCGCTTCGTAGCCATACACCATTTCGGTTGATTACCCTGCATACTGAGTATATGGTGAGTAATGTCTCCCTCCCCTCTGGTTCACAGATCGCGCGTTTCACCTGCGTATTCGGCAACCAGTCAACAACCGATCTACAGCAGACACTGCAGAGTTCGTGAGGTTCCAATTGCTGACGACCAGCCAAGTAAAGTTCCATCAAGGGTTCGTACGTAGAAGGCATTTAGCGGTGGAGGTAGCCGTTCAATTGCGATGCATAGGATTACGTTACTTGAACAGCCGACAGCAATAGACGGTATACGCGATGATTTATCCTGTACAATCATAGACAGAGTGATAGCGTATAACGGTAATATATCCGCCCCTCAGGAATTGAAACGTCCATTCTATATCTCTATTGTGTCTCAACACATTCCGAAACGGCGTCTTACCGTGGATCACCGGAGATTGATTCCAAGAACACTGTTACTCCCAGAATACCAACGCAGCTACTGACTATCCCCGATGGTAATCAGAGAAAAACTATTCAATATATTACATAACAAAGTATTAAGTGGCAAGGTGATGTTGATTTGAAATGCTGGCAGACAGCGTAACGCTCCGTCGATACAGCCGGGGGGCTGTGTGAGCGCAATTCCAGACGGGTGGACGATGTCGCAGCACACAGGAAGTGGGTAAATATGGGAGTCAAAGACACCGCACAAACGAAAGCAGAACCGAATAATGAACTAAGCGATGATTCCGTCCCAGCGCCAAAGGAGAACGAAAACAGTGCCGACCAAGCAGCATCACAAAAGCAGGACGACCCTAGTGCATCTCTGGACGTTATCTTTGAGATACTGAAAAACAGCCGCCGTAGAGAGGTCCTCCATTTTCTTCGAGAACGAGATGAACAGGTCTCTCTTGGAGAACTTGCAGAACACGTCGCGGCCATCGAGAACGAGACCACAACTGATGCGCTGACATCGAGCGAGCGCAAGCGCGTGTACGTAGGGCTTTACCAGTGCCATCTCCCGAAGATGGACGATATCGGTGTCGTCGATTTTAACCAAGACCGTGGGCATATTACCCTTACCGAGAAGGCCAACGACTTCGAAAAGTACCTCGACCGCTCTGAGGGGGAGGAGGTAGATAATCGACCGTGGTATCAGTATTATGCAGCTGTCTCGGTGCTGGGTGCAATGGTCCTCGCTGCCTCTATCGCGTTCTCACTTTCCGGGAGCATGGTTTTAGGACTGTTCTCCCTAGTTGTGGGTGTTGCAGGCGCGTGTTCCGTGTATCACTGGTCAGTTGAGCGGGAAGCGCCGGACAGCGGGTAGCTCAAATAACAACGTTTTGGTTCCGAACCTAATTTTCACGCAGTACGCGTACCGATTAGCTATGCCGAATAATACACTTCGTCGCCGGCAACATATGTTCGTACTATGGATGGAGACGGATCTGGATCAGCGATAATAATATCTGCCCTTGCCCCGCACTCCAACCGTCCTCTGTCGTACAGGCCGGCAGCAGCAGCTGGCGCAGTAGAAACACGTAACACCCGGTCTTTGAGCGGCTCATCGTTTTCAATGAAAACAGAGCTGAGCAGTGACTGCGGACGAAAGTCGCTACAAAGGATGTCGACGACGTCGTCTTTGATTGCCTGAGACGCATCGGGCCCGTCACACAGGCTCCCACCGCGAACCACATTCGGCGCACCCATCGCAACGGTCAGATTTAGCTCGGTTGCACGCTGCGCAACACGGTGAGATGGCGGGTATTCACTGATGTCGACCCCGATGGCAGCGACGTTATCTACACTCGCAACAGTTCCATCGTCGTGTGAGGCGACCGGCATGTTTCTACTCCGTGCTAATTCTGTGATCCCTCGTGCGCGCGATATCAGTTCTGCCTCGGAGACACCACTACGGCGTGTTTTGAGGGCTTGAAGGCTGGTTTCTAATTCCCCGTCAGGGTGGTCATAGCGTTGCGCAAGTGTATTTTCGCTAGCGAGCGGACCTGTTCCGGGAACATGTGAGACCAAGGAAACGAGGTCGCCCCCTGATTTGATTTCTTGCGAAACAGCCTCAACTGCCGTTTCATTAGTTATCTCACACCGCATATGGAGTCTATTATCGACTCGGGCGCCAGTTTCGGAGTTGAAATTTCGTATCTGCTCTGCGAGGCGGCGGGCTAATTCGATACTCCGGTTATCATCTGGAACGTCTTCGAACGAGATAGCGTGATATTTTGTCGTAACGCCAGCGCTGGCATTAGCAATATCACATCGATCTAGAGCGATAGCTGTATCGACGCGCTCCCCTTCTCTTGGAAAAAGGTGCCGTTCGATGTCATCACCATGGAGATCTACCAATCCAGGTAGAATATATTTACCCGTCGCATCAATATCGGGGTTGGCATGAGATTCTGCTTCCACTGAGACTATTTTTCCGTCAGAGAACGTCACTGTCCCGTTCTCTACTACAGCTGTTGGCGTAACAACATTTCCTCCTGAGATCGATGTTTGGTTTGCGTTGTCGTTCATTCACTGTGGCTCCCTGTCAGATGTATCAGTGTGGTAATGATCCACTTCCTCGAAACATGAATATGAGCTTGCTACGGCTACACCACGGTCGAATATAGAGTTTATATTTATATGTGAGAGACGGTTGTAGCTGAGAGTTATGCGGAATAAAATAATCGGAGACCTTCGTCAAGCCCACTATTAATTCGTGGAGATGCGATCCACAGAATTCGACACCACGTAACATACCAAGTATTAATTCATATGTCAGTCGAGCACATGTTCTAAGTTATATTTATATAATACCTTCACAGAGTGAACAAGATACGGATGATTTTGGCAGATTCATATTTATTAGGTTACACCTACTCACATAATACCACCTTAACTGTCTGAACGAGAGTGTTTGACCAGTGATTTCTCCCTACTTTTCCCGTAGTGAGAAAGAGTATAATGGCACCTGAGTAAAGGACAGAGTCGCTTGTAACGACATCACAGTACCGAGTAGTGATTGACTCCGGCGGCATCAATTCACTCGCCAGCAGATCAAACGCGGAATCGATCAAAACCAGGAACACCATCAAGTATCGCCATCAAGAAGGACTCGGTCGGTCGGAGTTGTACCGAAAGTCTACGTGTTTCTACTGCCAGCGTGGTGTTTGCGTGTCCGGAATCCGAAGTTTTTAGCGCTGAGCGTTTAAAACAAATTCGTATGAAAGATTGGGTTGACACCTATAACGAGCGTGACTGGGAAACTACAACGGACGGAACGGTCCGGTACGCACTATTGGGCCTCGGCTGGTGGACAATCGATCTAGCGTTCCCCGCAATCCAAGACTCTGATCTGGGTGAAGTCACGACGTTTGTGAGTAGTTCCTCGGAGAAAGCTAAACGTCTCGCCAACGAGAACGGTGTGGACCATGGGATCAGTTACGAAGAGTTCCATGACGGGGAGGTGTCCGACGCGTTTGATGCCATCTACATTGGGACACCGAACGCTTTGCACCTAGAATACGCAAAGACAGCCGCGGAGTTAGACAAGGCAGTCCTATGTGAGAAACCGATGGAGTCAACAGTCGAACGGGCGGAGGAAATGGTTGAAGTATGTGAGGACGCCGCTGTGCCGCTGATGATTGCCTATCGAATGCAGACTGACCCCGCGGTCAGGCGTGCAAAAGAACTCATCGAAGACGGATTCATCGGCGAGCCAGTATCCGTCTACGGCAACAACAGCCAGCCATTGCTTGAAATGAATCCGGACACAGACCAGTGGCGGCTCGATCCGGACCTGTCAGGATATGGCACCTCAGTGATGGACCTAGGGATTTACTCGATTAATACGACTCGCTTCTTGCTCGAACGAGAACCACTGGCGGTGCAGTCACAGATGGAATCTCATGGAGAGGCCTTCGAAGACGTGCCTGATGAGCGCTCTGGGGCATTGCTTGTGCTCGAAGACGGTGTGAAGATGGTTACGACCGATAGCCAGAACGCCCACAGTGATACGCAATTGAAGATAACTGGAACGGACGGGCAGATTGAGCTCCGTCCAGCATTCCACGGGAAAGTAAACCTCCACCTGTCTCGGAACGAGACCACAGTAACTGTCGAACACGAGAACGTTGACGCAGAGGACGAAATGCGGGAGGAGTTCGATTACTTCGCTGATCGCGTTCTGACTGGCGCTGACATTGTCCCGGACGGCCGCCATGGGCTCCAAGATATGCGAGTTATCCGAGCAATTCACGAAGCCGCGGAGAGCGGCGATATCGTCGAGCTGTAACAGAATCGTTCGGATTTATCTAATCCCACCGCTGGCTCATTGTCTTGAGACTGAGTTATGTGCCGATAACGGTTGTTATGTCATCCCAGTCAGGACTGAGTACAGCGTGATCACAGATAGTATTTCGAATGGATTTCCAGAAGAGGCACCACTCCGCTCACCTATCCGGGATTGAAGATCTGTTTTTGCGAGCCATAGTTAGCTGAGAGGCCTAACGAAGATTTACAATACAGCGCACCAGGTGTCATTTAAAAAGCTGTGGCCTAGGCATAAAGCCGGAGCGTAATAACATCTGTACAGATGTTATATATATCCCAGCGAGCTCGACAAACCCTCGAAAGCCGTGTATTGACAATTGTGTTTGATATAGAGCCTTACTGATTTGATTCTACAGGCACCATATAGGGTTGAATTTACCTATCTGTTATCATCTAAGTCAACCTATCTTCAAGATATTACTATCTGTAGATATAAATGACGAGTATGGTTTCAAAGTTATCTATTCCAGCCTGATATTTTGACCCCGCATACTCATTTTTTGCCGTTACCACTGTTATGATCGTATTTGTCCTATAGAGATTATGCGGTGGTATGTTTACAAGTAAAAAGTGGGGAGATATAGTAGGCACAGCAAAATACCGAGGAATTCTGTCACAGATTGAAATTGATCAACATCTACTGCAGTAATAACGTGGTCAGTCACTCGTACTGCAAGCAAGGCACAGAACATCCACAGTGGAACCGATTACCTGTCGGAGGCTAACTGGAGCTGACGATGCGTAACCCGCCGTTCGGGAGTCATCATGGAACGTCCTCGGTGAGTAGTGGTGCTGTCTGGGTGTTCTGGGTCGCCCTGTCAGTAATCAACGTTGTCGTCGGGAGCGTGGTTGTATCTCACCGCATTCGGACTTGGTTTCTTCCTCACCGTCAAGATCCTTTCGTATACCTAGCTGCAGATGTCCGATTAATTCGAAAGTCATATACACAGGATTAGGACAACCTAAAATATGGATAAGACAGGCGACACGGGTAGTCTCACACGGCGCGACTACCTTTCCGGCAGTAGTGTGCTGCTTGGCACGTCGATACTCGCTGGCTGTTCCAGTGACGGTGGCGAACCATCCAGTACAGCTACATCGGACAGTGGTGAAACGGGCACATCAACCCCATCAGATAGCGGCCTCTACACTGCCTCACTTTCTCCTGTCGGGGAAGTCGAATTCGACTCCGTCCCGGAGAACGTCTTCACGATGTACAATCAGTATGCAGATATGTTAGTTGCGCTCAATCACGGTAACGCGGTCAATTCGATGTTCGTACCGGATATGGCTGGGCCAGCAATGAACCACTACTACGAGAGACTTTCTGGTGTCTCTTTTGAGTGGGAAGACCTTCCGAATCCCTACGATAATTTCAGCAAGGAGTTCTTCTACAGCCTCGGTAGCGACGTTCACTTCCTCGATCCTGCATGGGCGATTACCCAAGAGAACTGGAATATGGGCGATATCGAGGAAATTGTCGACAACATTGGACCCTTTTTCGGAAATTTCTACAGCGGAACACACGGTGACCCGCAGGAACCCTACAGTGGGAACTACCAGTATTACACGCTGTGGGAACTTTTCGGTCGTGTTGCCACCGTGTTTCGGGAGCGAAAGCGTTACCAACAGCTCAGAGCCGTTCACAATGAGCTCATAAATACCATCCAGACGGACCTTCCACCGGAAGAAGACCGACCGACAGCGGTTCGGGTTACACTTGGCGACGGCCAGTTTTGGACGTATCACCTGAACCGCCCTGGCTTCTGGCTCGCCGACACGCGTCCGCTCGGAGCCAACGATGCTTTCGAGGATGCAACGTGGGACGGTCTCTGGGGTTCGGTCGGCTATGAAACAATGCTGGCGGCAGACCCTGATGTAATCCTCCACCTCTGGGGAATGACACCGCGCTACAACATGGACGATGTCCGTGAAAGCCTCACATCACACAGCGTTGGGAAAGAGCTCGCCGCAGTCCAAGCCGACCGTGTGTACGCACACGGAATGCGATACCACGGCCCGATCATGAATCTGTTCCAGATCGAGATGACCGCGAAACAACTCTACCCAGAGATCTTTGGTGAGTGGCCAACCTATGAAAACGGAGATCACTACCCGGAGATCCCGACGGATGAACAGCTTTTCAGCCGTGACCGGGTTGCCAAGATCATTACTGACGGATAGTGTAGTCAAGCCGGCGTCCGAAGCCTATGGCGCATTCCAGTCGTACCGCATGACGAGGTCGTCCTCGTCGATTTCACTTGCGAGTTTATCTACGATTTCATCCCGTTCGAGATTGCCGAACCGCTCCAGTTCGTATGGCTTGACCGTTACCGGCGAGGACTCACCCTCAGCGATTCGCTCTTGCAGTTTGGCGACGCCGTAGATGAGTGCCTCGGGACGTGGCGGACAGCCCGGCACGTGGATATCGACCGGGATGACCTGCTCTACACCTTTGATCACGTTGTATCCTTCCTGAAACGGGCCACCGGAAATAGTACAGGATCCCATCGAAACGACGAACTTCGGCTCGGGCATCTGGTCGTAGACGCGCTTCATCCGCGGCGCGAACTTCGAAACAATGGTCCCCGGGACGATAATCAGATCCGCCTGTCGCGGTGACGCCCGAGGGACTCCGGCAGCAAAGCGGTCAAGGTCATGTTTCATTGCGAGAGTGCCCATCATTTCAATGGTACAACAGGCGATGCCGAACTGCAGCACGAACATGGAAGACCCCCGAACCCAGTTCAGGAACGAGTCAAATTTCGTGAGTATGAACGGGGATGAACCAAGCACCTCTCGAAGTGTAGAATTAAATCGGTTGTTCGTGTTTCTGCCGCAGCGTGCCCGCTCAGCAGACTGTGCATCGTCCACATTTCGCCGATCACTACTCATGACCAGATGGTGATAGATAGTGGAGGCGAATACGCGAACTGTCGTACACACTAGTGTCTTTATTTAGAAGCCACCTCCAGGACTCGCCTGTGAGATATCTCCGCTTGGAGATTCAGTATGCACCGGAGTATCAGCGTCCGATGCACCGCTTTATAACCGAAAGTGAGGCAATCAAGCGCGAATGGCTCGTTACATGGAAAGTCGGCGTCGAAGACGGAATTGCCTATACGTTGTTCTATGTCGTCGGCGATCGCGATCCCTACGAATCGGCGCTTTCTGCTGTCGAAACCATGGAAAGCTACGATATTACACCCGTTCGCGACGAGGCGTTCTACGCATTTGTCCGTGGCCAAGAGACCGACCAATCACAGCAGTTCTACACGGCGTTCGAACAGCCGACGCTAATGGTGGTCCCGCCGATTGCCTACCGACCGCATGGGGTAGTGTTATTCGATGTCGTCGGGGAGCCTGCCGCTCTCGAACAGGTCCGAAATGCACTCCCCGACGGAATTACGGTAACTGTCCGGAAAGTCGGCGAATACGATGCCAGTCCCGGAACATTCGCCAGCGGCCTTACTTCACGCCAGCGCGAGGCACTCGCCGCAGGACAGGAAGTTGGTTACTACGACGTCCCACGAAACGGGAGCGTCAAGGACGTTGCCGAAGAACTCGGTTGTGCCCCAAGTACTGCATCGAATCATCTCAGAAAAGCGGAGGCACAGCTTGTTGAACGCGTGTTCAGATGACAGCTACCACAGAGGCAGTTAGATATCAGTGCGCCACTCCCGTGTTTGAATTGCTTGAACGGATGGAAAGCAGTAGAACGTAGCGAGTGGATTGTTGGTCATTGAGAACACCACAGTGTCTGCAGTAACACCGTATTAGATGGTATCTACTGCCGAATTACTGCGGACATTGTGGCGTCTGACCGAAGAAGACAGGGCATAACTCTAAGTGGACACCACGATGTCCGCTGTTCTACTGAGCGCTTGAGAAGTCGGGGTCAGTTACTGCGGACATCGTGGTGTGGCTACGACGGAATAACACCACGATGTCCGCTGTTCTGGTGGGTTAGAGAGGAGAACAGCGGACACAGCGGTGTGTGCTTAGACAATAGAAATGCTATGAATCGCTTAAAGGGAGTCTGAGAGCCGCAAACTAGGTCAGTAATTGGAGAGAACACTCCCACCCCACTTTGTCCGCTGTTCTTCGCGATGAGGCGAGAGGGGGAGAGAGAAACAGCAATTTTTGGGTGAAATATGGTTTGCCTAGGCTAGGAATGCTCTAGAGTAATACTATAGTGCTGTCGCTTACAGCTATCAAATTGCATTACGGTCTAGCTCTTCATAGACTGTAATAAACCTTTCTATAATTTATCCTTCCTTTCTTTCACCCCCTCCCACCCTTCTCTGGTTACTGCGGACATAGTGGGGTGGGAGGGTCCCCCCAATTCTTTATAAAGAAAAGAACAGCGGACGCTCCGGACACTGCGGATGGGGGTGGTTTTATATATGTTCCTTCCAATACGTCAAGCAACGACTATGGGGATGTTCGAACGCGACACCGAGATCTACTTGGATCGGGACGCTCTTCGAGAAGATTACCAGCCTGATAATCTCGTCGGGCGTGATACCGAGCTAAACCGGTATCGAGCCGCTCTCCAGCCCGTAATCAACGGTGAGCAGCCCAACAATATCTTCTTATACGGTAAGACGGGGGTTGGGAAGACTGCTGGCACGCGGTATCTAATCGATCATCTCGAAGAAGACGCAGCAAAGTACGAGGATATCGATCTCACGGTGAAGATGTTAAACTGTGATGGCCTCTCCAGTAGTTATCAAATCGCTACCCGACTCGTCAACGAATTCAGGGACGAAACGAGCCAGATCAGTACGACAGGATATCCCCGCGCGACGGTGTATGATATGCTGTGGACCGAACTCGATTCCTGTGGTGGTACTATTTATATTGTTCTCGACGAAGTTGATCACATCGAAGACGACAGTATCCTCTATCAACTCCCGCGTGCGCGAGCAAATGAAAACCTTAGTTCTGCGAAGATTGGGATCATCGGCATCTCGAACGACTTCTCTTTCCGTGATGACCTCTCCCCAAAAGTCAAGAGCTCACTCTGTGAAGAGGAAATCCAGTTCCCTGCATACGACGCGAAGGAGTTGATACAGATCCTACAACAACGCGCTGACGTAGCGTTCCATGACGGTGTCCTCGAAGACGGCGTCATCGAGTTGTGCGCTGCGTACGGTGCGAAAGACGCTGGTGACGCACGACAGTCACTTGACTTGCTTATGAAAACGGGCGATCTGGCCCGGGATAAAGACACAGACACGATTTCAGAAGACCTTGTTCGGGAGGCACGCGACGTTCTGGAACGGGGCCGGATTCAGGAAGGTATTTCGGGACTGACCCAACACGGTCATCTGGTCGTATACGCGATGGTGACACTTGATCAGGAAGGGAAGACGCCGGCCCGAACACGGGATATCAGACCTCGATACACGAACTTCGCGGAAAAAGCAGGGATCGACCCCCTTGTTCCACGCCGGATGCGTGACCACCTCGGTGAGTTGTCGATGTTGGGTATCATCTCGGCAATCGAGCGGAACGAGGGACGGCGTGGAGGGACCTACCGTGAGTACTCTCTCGAGATGGATCCGGAAATGATTCTCGCGGCGCTTGAGAAGACTGTTGATGATGTTGGAATCCACAAATCCGTCACTAACCTTGTTGACAGCGAAGCGACACTCTCGGACTTCCAGTCCACGTAGGAACAGCGGACATGGTGGTGTCGAAACCGACTAATACGGAGTGGTTTTCAGGATATAGAACAGCGGACACAGTGGTGTCGTCGCCGACAATTGGAATCGTCTATTTTTACTTTAGTAGCGCGAATAACTCCGGACACGGTGGTGTCTCATAGTGACGATTCTCCCGTTGCTGCGACTATACTTCCTGTGAAATCTACTGATATTGCTTTTGAGAATCAAATACGTGTGATGTGTGTATTCAAAACCATCTTTCAGGAAGGAATGGCTGGATAGTAGTTTTCCCCGTCAAATGATTGCTTGTTCGAAAATTCAAAACGATCTCGCCTACTACATGAATCGGATCTTTCATCTGGTCATTCCGTAAATCCTCTGTCTGCACAGTTTTACAGGCCTGATTACTGCAGCCTGTCGTGGTGTTCCCGTTTGATGGTGTGAGATTCTCCAACTCAGTAAGTGAAGACTCTGAGATTGATCGTCAGTGAGGTATACACACAGAGAAGCTATCAGACCGGCTAAGATGTCCTATAGCCCTGCGATTAGTTCCGTCTTGGACTGCAACTGTCAGTGCCCGACAACTGGATTACTCCGTCAGCGCGAACTGTCACCAGAAAGTTTTGGTATTGAAACGTGATGGTCTGGGTCGCTGATCCGGTTGACTCGTTTGGCTGCGTGCCGAACAGTAGTGTCTCAATTGCACCGACATCAATGTAGTCGTGCAGTGGAGACTCATGATATGTTTCTGTTCTCGTCTGGTCGGCGATGGCTTGAACAATAACTGCAGCAAGCTCTTGATCGCCAGTTGGGTCGTACCGAACTTCAGTTGGGGTGCCGCTTGTCGCCGCGAATAGGCCCGCATCCTGGTCAGCCTCATGATTCTGGCTGTTGTCGGTCATTTATCTAGCAAACAACTGGAATGCATATATAATACATGTATGAATATTCGGGTACGATATTTACTTTCTCCAATCTGACTGGGTTGAATTCATATCTACTCGAATCAGCTATACTATATAGCTATACAGCCTTCAGCAGTCAGCCCATACACATACGCCGATCCGACTTACAGCCAGATTGGCACACAAATGGTAACAATAAACATGGTATTTTGTGTGGTACACGTCAGTTGAGGATGTCTGTATCCATGCACCAACTACACAGGCGGCAGCTACTCGGAGCCGTGTGTTCGGGCTTGACTGTACTTGCCGGTTGTGGCAGCAGTCAAAGCGGTGGCCCTGGTGAAACCGAGAGTGGTGGCGGTGCCGAACCAACGCCTGACTCAGCCTCGACAACCACTACAGATAAATCAACGGCTCGCGGTAACGACGACAGATCGACACAGTTCGGTCAGGTTACACGATTCCCCGATTCGTATGCGATGATAGCCACAGTCCAGTCTGGAGGGCGGACCGTCGAGATGTCTGGCCGTTTCTATCAAGGGGATATGTACTGGTCGTTCGACCAGCAGGGACAACAGATGGAGATGTATTACATTGGGAACAGCACGTACACTGTTACTGGAGGGCAGTGTCTCCAGGGAACGATGCAACAGGGGATGAATCGTGACGCGGTCGATCCAGGCCGTTTCTCCGATCAGCCGGAGGAAAACCCGGAAATCACGCCGGCCGGTCGGGATACTATCGATGGTGAGGCAGTGCTGGTGTATGAAATCTCTCAGGGAGGCTCTCAGGAGCCGCTGACATACTATATCCTCGCGGACTCCGGATATCCGCGACGCATTGAAGGCGAGTCAATGCGGTGGGACTTCCATTCATGGGGTACGGTTGACCCGATCCAGAAACCCGAAGAAGACTGCCAGTCGATGCCCGGTGGCGGCACGATGGCTGACGGTGGCAGTTAATCGTTCAGCTAGACGTGACTTGGCGGGGCTACTCGGAGAGTAAACAGTTCTCGATATACCGCCGAAATTCGGCTCTCACGTCGTCGATTGTGTCCTCGTCGCTGGTAATCCGCTCCGCCTGGATCCCAACTAAAACCGTGTGGAACAGTGCGGCTGTCTGCGATGGGTCTTCGACAGCAAATGCGCCGGCATCAACACCCGCCTGGATGACACGGGCGATCTGCTTTCGAATAAAGTCATCACTCCTGCGAAAGAGACGGTTGTAATCCTCGTCGTGTGCTGCCTGCGCTCGCAGCTCAATCACAGCCTGGGAAAACTCGATATCACTGTTGCTGCTGGTCCCAAATATTTCGTCGACGATTACGTCGATGTACGCTTCAGGGGACTGGTTGGGAAGCGGAACCTGGTTTTCGACCTGCTCAAGCATGTAATCAAGAAGATCTACCAGCAACTCGTCTTTATTGTCGTAGTGGTGATATATCAGCGACTGACTCTTCCCGAACTCATCGCCTATCTTTGAGATAGTCAAATCCGCGTATCCGTGCCGACGCAGTGCATAGAAAGTAGCCTCGAGGATCTCCTCGCGGGTTCCATCCGGATTCCGGAAAAAGGATATCTCGTTAGTCATCGTTACATCGACCGTTCCCTGCTTGAGCGGTACGGTTCAAATGACTCACGGTTTTACTGTTTCCTCGTTGTCGGCCACGTGGCCTGTCTGGGATCTCGTTTTCATCACTGGATTGAGTCGGGGCAGCTGTTCGTAGATAGCTATACTGTTGATTATACATTCAATAAACTTAAGCGTACTGTTGCCTCCTACATCAAGGGGTAAACTGGACTGCATTCCAGTTCTCCGTGTTCGTAGATCGGTTTGTGTATCGTCTCTCTAAGTCCACTTGGGGCCTTTACGGCCGTTCTGAGGCAAATAGACCGAAGAACCGAAACCGAGTAGCGCGGACTGTGATTGATTGGATGTTCCGATCCGATCCCAAGAGATACGAAAGCACTATATGTGATTGAACGTTTAGTCAACTTCAGGAACATGACGACTGGTAACCGAAGAATTTCGAAGCCGTTTACGACTACTAACGAACCGCGGATTGAATGGAAGTCTTACTAATATGGCATCTAACGCACAGAAGCTGCTACTCCTGGCCGTAGTTGGCGTTGTCGTAACTAGCGGAACGGCAACCGCTGCGATTGTTGGGAGCCCCGATATCGTTGCAACGCTTGAAGACGACACTGTCTCCCCTGGTGAGCAAAAGACAATAGAAATTTCGCTGGTCAACACTGGTGATCTTGACAGCGGCTCCACCCAGAACCCGGCGTTAAACAGTGAGGTAACCACGGCAAAAGGACTCACTGTGAAACTTATCTCTGGCGACGCGCCGATATCGGTCAAGAACTCAAAGCGAAGTATTGGCACTCTCCAAACCGGACCGCAGGCGACAGTGCCGTTTGATATCAGCGTGGATGACGACGCTTCCTCTGAAACGTACGAGGCACAACTGAAACTAAACTACAAGCACACGAGCTACATTTCCGAAGGAACAGGATCACGGGACGAAGAGACGAAGACCCGAACTATTGACATCGAAATCGATGTCACCGATGACGCCACATTCAATGTGACTGATGTTGAATCAAATGCCCGTGTTGACTCTACAGGCACGGTGGCGGTTAGCGTCGAGAATACTGGAGACGGCTCTGCACGGGACGCCGCGGTAACGCTGGCATCTCAGAATCAAGACCTCGAAGTAAGTGGTGGCGAGGCGACTTCACGGTTTGTTGATAAGTGGGAGCCGGGTGAAGTCCGGACGTTCAACTATCGTGTAAGTTCCGCTGAATCCGCGGAGCCGGAGCCATACGGGTTTGAGCTGTCGGTCGCATTTGACAACGAGGACGGCCTCCGAACACAATCAGTCGGACAATCTGTCGCGGTCGAACCTGATCCGGAACAGCGGTTCTCGGTCGTCAATTCAAGCAGTTCTGTCGCCGTCAGCAACACGGGAACGTACGAGGTTCAACTCCGCAACACGGGTCCGTTGACTGTTGATGACGCATCTGTTACGTTTGTCTCACAGAACGCCGATATAACGTTCGGCAAGAGTTCCTCAACAATAGCATATGTGGGCGACTGGGAACCCGGTGAAGTTCGAACCGTCCGAGTCGATACAACAGCGAGCCCCGATGCTGAGGAACGAAGCTACGCGCTATCGGCCAACGTCCAGTACGATGATCAAGAGGGCGATACCAGCACCTATGACGATGTACAGTTGAGCCTCAGCCCGGCACCTGAACAGAACTTCGACGTGTCTAATATTGATACCTCACTTCAGGCCGGCGAAGACGGATCACTGAGTGCAACTCTCACAAACACCGGAACGCGTGATGTCGAGAACGTTGTCATCGCGTGGGAAAGCCAGCAATCGACGCTATCGCCAAAAGAGACGCAGTACGCTGTCGGAAATCTCGATGCGGGCGAATCAGCCAACTTCAGCTTTGGCGTTGACGTGTCTAACAGCGCGGAGGCAGGCGCTCGGCAGTTTGACTTCGGCGTGAGCTATCGCGACGATAACGGTGACAGGGTTGACGCAGACACACTTGAGGTTCGTTCAACAGTCGATGGCAGTCAGGACGAATTCGACATCGAAGTGCAGAATTCAACGCTCGGTGTGGGACAAGACCGGTCGATTACGTTTACGATAACGAATACGAAAGACAAGACGCTGAGCAGCATTGAGGGGAAGGCGTTCGTCAATGACCCGCTCAGCAGCAGTGACGATGAAACGTTTATCGCTGAGCTGGAGCCCGGTGAGTCAGAAACGGTCTCCATCCAGCTCTCAGCGGGAAGTAATGCGCTGGACAAGACGTATCCGCTCAATCTTGACTTCCAGTATGAGACGCCTGACGGGGACAAACGGGTTTCAGACACCTACAGTCTCCCGATAGAAGTCACGGACCAGTCTGGAGGCGGCGGGACGCCACTGTGGCTGATCGGTGGTGTTGGACTCCTCGTAGTCGTTGGCGGTGCGGTCTGGTACAGCCGACAGTAACCCTCCGAGGCTAACCTATATGTCACAATGTTAGACTACCAGAAATATATCGACGTCCTAGACGATTGGATTGTCAACCGTGACAAGACAGTCGTTGCTGCGTTCATCGTGATGACCCTCATTCTGTCGGCAGGGTTCGGCATGACCGCAACCGACTCTGGGACATCACAGTTCACCGACGGCGTTCCTGCACAGGAAGCCTTCGACGAGGTCAACGACAACTTCGAGCGCGAACCGTTCGGTGAAGGGACCGGCTCTACGACGCTAATCCAGAAGGACCAGAACGTCCTCTCGAAGCCAGCGATCCTCAATATGCTGGAAGCCCAGAATCGGCTGACACAGCGCGAATCACAGGACGTTGTCGGAACGACGAGTGTCGCACAGGCCGTCGCACAGACGCTTGACCCGGAGGCGGAGACACTGCCTGAACAGATCGATGCCGTAGAAGCAGCCTCACAGTCGGAAATCAAATCGGCCACTCGAACGACGCTCGAGCGCCAGCCGGCAGTTGCAGGACTTCTCAGCAACGACCTAAACACGGAAGATCCGTCGGCATCGGCAACACTGACGACTGTGACACACGAGGTGCCAGGTGTCTCAAGCAGTGCCGGGACAGAGGGGACATCACCACTGACGCCCATTCAGCAGGAAGCTGAGTTTATCGTCAGCTCGGTCGACGGTGATATCTCTGTCTTCGGCAGTGGGATCATCTCTGCAGAACTGAGCAGTGTCATCTCTGATTCGCTGGGACTCGTCGTCCCAGCTGCCGTGGTCCTGATTCTGTTCTTCCTCATTATCGCGTACCGGGACCCGTTTGATCTACTCATTGGCCTCATCTCCCTAGCGATGGCAATTATATGGACATTCGGGTTCATGGGATGGGCCGGTATCCCCTTCACGCAGATGTTGATCACAGTCCCGCCGTTGCTTCTCGCCGTTGGAATCGACTTCGGGATTCACGCCGTGAATCGATATCGTGAAGAACGCGTCGAGGGCATTGAACCGACGCCTGCAATGCGGACCGCGACAGACCAGTTACTCCCGGCGTTTTTCATCGTGACTGGCACGACAGTGCTGGGATTCGCCGCCAACGGGACCAGTCAGCTTGGTCCGATCCGTGACCTCGGGTTTGTCGCCAGCGTCGGAATCCTATTTACGTTTCTCATCTTCGGTATCTTCCTGCCGGCGTTGAAGCACTTCACGGACCAGCAGCGGGTGCGATATGATCTCCCCGAATTCAGTACCGCTCCAATCGGCTCTGAGGACTCCGCAGTCGGCAAATCGCTGACTGTCGGTGTCACAGTCGCTCGCCGAGCCCCGTACGTATTCTTCGCCCTTGTACTGGTCTCTACGGCGGCTATGGGGGCGTATGGAACTGGAATCGATACCCGGTTTACCACTGAGGACTTCCTCCCACCGGAGGAGAACCCCGGATACGTCGAGGTCCTGCCGGAAGCTGTGGCTCCGAGTGAGTACACAGTCACGAAACAGATAAACTACCTTGAGGACAACTTCGAGAGCGGCGAGAGTGATACAGTAACGATATACGTCGAAGGATCGATGCAGGACGGAATAGCGCTAGAGGAGATATACCGAGCGAATCGGGACCCACCGGGCTCCTTTGTCACAGCCGGTGGGAGTGCAGATTCGACAAGCATCCTTACGGTGATTAACCGTTACGAGCGTGATTCACCGGAGTTCCGACAACTCGTCGCACAGAACGATCAGAACGGTAACGGCGTCCCCGACCAGAACCTTCCGACCATCTACAACGCGCTGTATGACTCACCGTACGGTGACCGCGCGGCATCGTACATGACTGACGACTACACGCGCACGCGAATCGTGTACTCTGTCGAGTCCGATGCGAGTCAACAGGAAGTGACAGACGACACAAGGGCCGTTGCTGATGAGTTCCGGATGGAGGCGACCGCAACCGGCAGCGTTGTGGTACTCAAAGCCGTCTCGGACGTAATCGCAGAATCGGCGTACATAAGCCTGGGTCTCGCCATCCTCGCGTCTGCAGTGTTCCTGTTGTTCGCGTACTGGCTCCTCGAACGCCGTCCCGGGCTTGGGATTGCGAACCTCATCCCGATACTGCTCACCATTGCCGCCTTGGCTGCGACAATGCGATATCTGGATATCCCATTTAATGTCCTCACCGGAACGACGTTATCGATCGGAATCGGGCTCGGTATCGATTACTCCGCCCACCTCGTCCATCGGTTCTCTGAGGAGTACCGTGGCGACACCCAGCTGCTTGAAGCACTCGACATTAGCGTCCGGGGAACAGGTGGCGCGTTGGCCGGCAGTATGGTCACCACGACCTCCGGCACTGGAGTGCTCGTCCTCGCGGTCGTCCCGATCCTGGGTCAGTTCGGGTTGTTGATCGCCCTCAGTGTCCTCTACTCGTTCACAGCGTCCATACTGGTGCTTCCGACCTCGATCGTCATCTGGGACCGCAGCCGTGGACCGCTTGGGGAACTGCTCTCGTCGCGCCAATCGCGGAGCGCAAACTAATGCGGTCCACTCACTTTGGCTCCTGCTCACCTGAGGCCCGCCGTGACCAAACTGAACGAGTTGGTCAGAATCGTTCGGGTACTGCGTTTGAGCAAGCGATACCGTACTGCCAGCCCAGCTACAGTCAGGGGGGACGACTGTCTCTATGACTAAAGAGAGCGATGCACTGTGCGCAACTGAAAAGGAAATTATGCACGCAACTCACAGAGCGCTTGTTAACAGCGGGTACGCTGAGCTCTCGATATCGCGTATTTCCGATGAATTTGACAAGGCTAAGTCGACGATATACCACTATTACGACTCAAAAGACGAACTGCTACTTCGGTTCCTCAGATTCACCGTTGACCGATTCGAGGCGACAATCACGACCAGCATCGGTGACGACCCGAAAGAAGACCTCAACCACATCATCAGAACACTCCTCCCGTGCCAGCTAACGGAGGAGAAACGCCAGCTACACAGCGTTTTAGTCACGCTCTCCCCACAAGCGCTGGAACGGGCGGTATTTCGCGAGCAGTTCACCGAAATCGATACTCGACTCGTTACAATCATCGAAAAAATTGTTCGCCGGGGCGTTGATGCGGATGTGTTTCGCGATGTCGATCCGACGCACGCGGCCGAGCATATTCTAGCAACGATTAAAGGAACCATGTATAGCCGCCTCACGACCAACCGTGAAGCCGCGACGACCGCAGCGAAAGCGTCTCTGTTCTCGTATATCGATTCGCATCTGGTTTCGTAGCTCCTGTCAGTTATCAACTATTTCTGCTACACAATTTTATCAAGCTGATTAACAGGATGTCCTCCCGGAGACTACGAAGGCTGGGAAAGTATCGACAACTGCTGTTTCTCGATAGTGTATTTCTAACCTGAAAGGAAGGGTAGCGGAGCCGACACCGTTCAGCCCCGAATTACTGCAGCTAGTAGCCGAGGTGTTCGCGGATGAGAACAACGGTCGTGCGATCCTCTTCGAGCTCTTGGCGGAGGATGAGTTGCTTGGCGATCGCGGAGTCGACGCCGTAGGCCTCCTTCGCACGCTCGTTTTCCAGAGGGTACGCGACAGTTTCCAGTCGGTCGAGCGCGTCCTCGAGCGTCGGCACGATCTTGTTCGCGCCACTGACGATGACGACGTTACTGGCCGCGAACGGATACGCACCGATGCGGCTTCCCGAACGATCCGCCGCGACGAGTTCACCGGTCTGGGAAATGCCGTTGATGCCCCCGAGGAAGTAGTCGGCCGTTTGTGACTCCCGCCGGGCAGCTTGGCGCTTTGCGTCGTCGTCGATACTCCAGATCTTGTCGGGAAGACTCTCCCAATCGTGGTCCCCATCACTCAGGTACTCGTCGAACCCGATCTCTTCGAGTGTCGTTGAGTGGCCGTTCATGACAGACGCTTCTGCCGGAATGAGTGATTGCAGTTCCGCGAGCGCATCATCGGCCGAGTCAACGACGATGACTTCGAACCCGTTTGCCTCCAAGTTCTCGACGGTCTCCTCGATGGTTTCTTCGGAGGGCAGTTCGTCCAGTGATTCGTCGATATCCGCGTCGTCTACGTAATCTGATTTCTGTTGAGACATATTCTTTGGCGGTAGGTGTATCAGCATCAACACGAAGGCGTACCTAGCCCAAAAATCCTCGCGGACACCGGTGTCAGGTAGTTACATCGGTGATACTCCATCCTCAGACAGGCTGTAATATGCGGCTGGAACCTCTGTGAACACCGTTCTCTGGATTCAAATCGTTCCTTCCCCGATGCGGTCGGACTCGACTCTGTCCGTACACAGCAGGGGTGGCTGTGATATCAATTGCTGAAAACCGGGGGGTAGCATATATTGCTCTCCATTCATCATGTTACACTATCAATGCAAATGGCACGGAAGGAAACTACAGACACTACTGGGACACTCTCGAAGATGGTACTGTTCTGTCCGGACTGTGATTTTGAGAGCGGGATGGTCGGTGGAGACTGGGATGTTTCGAGCACCGAACGAACGACCCGCTATCACTGCCCACGATGTCAGCACTCGTTCGGCGTTTCCAACCGCCGATAATCCTGAGCAGAGAACGGACGACGTATAGCGACTCGAACGTTCACGTTCGAAGAAATTCCGAGACGTACACTGTCATTCCCAGCGTATACCTCGATATTGGGATGGTACTCGGCACCCCGCCCACCGCCGCGACCGATATGGCACGCGCGCCACCGAAGTTCTACGATACTCTCCCGGTTGTACGTTTCAACGAGGACGACATCATGGCACTGGCGGCGGCTCCGAGTCCGGCTACGACAAGGCGAACTTCTACGCTGCCGACCCCGATGTCAATCTCACCGACCCTTGGAGATTAAAACGGTACACTGACTGGGCGGACTCCGACATCTTGGAGATTGAAACAGCCACCGGCCCGCTTGTTGCGTCGGCGATCCGTTTCGGCCTTGAACACCCTCTGGGAATGAACAGGATACCTACTACGAACTCTACGACGTTTTCGAGAAAATGGCGGCAACCTTCCAGCGCCAGGTACGGCATCAGGCCTGGAGTCGCTGCACGACAAATTTACCAGACCATCCGGTCTTATTTTCTGCCGGAAGATGAGCGCCTCCGTCATTGCGGTGTGGCGCGGCGTCGACCCGACTACCGAGTGGTCCCGTTCGAATTTCAGCGAGTTGCTAACGAGCTGCTGGTCTTTGAGTAGGTAGTTGCTCTCTTAGTCGTCGCTCGGCACAGCGTCAACGGATCCCTGCCCCTCGTCCTGCCAGCTGAAGAAGCTTGCCAGCGCCGGTCCCGTGATGTTGTGCCAGACGCTGAACAGTGCGGGAATGAGTGCGGCCGCAGGATCAAACAGGGTCGTCGCCAGCGCAACGGCCAGCCCGCTGTTCTGGAGCCCGACCTCGAACGCACAGGTCCGAACGCGGTCTTTCGGCATCCCGGCTGCCCGACCGACACCGTATCCCGAGCCGAGTCCGATAGCGTTGTGAGTAACGACTGCCACCAGCACAAGCAGACCAGCAGTGAGAATATTGTCCACGTTCGCACCAACGACGCCAGCGACGATCGCGACGATGGCGGCGACACTGATAACGGGGAACACATCGGTACCGATTTCAGCGGCTTTGGGCGAATAGCGGTCCAGCAGATACCGGATCGTGAACCCGAACAACACCGGAATAATGACGATCTGAATGATGCTCTGAAACATCTCCGCGAAAGTGACGTTGATCTGTTCACCGAGAGTAAGCACCACCCAGGCCGGCATCACGATCGGTGCTGCAAGGGTTGTGAGAGTCGTGATCGCGACGGAAAGGGCCACATCGCCCCGACCGAGATACGTCATCACGTTCGATGCAGTCCCACCGGGGGCGGCACCAACCAGAATGAGGCCGACACCGACCGCATCTGGAAGATCGAGCAGGACATACAGCCCGTACGCAGCGGCAGGCATCACCAGCCACTGCGTGGCAGCGCCGATACCAATATCCACTGGTTCCTCAATTAGCCGGCGAAAGTCCGCCGGCTGGAGCGTCAAACCCATCCCAAGCATAATTAGCCCGAGTAGCGGGGACACGTAGTTTAGAACTGGGACAAACGGGTCCGGCCTGACAAGAGCGAGTCCTGCCAGAATGATTACCCAGACAACGAAGTATTTGCTCGCAGCGCGACTCACCGCTCGAAGCGTCGATATCGAAGTCACATATCTGGATGATGAACAACATAGAAAAAGTTTACTCTGGACCGTCATAATGCTGAATTCCGACCCGTGGTGAGGGGCGGCAAGTGGTTCGTCGGTAAGCTATGCGATTGTTGGTACCAAGGTCGGTACCGACCTTCGACAAAATGTTCGAGCGAATAAGTACTCCTGTTGCTGTACTGCGAAAGAGATCTTGTTGCTCAATTTTCCATCGTATTCCACCCCATACTTCTATTTGAAGACTTCCGCCAGCAGCGTAGTAACCGAAATTCATCAAAACCGCGCAGCAACGTGACGGAAATAAATCATGTTGCTATCGGATGTGGTATAACTGGTTATTTCAATTACATTCTATGTCCGTACTAGCTTACTATTAGATATCTATCGCTATTCAAACGTAATCAACTGGAAACTACTATTAGTAGCACATACCAATCAAGCTGGAACATGATGACTCAACCCTCAATTCTGCTGCACCGGGGCAGACACCCGTACAGTACTCCGGCTACGCCAGAGGTGGCTCACCGGTGAGCACTCTTGCACGTAACATCAGTTCCTGGCTACTCATCGTCACTGTGGTCGCTACTAGTGGGACAGTCGGGACAACGGTTGCATTTCAGGATTCTGCACAGGACATACAGACAGAGAACGAAGCCCTCCGCGCTGAAAACGAGGAATTGCGTGAACAACTGAACGAGACTCAGGAAGACCAACAAGCCGCAAAAGCCCGCGCTGAAGAGCTCAACAGACAGTTAGAAACCCGTAACGAGGACGTAGACACACTTGTTTCGGAACTAGAAACGAAAGAAAAGATGCTAAACGCCAGTCAAGCCCGGCTCGCAGAGTCCCGAGAAGATCAAGCGGGTATGTCGCGATCCGAAATGGAAAAACGGCTTGATTACCTCTGCGCACAGCCAGAGAACAGGGATCGGTTCGGCTGTCAAGAGTTTGGTCCCGGTGAATGACAACGGGCTGGGTCCCAAGCAAATCCGTCCTTCAGAACTGCTGAATCCTCTTCTGTGCTGTTAGATGTGGCCACTGCATAAGACTTCCATCCCGGGTGGCGAAATTCCTCATGGACTCACGACGGTCGCAGTCGCAGGAGCTACTGTGCGTACTCGGAATATGATATCACTGTTGCGGGTTCCTGCCCACCAGTGCTCTGTGAAAGACGATGGAGAGTGGTTGTCCTCAGCATGGGTGTGTCGGGAGATAGTGCCTGACTCTTCGCACGGTATGCGGAATCTGCATGCAAATGAACCATATCGCATAAAATCGGACTTTCTCCGGACTGGCTCCGCTGAGATTTTGATATAGCCACATACAGTTTATGTGTTATGGTAATACAACCACCAGTGCTTGTCTTGTTGTGGGTTTCTGCATGAGAAAACAATACAAGACAAATTATTAGTGGTACGACGGAAACACGCTACATACGAAATTCCGGAGACTCAGAGTACCAGTAAGGACAGTACGTCGGTTACGCTGTCCACATACTCAGATCAATGACTGAAACC
Organism: Haloarcula sp. H-GB4; assembly: GCF_030848575.1. Lineage (NCBI taxonomy): Archaea > Methanobacteriati > Methanobacteriota > Halobacteria > Halobacteriales > Haloarculaceae > Haloarcula > Haloarcula sp. H-GB4. The sequence continues at coordinate 124,850 of NZ_JAVDDX010000003.1, read as the reverse complement.
CGCTACTCAACGATGGACTTGGCCGACTGCAAAGCATTCTACCATGAGACCGTTGTGCCGGCGATGAAAGACGACGGCCTCAATCCAACCACTGAAACCCCCACATATGCGTGGCTGAACGGACAGTTTCCGGGATTCGTCAAGCATCTCCAGCGGCGATTTGATCTGTCCCCCGGGCAGTTCTACGACGAGATCGAAGCGATAGAAGATAAGCAGACACCGGAGCCATTCGATTTCCTCTCTGATAACACGCAGCGCGCCATTGAGGATTACCTCATCGAACTTTCGACCCGGCGTGGGCGTGCTGATGCGACAATCGACACACGTCGGTCGATTTTGCGACGCTACGCGAAAGTATATACCAATATCCACGATACAAAAGATTTGCTCGCACCACTGGAGAAGCCTAGTGAACGCGTTGCAGAAATGGATCGGGTTGCAGCGACATTCGACGCACTTGACCAGTTGGACGAGGCCCTGACGACGCTTGCGTCCCGGCGTAAATACGTTCAGGACACACGGCAGTTCTACAAGCACCTGGTGATGTTCGGTAATGCCGCGTACAACCCACTCGCCGACCTTGAAACTCGATTTGGGTGGGATAAGACTCCATCTTGGGACAACAAAGCACTCGACAGAGATGCCGTCCAGCGCCTCTATGCAGCGGCGACTGAGCTACGCGACCGATTCATCGTGGTCGCATGTTGTGGATGGGGACTGCGACCGAGCGAAGTCGCATCGCTCCATGTCCGACAGCTCAATCTTGATCCGGATGATGACTCCCATCCGTATATAGAGTTCGGCGATGGCGAGCGGAAAAACGGCCCTGGGACTGTGGCTCTACTGGCCGGTCTGGAAACAGTCTCTGAGCGTATTGAAAGGCTCTCTGATCCGGATTGGAATGGTTATCTGCTCCCTTCCTCGGCCGCAGTCTCTGGCCACCTGACCGCTGAAACCGTTCGCCGTCGGTTCAAATCAGTGGCCGAAACCGCGGATGTTACCGTTGATGATGCTAGACCAACGCCGAAGACGGGTCGCCGATTCTGGTATACGACGTATGGTGCTGCTGTCAGGCGGGTCGCGGAACGGTTTGAAGATGTCGCAGCTGAGCAGGGATCAGCGTCTGCGCAAGTCGTGCTTGATAACTACCTCTCGGAGTCTGAGGCCCGGTCGCACCGCCGGGCAGAGATGCGGGAAACGCTCGCAAGGTTGTTTGACGAGTAGCTGGCTTCGCCGGGCTACGTAGTTAGCTGAAATAATGTGGCTATACTGTATAGCTATACCGTCTGACTAATCCTTATATCTGTGCAGTGTATTCGGTAGAGTATGCTGACCTACACCGTGTACAGCGAGGCCGGCGGTGTCGGCAAGACAACGATGGCGGCGAACCTCGCCGTCGCCGACGCCCGCGCTGGTCACGACGTACTCGCAATCGACATGGACCCACAGGAGGGGAGCCTCTCGTTCCTGTTTGACGTTGCGGACCACCGAACTGACTCAGAGGCCGATAGTTTGGTTCGACATCTCGTCGAGCGGCCACGGGGTCCTTTCGCCGACCTCATTGAGACCGCCGAAGGTGTCGATGTCCTTCCCGCACACAACTCTCTGGAAGTGCTCTCGAAACACCTTCGTCGCCGCGAGGAGGAAGCAGCGGACTTCGGCGAGAATTGGAACCCGAATGTCCAGCTCTTGCGTGTGCTAAAAGACGCGGGCGTTCCGTCCGAGTATGACACTGTCATTATCGATCCACCGGCAACCGCGGATGTGAAACTGTACAATGCGTTGCACGCGACGCGAAACCTCGTCATCCCGTTCGAGCCGAGCGGGAAGGGCCAGCAGTCCGTTGCGGGACTTGCGGATCTCGTTACTGGCCTCGAAGACACACTGGACATCAACGTGGGCGTGTTAGCCGCAGTACCGAACCGATTCAAAGGAACGAACGATCAGGAAGAGATGCTTAAACGGCTTCAGGCGGAATCGTACGATATCCCGGTGGTGTTCCGTGAGCGAACGTCCTTGCTTGAAGGGTGTTGGCGCAAGCAGTGTTCGGCGTTCAAATATATCGAAGAACATCGGAGTCGGGAACGTGACTACGAAATCGAAACGCTGGAGCAGTTCGAGGAATTGGCGGCACACCTCCGACAGACCCGCGAACAGGAGGCAACAGCATGAAATCCGGCTCCGGTGACGATCCGTTTGCAGAGACGGATGCAGATCCAGAGCCAGAACCGGACGACCAACAGGATGAGATGGCTGTCGAAACTGAATCCGCCGACGTAGAAACTTCGACCCAACCCGATATCCCATACAAATTTCGTCGGGACTCTGTCAAACAGAATCGCAAGCAACGGCCAATTTTCATTCGGCCCGAAGTTGAGGAGCGCGAGTCTACATTTCTCCGTAACTTGGAAGATGAAGTCGGTGAAGACGTGTATAAGACCGACGCGCTGGAGGCTGCCCTCGTCGTCGCTATGGACAATCCGGACCTTGTCGCGGAAAAGCTCCGCGAGTGGGGCTACGACTGGGAGCAGTCAACCGCTTCTCCATAAGCTCTTTTTGCTTTCTGAGTCGCTGTTGACGAGGTCCTTCCTTCGTGTTCCGCTAATGGTTCTGTCTGGTGTGCCTGTACCGATGATTCACTAGGTTGCCGAACAGAACTGGAATTGATAGTTGTGTCCACTGACTGCTCTTGGCCGCTGGACCATTCGGCTACTTGTTCTAGCTACAATGGCTAGCTATACTGTCTAGACATACTAAATAGCTATTCTACTTAGCTATTCTTTATGGCTATGGAGACAAGTCAAATCTAATAGCTGAAGGGCTTTATTAGCCCTTGTAGGTGTTACGGCGAGCTAATACAAATAATCCCTATCCGAACCACCCAACTACTCAGACGGTTGCTGCCGACAGGCTGAAGCAGGTTGCGCCAATTGTCGATGCAAGTGCAGACTACTGGTAGCGGGTATCGACTCCCTGGTAAAGTAACCCACAATATGTCGAATTCTGTATCCACGGCTCCTGACCGTACACCTGTCTCTGGCCAACCGAGTGTCTAATCTGATTGGAGACGCTAGACGAAGGTCCGAACAGCGCTCAGAATATCTGTTGGCTGCTGTGGTTCGAAGCTCTCCTGATACTCAATATCGGACTTTGCCAGACGAGCGATTCCGTCTAACCCGATGGTGTGATGGATGGGGGACGCCGCACTGGTGACCGCTTTTGTCCAGAAGTTCTGGCACAGTAACCTGCGTTTATACGACTCTCCTTGCACGAAGGAACTCACAGCAGCTCGGCCAGATTGTGCCGCATGCACCATCCCAAAGCCCGTCAGGCGGTTCGCCAGCCCGATAGCATCGCCAGCGATATGAACTGCACAGTCGTTTAGCTCGTACGAGCAGTCTGAGAGACTTCGCAGGCCGTTTGAAACGTCGGTTCCGCTGTATAAGGTCTCACGTTCGGGGGGCTCAATATCGACTTCTGCAAGTAATCGTCGCATATCTTCGTACAGTTCGTCAGGAGACTTGTCCTCCCGGCAGCCGAGCCCGACAGTTGCTTCCGCTGGTGATTGTGGGACGATCCAGAGGAAGTAATTCTCGTACGCAAGCGCTCTCGGCTCCGGATACAGGTGTGAAAAGTCGGCCTCTATTCTCCCGCTCAGTGTCGGACATGCCACGTCATATGACAGGGACGTGAACCGGCTTGAAATCGGGAACTGACCGGTAGCATCAATTAGCAGATCTGATTCCGTAGATAGCCGCCGAAACTCCGCTTCGTCGACTTCTGCGTCCTCTACAATCTCTGTTTCTTCGAGTGTGCCTGCCCAGTGTTTCTCTAATTCCCCTCTATTCAGTATCACACCATCAGGGACATTTATCGCAGTCTTCCCGTCGGCACCGACAAATATCCCGGTTGTAGCTTCCCTGACGTAGCCCGGAACGTGCCGATCTAGTGGCACTTGTGAGTAGTCCCAAACCATCTCCCCCCAAGCGCCTCTTCGGTCACCAGTATATGCGCCCTTATCGTAAAGTTGCACGTCTGACGTTACCTCTTCAGCCAGTTGTGCTGCCGCTAATCCGGCGAATCCCCCTCCGACAATAGAAACCCTCATAGTGTCTCCTTTGGTGGTAGCTATTTCAAACATACCCTCTTGCCCGCATGCATTTCGCGCCGTTTTGTGAACTCCGTGAGCGGCTGATCTGACCGTTGAACAACGGTACTCGCGTGTTACCCCCGGCTTCGACAGCACTATCTGCGTATTAGAACTGTAGACTCGATATCTACCAATAGGGCTGCTAGGGTGATGAAGGGGAACCCGTTGGTCGATGTCTGACAAACCCTGTAATAAGCTTAGCCGCAGATCGAATTAGAAACACAGTCATTCTTTCTACCTGTAAGACTCTAGAAATGGACTTAAATGTCCTATGTATGTACCTATTTTCGAAAGTAAAGACAAAAAATCGAAATATGGTAACAGAATACCTATACATAGTCATATGAGAAGAAGTATAGTTTTAACCTTCCAGCCATTGCCTGGAATATAGCGACCGATATTGAAATGTGGCAAGGACTTCGAATTGCCATCTTCGTTCAAATTGTACCGTGCGAGAGTATAACGAATGTACCACTGTTATTGGCTTGCGGACATACCAATCCCGCTGGTTCCGAACGCTTAGTTCCCACTACAGCACGCTCCTCCGATCTGACCACGTGAACCGACTGAGGGGTCAGAGATGTAGTTGCTGGCGAGCGGAACAGAAGCCACTGGTGTCGTCTGTGGGTAGTATCTGCCCGATCAGGTCACGACTGGTGGCGGCGAGTGGATTGGGGACAAGCTGCCCACTATATACCCAGCAAAGGTCTGATTCCCCGCTGCCCTCTGCTGTATATGACTATACCGAACAAAACCTCGGTTGCTCCGGTCCCTGACGCGCTGGCTGACGTGTGGCTGAGCCCCCTCTATGGCCCACAAGACGTGTCGTTGTCGGCACTGGGGTTCCCTGCGTTAGCACGCAACCCCAGTTCGGAATTACCGAAGACAGCTAAAATTCAAGCTGCTTGACGTGGTTTCAGGAAGATTCACAGTACTCGCTACGACCTGTTAACTCATATAGAGAGCGTCTGAAATACGACTCTACACGGGGCCTCCTGTGCTGTCTCTGAGCCAAATAACTGTAGTACCGGTCTGCTAAGTACCCGTAATTATTTGACATACGTGAATACTACTCGCTGCTGGCGGCTGCGGACTCCAAATTGATCTCGATGATGTTTGCTGCCTGCATCACCAATTCCGGGAGGTCACTACAGAGGTATTCACCGGAGAGTCGCGTTTTCGGTGCGGTCACACTGATCGCACCACAGACCGTGCCGTCCACGTCCTGTATCGGAGCGCCTACGGATCGCATCCCCCGGATTTCTTCCTCATCGTTTACCGCGTACCCCCTGCTTTGAATTTCTGCGAGTTCTTCCCGCAGCTCGTCGGGTTCGGTGATCGTCTTCTCAGTCTGCTGCACAAGTCCTTCAGTAGCCACTGTTTCAGTGATTTGATCGTCATCGAAATATGCCAGCAGCGCTTTTCCGGTCGCAGTACAGTGGAGATACTGTGGGGATTCTCTGGTTCGCCGTTGATAGTCCACGGCGACAGTTTCGCCCTCATTATGCTCGTACAGCGTTACCTCCCTGTTCCGGTACGCAACTGTGAGATGGACCCATTCGTTTGTCTCTTCGGCGAGGCGCTCTACTTCCTCTTTGCCGTGCTGATAGAGGTCAACCCGATTCCGGACGCTCTCACCGAGCGGTATGAACCGCAGGCCTAATCGATAGACGCCATCTGATTTATCGATAAAGTCCTCAGCAACGAGTGTCTGTAGATACGTATGTAGCGTACTTTTAGCAACATCTATATCCTCACAGAGATCGGACAGCGTCGCCTCAGACTGTGACTGAATTTCACGCAGGACCTCACTGGCAGTCTGCATCGACTTGATTCGTCGGGACGGTGGCTCGCGTTCAGTCATGTACTGATCCTCGGTTATCATGGTTATATGATTTTGGTATATCGAACGCACAGTCTGTTGCTGTAGCCCTTTCTCTACTATATACGGACCAGACTGGGACGGTCCGCCTCAGTGCATTGGATTTCGACGCACAATTTAATCTGAGCCAGATTCATCGACTGTCAGCATCCCGCCTCTGCATGAACTTTTATTAATGATGGTGTCGATGGAGCAAACGACATGCGCTGTTGCCACAGTCGGTGTAGTCGCCAAACTACCGGTATAGCGACTGAAAAGCTGATCCGAACCCCATCAGTCAGAACAGACTCTGATGCAAATAGATCACTGCGCAACGAGCGGAAACGCGATACGTAATTGAATTACTACGAATGAGTTCTGAATTCGACATCAAGCTGTACGACGACATTGACCCCGAAGACCGACCCTCTCTGGGGGAGGCGCTGATACCGATCATCGGGATGCTAACCGCGCTGGGCATAGGAATCGGAATTTACGGACTTGACCCGCAGTTCCCTCTCCTCTGGGGCATTGCCTTCACTGGACTGTTCAGTTACTACCGATTCGACATCTCTTGGGACGAGATGTATGCTGGAATCACACATACGCTGCTGATGGGCATTCAGGTCGTATTCATCCTGTTTATCGTCTATGCGCTTATCTCGACCTGGATACATGCTGGAACGATTCCGACACTCATGTACTACGGCCTTGACCTGCTGCACCCGATAGTGTTCCTCCCGCTCACAGCGATCATCACTGCGGCGATAACGTTTGCCATCGGGTCATCGTGGACCGCGGCGGGGACGCTCGGTGTTGCCTTCATCGGAATCGGTTCGGGACTCGGGCTCCCTGAGCCGATGACCGCAGGTGCAATCCTCACCGGCGCATACACGGGTGACAAGCAGTCACCGCTCTCGGACACAACAAACCTCGCTTCGGCGGTGACGAACACCGATCTGTACGATCATATCAATGCGATGCGGGCAGGGACGTTCCTTGCCTTCTCTATCGCTGTCGTCCTGTACGCCGGTCTCGGTATTCGCGCGTCAGGATCTATTCCTGTTGATCGGATCGCTGAGATCCAGACGGCACTTACGGGTTCGTTCACGATCTCTCCGCTCGCCTTCTTCCCGCTTCTCGTGACATTCGGGCTGGCGATCTACGGCATCTCCGCGATTCCAGCTCTCGGTGCTGGTGTCTTTGCCGGCGCGATAACCTCGGCCGTGCTTCAGGGCAACTCGTTCACGTCTGTCTGGACCGTTGCACAGAGTGGGACAAGCCCGGAAACGGGGATGGAACTCGTAAACGGCCTCCTCGCAAGCGGTGGCATGGTTGGCGGTGCATGGGCGGTAACAATTGCTATCGCCGCACTCGCACTGGGCGGCCTGTTCGAGTGTACTGGAATTATCGCTGTCTTAGCTCATCATCTCGGCCGGCTCAGCAAGAGCGTTGGAAGTCTCACCGGCATTACGGTTCTGTCGTCAGTCTCGATGAACGTCCTTGCGGCAGAACAGTACATCAGTATCGTTGTTCCTGGCGTGACGCTGGGCAGTCTCTACGAAGAGAAGGGACTCAAGACGGAGAACCTTTCGCGGGCGATTGAATCTTCCGGGACTGTCACAAGTGCGCTCATTCCATGGAACAGCGGCGCGGTGTTCATGGCTGGCACGCTCGGCGTCAGCACGTTCCAGTATGCGCCCTACTACTTCCTGGGCTTCCTTTCGCCGCTCATCCTCATTCTCATGGGAGTTACCGGCTGGCAGATCACATATACTGAGACTGAGGCTGACGAGCATATGACGAGTAACGTGGCTGCACCGGCAGATAGTGACTGAGCGCACCGCTCGAAACGAGTAACCATGTGAGAATCCGGAGCCAATTCTGAATCTACAGCACACCTCCGTTCTCGTGACCTGCTGCCTACTGGGTCCAGCGTAGCAGTGAGTGAAATACAGTAACTGACACAGCCGCGTGAGAAACAATGATTGAAGGAATTGAATGTATGAACTATTGTATGATATCTTATCTATTTGGGAACGTAACAACTGTTTCCATGACTTGTTGATGAAAGAGGCTAGTCTTCTGGAGATTAAAACCGGACCATCTCACGCTTTAACACTTTAAACCCACATTCAGCGATTCTTACGCTTAGAGAACCAATTTAACATACCGACAGATCTAGTTTCACCGGGTATAGTGGAAAACTACATTTTTTGTTCATCTGTGTATAAAGTGGCAAGTGAGGTACTGAAAAACTGAACAGCGAGATCTCATTCTTTGCTGCTAGGGCAGTGCATCTGGCGTTAGTGGCTCGCCGCAATAGCGTAGACGGCAAAATGACTTGAACTACCATCTAAATAGTAATATATCCTTCTTATATTAGAATATTACACGATCGCGGAAGAGACGTTCTGATTGAAGCGTTCTCGTATTATTCATCCCACTGTCTTGTGCTGGCGGGCCGACACCTGTAGAGCGTTCTCTGGGTAAAAACGCATGAGAGAGATGCCAGTAGCACCTGAGCGGATGGAACTAGCAGTAGCTATTGCAACCTAGTTCACAACACGGCACAAATCACCAATTCGGTTGGCACTGCCCCCGTTCAGACCACCACAACACGGTCAGTCTGCCAGCAGCCCCGAAACTCGCCGACGGACTGCACTGACAGACCGAACTCGTACGTGGTTGTCTGTCTATCCGGCCCGGTAATCGTTACCCGCTGTTCAGCGTAGTTCTCATCCCGCTCTACAGGGCCTCGCACAGCCTCCCTGAAGTTGATCATCGGGCGGTACTGCGGTGACTGGACCATGGCTATAAATCGGTCAAGTGGGCCAGTCGAGCGGCGGTTGGCCGGGGAGGCGAAATTGTACGCCGTCATGATCCCCGCGTTCTCAAACGGGTCGTCGTTCGTTTCCAACGCAGCAAGCTGGAGGGAAACGGCGTCGCCAGGGCTGTACGTCTCATTAGGCGTCGGAAGGTCGGCCACCGGATACTCGCGTTCAGACATTGGTATCGTAGGGACGAGCGCGTACCTGTAACAGGTGCTGTATCAGCATGAATGGCACGGCTGAGCGGCCACAGGCCGGACACCGACGGGAGTTTGTGTCACCGCCGACTAGATCAACTGACCGCGAACATGGCCTCACTCAGGGACGTACTTATCGAAACCATGCTGCTCGACGAGGAGCAGTTTCGCCGTCGGCTTCCGGACCTCGTCGAAACACACAACCTCCAGAGTGTTGACCCGGAACCCGCTGACGAGTCACCGGCCGCTCTCCTTCAGGATTTCAAGGGATTCGAGCCTACCTCGGTAACGGGTTTTGAGCGAGAATATATCGCGAAAATGGTGCGACTTGGGACGATCCCTCTGGGCCTGACGCTCACTGGCCCGGCGTATCAGGACAATCCAGTCCGATATGCGACACAGACGTTCCAGGAGATGACCGGGTACTCGCTAGCCGCGCTTCGCGGCGAGAACCTTCGATTGCTGCAGGGACCAGCAACTGACTCCGATGCAATCGCAACGCTCCAGGAAGGGATCGATATCTGGGAACAGCGGACCGTCGAACTGTGGAACTACCGAGCGGACGGGACACACTTCAAAAACCGAGTGACGATAGTGCCACTTACTGGCCCCGACGGCTCTATCACGAACTGGCTCGGTGTGCAGGAGGCTATCGATACGCCGAACAGCTGACTACGGGTGGCACCACTGTGGTGGCCGGCTACGTCTATTCGACTGACAACCGAACCGAGACGCTACACCTCGTCTACCTTCCCATCGCGTCGGTCACGCTCTCTTGCTTCCGGGTCCCGCTCTGCCGGATCGCCGTGTCCGCCGCCACCGGGCGTTCGGACGGAGACGGTCGTCCCGGCCTCGATGTCAACGGACGCCTTCGCAGGAACGGGGTCGCCGTCGACCAGATTCTCCCCTCTCGCGCCATCCTCGCCGCCATCGATTCCGGCAGGAGCCGTCCGCCGCCGCTCAGTCAGCAGTGACACGGTGGCGTCGGTCTCAACGGTAACGGTGCGTTCGAGGCCCAGTCCGCCGCGGTATCGGCCGTCGCCGCCGCTTGACCGACGCAGCGCGTACCGCTCGACTCGGAGCGGATACTCGGCCTCCATCGATTCGACAGGCGTGTTGAGCGTGTTCGTCATGCCGACCTGTACGCCGTCCATCCCGTCTTTCCCGGGCCGGGCACCGAACCCGCCGCCGATAGTCTCGTAATAGGTGAAATCGCCGGTCCGGTCACCGATGATGAGGTTGTTCATCGTTCCCTGTCCGCCGGCAGGAACCCTATCGGGGACTGTTTCGGCGAGCGCTGCCAGTGTGACGTCCATGACGCGTTGACTCGTCTCGACGTTGCCACCGACGACTGCGGCCGGCGCGTCCGGGTTGAGTACTGACCCTTCAGGTGCGGACACGGATACCGGCTCGTAACAGCCGTGGTTTGGGGGTATTTCCGGATCGGTGATCGCTCGAACGACGAAGTAGACCGCGCTCTTCGCGACCGACAGGGGTGCGTTCAGGTTGCCCGCCACCTGGTCGGCAGTCCCGGCAAAGTCGACGGCTATCGAGGCCCCATCGATGGTGACGGCCACTTCAATCGGGATGTCGGCATCGGTCACGCCGTCGCCTTCGAGGATATCCTGCGCTCGATACGTTCCGTCCGGGAGCGCGTCGAGTTCAGCCTCGACCCGCTCGCGGGAGTACTCGATGACGGCATCGAACGCCTCGAGCAGTGTCGGCCCGTGCTCCGACAGGAGTTCACCGATGCGTTCCTCGGCCCGTTCGTTTGCCGCGCGCTGGGCCCGAAGGTCCGCCTCGCGCTCGTCCGGCGTCCGGACGTTGGCACGGATGAGGTCGTGAACCGCCTCATTGGGATCGCCACCGTCGACGAGTCGGACAGCAGGCAGGCGGAGCCCCTCCTCGTAAATTTCCTGTGCGCCCGGTGGCATACTTCCCGGCGAACTCCCGCCCACGTCGGCGTGATGGGCCCGCGAGACGGCGTACCCGACTATCTCGTCGTTAGGCGCGATGGTCGAGACGAGCGTGATGTCCGGGAGGTGTGTCCCGCCCGCGAACGGGTCGTTAACGATGAAGACGTCGCCCGGTTTCGGGTCATTCTTGAGGACAACATCCACTGCATCGGGCATCGCGCCGAGGTGGACCGGGATGTGTTCCGCCTGTGCGACCATCCGACCCGACGCGTCGAAGAGCGCCGTCGAACAGTCCTGTCGCTCCTTGATGTTCGGGGAGTACGCCCCCCGGATGAGCACGTGGCCCATCTCGGTTGCGACACTCTCGAGCTGGTTCCTGAGGATTTCCAGCGTTACAGGGTCGATTGTCTCCTGTCCGTCACTCGATGTCGTAGCTTCGTCGTTCATGTGTCGCTCACCGCCGCTGTCAGTGTCCCGTCATCGCGCACCTGGACGTTCCACGTCGGTGGGATGACGATTGTGCTCTCATCGCCCTCGACAATCGCGGGGCCGTCGATGCTATTCTGTGGTTGCAGTTTCGCTCGCTCGTAGACCGGGGTTTCGCGGACCTCGTCGGCGAACACCGCCTCCCGAGAGCCCTTCTGTGGGTCGCCTTCGGCAGTGTACTTGACCGGCGGCGCGCTCCGTTCGACGGTCGTCGTCACGCGACAGTTCACCAGGTCGACCGACTCGTCCGCTCGATAGCCGTACGCGGACTCGTGGGCTGACCCGAAACGCTCGCGGGCGTCCGCGGTGTCGAACGGCCGGTCGACGTCTACGGTAAGTTCGAAACTCTGGCCGGCGTACCGGAGGTCGGCTGAGTGTCGCACTGTCGCTGCCTCGCGGTCGCTAACCTCAGCCAGAAGTTCTTCGGACAACTCCTCGTAGACTGTGTCGACCTCGTCGGGGTCGACCGCGTCGAGCGAGCGCTGATACGTCCGTACTGCGTCGCGCTTCTCGTCAGCTGCGAGCAAACCGTATGCCGACAGCACGCCTGAAGCGCGCGGAATCACCACTCGATCGATATCGAGGCTGTCCGCGATTGCCGCCGCGTGCATTGGCCCGGCACCCCCGAACGCGGCGAGCCCGAACTTCCGCGGGTCGTACCCACGCTCGACGGTCACGGAGCGAATGGCTCTGGTCATGTTCGCGTTCGCGACGCGGTAGACGCCACGGGCGGCTTCCAGAGGCCCACCGAGACCCGCCTCGTCGGCGAGGTCCGCAAGCGCGTCGTAGGCGGCATCCGCATCGAGTGAGAGTTCACCACCCAGACTTGTGCTTTCGCCGATATAGCCCAGCACGAGATTCGCGTCAGTGACGGTCGGCTCAGTTCCGCCTTCCCCGTAGCAGGCTGGACCGGGGGTAGCTCCGGCGGAACGCGGGCCGATTCGGAGTGCGCCCCCGGCGTCGACCCAGGCGATGGACCCGCCACCTGCACCGACTGTTTCGACGTCGACCATCGGTGTCTTGATCGGCCGCTCGTTGATGACGCCCTCTGTCGTCCGTTCCGCTTCACCGTCGCGGACGAGACTAACGTCACTAGAGGTCCCACCCATATCGAACGTGACTAGCCCGTCCTGTTCCTCAGACGCCATCGACCCTGCCCCAACGACCCCGGCGGCAGGGCCCGAAAGGACGGTTGTCACGGCGTTCCGTCTGACGGTAGCAGTGTCGGTGATACCGCCGTTCGCCTGCATAATTCGGGGCTGTGGAACGCCGAGGTCCCGCGCACGGTCGGTCAGACGGCTGACGTAGTGGTCAATCGCCGGCCGTACGTAGGCGTCGACGGCTGTCGTCGACGTTCGTTCGTACTCGCGGAACTCGGCGAGGACTTCGTGCGAGGCCGAGACGGGCACGTCGAGTTCATCCCGCAGGATGTCTGCGACGCGTGTTTCATTTTCGGGGTGTGCGTACGCGTGCAAGAGCGAGACGGCGACAGACTCGACATCCATCTCGCGTAGCTGCTCGGCGATTGCCCGGACTTCGTCCTCGTCGACGGGCTGTTCGATACCGTCGGTGATCGTCCGTTCGGACACTTCGAAGCGGCGGCGGCGGGGAACCAACGGTGTCGGCTTTTCGGCCGACAGGTCGTACAGCGACGGGCGGTCCTGCCGACCGATCTCCAGAACGTCCCGGAACCCGTCTGTCGTGACGAGTGCGGTCTTTGCGCCGTCCTCTTCGAGCAGTGCGTTGACCGAGACGGTCATCGCATGAGAGAACTCGCTCACGGTCTCAGGGTCGATATCAGCCGCTTCGCAGGCCTTCTCGATCCCGGCGATAACGCCCTCGCTCTGGTCTTCAGTGCTCGGGACTTTCGCGGTCACGAGCTCCCCATCGAGCGACAGCGTCACGTCAGTGAAGGTTCCACCGACGTCGACACCGACCCGCCGGCCGCCCATCTACAGCACCCCCGCGACGCTGAGTAGCGTCCGAACCCCGAGCCACACGACGATAAGCGTCACAATCGCGCCGAGGGCGTTCGCTATCGACCCGTTCGTGTACTCGCCGAGGAGGTCCCGCTGGTTCATCGCGTATATCAGGAATACCGCGACGATCGGCAATAAAATCCCGTTGACCACCTGTGCGAACACGATGATCTGGACGGGACTGCCACCCAGCAACACCGAGAGAACCCCGACGCCGAGGATGGTCCCCCAGACGGCACGGAACTGTGTGCTCTGCATATCCGAATCCCAGCCGAGTGCACCTGTTGTCGCCCACGCGCCCGCGAGCGGTGCTGTCGTGGCACTCGTGAATCCGGCGGCGAAGATGCCGATGCTGAAGAACAGTTCGGCGTACGGACCCGCGATGGGGCGCAGCTGTTCGGCCATCCGACCGATATCGCTGATCTGCGTTCCGGGCTCGAATGCTGCGGCCGCGGTCACCATGATCGTAATCGTAATAATGCCGCCCGCAACGATCGACACCACCGTGTCGATACGGGAGTGGCCGATATCGTCGGGACCGCTCCACCGCTCTTGGACGTTACTCGCGTGCAGGAACAGATTATACCCGACGATGGTCGTTCCGATGAGGCCGGTGATGAGGTACAGCGACCCCGAGGGGATACCGGGGACGAACCCCATCGCAATCGCACTGGGGTCGGGACCGATAAGCACCGCCGATGCTACGAACGAGAACGCCATCACGGCGACCAGACCAATGAGCGCTCGTTCGATCAACTTGTAGCGCCCAGTGTAGAGCAGGAGTCCGGCGACGAGTCCCATCACGACCCCCCACACCGTTGAGTCGATACCCGTGATCGTCGCGAGCCCTGCGGCACCGCCGAGGATATTCCCAGCCTCATAGGCGGCGGTCCCGACGCCGATCGCGCCGACAACGAGGAATATACTCACGTACTCGACGATTTGATTGTCGAACCGTTCTCGAAGTGCTTCCCCGAGCCCCTCCCCCGAGACAAGGCCAAGCCGCGCACTCATCTCTTGGAGAACGATCGTTGCCACAATCGAGAAGACCATGGTCCACAGAAGCGCGTAGCCAAACTCCGCTCCGGTGACGCTCGCAGTCGTGACCGTGCCAGGACCGATAAACGCGGCGGCGACCATCGCCCCCGGGCCGACGGCTTTGAGTCGTTCTGTAATGCTCATGATTGTTGGTTTTGATAGCCACTGTCACGGTCCCGGCAGGTAAGGAAAAACATTGTTAAGACCTGTGTGTGGCCGGAACATCGGTCGTATGAACCCTGTGTATACGTCACCAAGTGTGTGAAATAGTAAGAAATACCCAACCCCCAGATTCGAGTCGGTTTGCGTTCCGTGCAGAGGTATTCACGGTTCTCGTTCTCTTAATAGTACTTTCGAAACACTCTCTTCGATTTCAATTTCGAACGGAAGGTCGGCGATGCTACCGCGGATGAACCGAATCATCAACCACCGCACCGATTCGGATGGGAACACCACGTGGAAACTCCCCTTTTCGTCCCGCCGAACGGTCAGGAACCCACACAGTGAGAGCCATTCGAGAACATCTTCGAGCGAATCGAACCGCTCGGCATACTCTTGAGCGTGGTACTGTGCCACCTGATCGATCATATTGAGAACCTCCTCGTCCCGCTCATCCGGGTCAGTAAACTGACGCAGGAGTGCGTGCAGCAGGTCGATGTCCAGCAGGACGTGTTCGCCCGTCGAGAGCATTTCGTAGTACGTCTGGAGGTGATCGCTATCACTTGCGTGCGCCGAGTCGAAGTTTGCCGCGTAGAACGCGATTGCCTCGCGGATCAACTGGCTCTGGCTTTCCCCAGTTCGGTCGGTTAGCCCTTCTAACGTCTCCTTGGTCTCCTCGTCGAGAGAGACGGTGACGCGGTCGGTTGGCATAGTGCCTCTGCTCACTGGATGGTCTTAATATCGTGTCGTTTGGTGACAGAGGGCTCTCAACATGGCAGCGAGAACGGCGGCCGATGTGGTTCAGAACCCGTTACGGCCAAGTGCCGCTCTGCTCGCCGGCGTTCATCACCCGCTGGAGTGCAACGACGTATGCGGCGGTTCGGAGCGAGGAGAGGTTTCGCTCCTCGTAGGCGTCGACGAGGTTCCCGAACTGCTCGACGATAATCGAATCCAGTTCCTCGTTCACACGCTCTCCGGACCAGTAGAAGCGCTGCCTGTTCTGGACCCACTCGAAGTACGACACGATGACGCCGCCCGCGTTCGCGAGGATATCCGGAATGACCAGCGTCTCGCGGTCGCTGAGAACGTCGTCTGCTGCGGGAGTAATCGGTCCGTTCGCAGCCTCAGAGATGACATCGGCAGAGATGTCATGTGCCAGCGACTCATCGATGGCGTTTTCGAGTGCGGCCGGGATCAACAGGTCGACGTCGAGCGTGAGCAGTTCATCATTCGTGAGTTCCTCCGCCGCGTCGGTATATCCGACGACGCTCCCGGTTTCGCGTTTGTAGTCCTTGACTGCGACGGGGTCGAACGACGCGTCGCTGTATATCGCGCCGCTCGAATCGGACACGGCGACGACGTTGGCCCCCATTTCGTGAATGAGTTTCGCTGCGATCCAGCCGGCGTTCCCGTAGCCCTGAACCGCGACCGTCGCGCCTTCGATGTCCTTGTCAAGATACTCGAAGGCTTCACGTGCTGCGACGACCGTCGAACGCCCGGTCGCTTCGACGCGGCCTTCACTGCCACCGCTTGCGAGGTCCTTCCCGGTTATCACGCCGGGCTCTGTCGTGTTTTCGAGTGTCTCGTAGGTGTCTTTGATCCAGTTCATCTCGCGCTGGCCCGTGTTGACGTCAGGTGCGGGCACGTCACGGTCGGCCCCAATCAGTGGCGTCAGTTCCTTCGCAAATGAGCGTGTGACCCGCTCCAGTTCGCTCTCGGAATAGTTCCTCGGGTCGATGACGATTCCGCCTTTGCCACCGCCGAGCGGGATATCGCTCGCCGCCGTCTTGTAGACCATCCACCCGGAGAGCGCCTTGACCTCGTCGCGGTCTACCTGTGGATGATAGCGGATTCCGCCCTTGTACGGGCCACGGTCGCCGTTGAACTGTGACCGATACGCACGGAATACCTCCACCGACCCATCGTCCATCTCAACAGACAGATTCGTTTCCAGTATCCGCTCAGGGGTTTTCAGCCGTTCCAGTTGTCCCTCTGAGATGTCTAAGTATTGTGCTGCTGCGTCGATTTGCGTCCGCAGGCTTTGGTACGGATTTACATCAGACATATATCGACGGGATTCATCGAGATACCAAAAGCTACCCATTTCTACCAGGAAAATTACTATATCATTCGATATAGAAGAGGCTAGATGAGGGGCTTACAACCGCGAATGGGTCCGAATCGTTTATCCTATCTTCACATTTTTGTCGAATTCTGACATAACTACGCTTCCTGTATTGTCCGTCACCCGAACAGTGGTATCCGTATCGAGTGCCACAGCGTCCGCAACCTGTTCCGTTCCATTGACTGGCACGTCGATCCGGTCGACGTCCGGGATCAGACAGTCACGATACCCGTCACGTTCGAGCAAGGCATCTCCGCTGGGAAAATGCCAGACCCGCGTCACAGCTCGGAACACTGGCATCGACGCCGGCGCTTCGACGTGCCTGATAGCTCTCTTCTCCGTCAAGCGACGTTGTACGTCCATCATAGCTGTGCAGAATCGGCAGGAGCTATTGGCTCGCGACTATCTGAACGACGGGCAGGGACCGACCGTGTCGGCGTCTGTGTGATGTCCGTCATGTGTCTTCGCGAGTACCGGCCGTCGACCGATGGCACTCTGCCGAAATAACCGCAGGAATGAGGAAATACTAAACTGTTTAGCAACGAAGTATTTTGAACGCAGGTGTTTATTATTGAACCCTCCATCGAAAACACGGCAACTGAACCACTCCGTTCACGGTAGATGGCGACAACTCGAACGAGTGTCCACGTATCGCGCCAGTGTTCTCAGTGATCACTTCGTGCCCGGGAGCAGCAGATGAGAGACGCCGGGAGCCCATTCGACACGGCTCAGGTTCTCGTTGTTGGTTCTACAGGCTGGACCGAGCCGCTCTCAGAAGCGCTTAGAGCGAGCACAGAGGCTACTATCCTCGCTGCTGAGACGATATCGGACGCCCTCGAGACGGTTCGGAAGCGCTCGGTCGACTGTATTGTCACGAGAAAGACACTCGATGACGGGAGTGGCATTGAACTGACCCGACAGCTCCGAGACTTGGCCCCGGATCTCCCTGTCATCCTCGGGACTACGGACGGAAGCGAAGCCCTGGCGAGTGAGGCAATCGAGGCCGGCGTTTCCGACTACGTACCCCTCGCAGGGACAGACGGCCTGCGGATAGACGAGGTAATTGAGCGAACCGAGAAGACGCTCCAGTCCGCCCGGCGAACGATCACACAGCGCGAACGGGCACGGCAGTTCGACGCCGTCTTTCACGACACACAGACGGCCACGTGGGTCCTCGACCCGGATGGCTCGCTCGTCCGTGTGAATCAGACAGGACGAGCAATGATTGACGAGGACGTGGACACGGCCATCGGTGACCTGTTCTGGACGCTGCCGTGGTGGTCACAGTCCGATGCGACAGAACGCGACATCCGGCAACTTGTCGAGGCTGCACGCGACGGGCAATTCGGCAACGTCGTCGTTCATCAGCCGTCCACGGCCACGGACCGCGTTATCGAGCTGTCAGTTCGTCCGGTCGAGAACGACTTCGGCGATGTCACCTCGATCGTGATCGAAGGGATCGACATCACGGAGCAGGTCACCCTCGATCGTGACCTCCGTCAATCTGAGGAACTTCACCGGGTCACGCTCAGCAATATGACCGACACCGTCCTCATGACGAACGAGGGCGGGGAATACACCTACGTCTGCCCGAACGTCCACTTCATTTTTGGCTACACTGACGACGAGATTTGCGAGCAGGAAACGATCGACACGCTCCTTGGCGAGGACCTGTTCGACCGGGCGGAACTCGCTGAGAAGGGCGTTCTGAAGAACATCGAGTGTACAGTCACCGACAAAGCTGGTCACGAGCACACGTTGCTGGTCAACGTCCGCGAAGTCTCAATTCAGGACGGCACACTGCTGTATAGCTGCCGGGATATCACGAAACGGAAACAGCGCGAGGAAGCGCTGACGACGCTGCAGGAGACCGCACGGAAGTTCCTCTACACGGAGACCAATCAGGAAATCGCCCAACACATCGTCGATGACGTGCTCAGTGTGTTCGACGTCTCCGCGAGCGCAATCTATCTGCACGACGCCGAGACGAACGAACTCCTCCCTGTTGCACAGTCACGGGCGATGACCGAACACCACGGACCGCTTCCGGCTGTCCGCACGAACGATGACACGCTTCCGAGCTACAGTTTCGTCAACGACGAGACACTCGTGTTCGACGATGTTCACACGTCGGATCGATTGGAAAACCGGGCAACTGACCTCCGGAGTGTTATGTTCATTCCGCTCGGCACCCACGGCGTGTTCGTCACCGGGTCGACGGCTGTCGGAGTGTTCGACGACCTGACACAGGAACTCACCGACCTGCTCGCAGCAACTGCCGAGGCTGCTCTCGACCGAGTCGTCCGGGAATCCCAGCTTCGGGAACAGGACCGTGAACTCCAGCGGCAAAACGAGCAACTGACTGCTCTGAATCAGATCAACAACACGATTCGGGAGATAGACCAGACGATCGTCAGTGCGGAAACACAGGAGGAGATCACTCATACCGTCTGCGAACGGCTGACTGACACGGACCGATTCAAGTTCGCATGGATCGGGAGCGTCGACCCGGGCGGTACTACCGTCGAACCGCGAGCCTGGGCCGGCACTGACCAGGGGTATCTCGACAGTCAATCAATCGCCGTTGCGGCCTCCGAGACTGAGCCCGCGGGCCAGACGGCTGCGACCGGCGACGTGACGATGATCCCAAATGTCGCCGCTGATCTCCGGAACGCGCCATGGCGGTCGGACGCGCTCACGCGTGACTTCCTCTCTGTGCTGAGTATCCCACTGGTGTACAACGACCTCAGGCATGGAATCCTCACCATCTATGCCGACACGAAAGACGCGTTCGATGAGACAACGCGCACCGTGTTGCGTGAACTTGGCGAGACGATCGCCTCGGCACTCAGCGCTATCGAACGGAAACATGCGTTGCTCACGTCGTCGGTAACCCGCGTTGAGTTCGTCATCGATGACGAGCGGTTCCTCTTGTCGCGACTCGCTCGGTCGACTGGGTGTACCATTTCCTACGAAGGTGGCATTCAGCACGCGCCGGCCGGTAACAGCGTGTTTGTGGCGGTCGAAGACGCTGACGTGCAAACGGTCGCGGCGGCTGCGGCTGACATGACGACGATCGACGACGTGACACAGATAAGTGATGACGACACTGACAGCGGTGTCCTGCGGCTGGAGCTGTCACAGCCGTTCCTCGCGCTGGAACTTGCTGACCACGGCGCTATCTTCCGGGAAGCGACCGCAGACCCGGAGGGAACGACACTCATCGTCGATGTACCACAGAGCGTCGACGTTCGAAACATCGCACAGTTGGTCGACAGTACGTTTTCCGGCGTCGAACTCAAGCGCAAAGAAACGCTTGAGCGGGGTATCGAGCAGGATCGCAGTTCGGAGTTCCTCAGGGACCTCACGGAGCGACAGCTCGAAGTGATTCAGACCGCCTACTACAGCGGCTACTTCGAGTCACCGCGCACAAAGTCCGGCGAAGACATCGCAACGATGCTCGAGATTTCGCCACCAGCGTTCTATCAGCACGTGCGGACAGTCCAGCGGAAACTGTTCACAGCATTGTTCGAAGACCGGAGCGTTTCGAGTCGGGAGGCGTAAGATGGGGTTCAATAATAAACAACCAAATCCACCCCTGCCTCTTTGTTTAACCTCTGAATATTCCTTTGATGTCCTTCTATTCCTTAATCGAGTACTGGCGGTCGGAAACCGTCACTCGTGAATACACATGAGAGATGTAGAGCAAGACCACGACGAGAAGACACCGTACGAGTGCTTTGCATGTGGCAAAGTCATCACTGCAGTGAGCCAACCGGAGAACTGTCAGGACTGCGGCGGTGAAATGCGCAACCGACTCACTCCGCTGGAATAACGATGGGACCGGAACTGAGCTCCACTTCTCCATCGGGAGACTCGTCGACGTCGTCCGAACCGGAATCCGCGCTCGAAACAGCCCGTTTGCAACTCCACAGGGCTGCGGACCACCTCGATATCGACCCGAACATTGTCGCACGACTCAATCATCCGCAAAACGTCCATGAGGTTACCGTCCCGATTGAGCGGGACGATGGCACAGTGGAAGTGTTCACCGGGTATCGGGCCCAGCACGATAGCGTCAGGGGACCGTACAAAGGCGGGCTTCGCTATCACCCTGACGTGACCAGGGACGAATGTGTCGGGCTTGGAATCTGGATGACCTGGAAATGCGCGGTGATGGACCTCCCCTTCGGCGGCGCAAAAGGGGGTATCGCGGTCAATCCGAAAACGCTGAGCCGAGACGAAAAAGAACGGCTCACCCGCCGGTTCGCGCAGGAACTCCGCGAGGTCATCGGGCCAAACCGGGACATACCAGCCCCGGACATGGGAACGGACCCACAGACGATGGCCTGGCTGATGGACGCCTACTCCATGCAAGAGGGCGAGACGATTCCGGGTGTTGTCACCGGGAAGCCGCCGATTGTCGGTGGGAGCGAGGGGCGTGAAGACGCGCCCGGCCGGAGTGTCGCGATTATCACACAGTTGGTCTGTGAGTACTACGACCAGCCACTGTCGGAGACCACGGTCGCAGTACAGGGCTACGGCAGTGTCGGTGCGAACGCAGCACGGTTGCTTGACGAACAGGGCGCGACTGTTGTCGCGATCAGCGACGTGAACGGGGCAATGTACGACCCCGACGGAATCAATACGGCGACAGTCCCGTCACACGACGAGGAACCGGAAGCGGTCACCGAGTACGCCGACACCGTGATTTCGAACGATGAACTGCTGACGCTGGATGTCGATGTCCTCATTCCGGCAGCGCTCGGAAACGTCATTACCGAAGCGAACGCGGACGACATCGCTGCGGATTATGTCGTCGAAGGGGCAAACGGCCCGACGACGTCCACTGCTGACTCCATCCTCGCTGACCGGGATGTCGTTGTGATTCCGGACATTCTGGCGAACGCCGGCGGCGTCACGGTGAGCTACTTCGAGTGGCTACAGGACATCAACCGTCGGTCGTGGTCACTCGAGCGAGTGAACGACGAACTCGACGAAGAGATGCGAGCGGCCTGGGACGCAGTCCGAACGGAGTTCGAAAACCGCGACATCACGTGGCGCGATGCGGCGTATGTCGTCGCCCTGTCCCGTATCGCGGAGGCTCACGAAGCACGGGGGCTCTGGCCGTAGCACCGGCGTTGCAGATTTCATAACGGGACCCACAACTGTCGCTGTCGGTACCAAGAAACCGCTGCTAACGCTGCCCTCAGTAGCAAAACTCGAACCGTGCCCCGCCAGCAGCGCCTTCCGTCACACGGACAGTCCAGCCGTGTGCTTTGGCGATGTCCTCCACGATGGAGAGCCCGAAGCCAGTGCCTCCCTTGGTAGACGTAACGCCGTGTTCCAGTACTTCCCCACGCTTTGCTGATGGAATCCCATCGCCGTCATCCACGACGTAGAACCCGTCACCGCCCTCTAACTGCCCGACGGTTACCGTGACGGCGTCCCCGCCATGCTCGATAGCGTTTCTGAAGAGGTTCTCGAACAGTTGTGTCAACCGGCTGGCGTCACCAGCCACTGTCGGGACCGTGTCAGCAACCGTCAGCGTTGCTTCAGCGGTGTCGACGTATCCCCAGGCTTCCGTCGTCACGGCCGCAAGATCGATCTGTTTCGTATCCGTAACTGTGGTCTCACCGCGCGCCAGCGTCAGGAGGTCGTCGATCAACCGCTCCATACGGCCATGTGCCGATTCGATTCGGTCCACGTGACTGAGGTCACCTGTCTCTTCGACGATGTCGAGAAAGCCGATAGCGATGGACAGCGGGTTCCGGAGGTCGTGGGCGACAACACTGGCAAACTCATCGAGCCGCTCATTCTGTCGCTGGAGTTCGGTTTCCCGGCTTGCACGGGTGAATGCCGCCTTGACGGTTGCGCCCAGTATCTGGAACAGATCCACGTCTGCTTCAGAGAAGGTCTGTTCCTGTGGCGTTCCGACACCCATAAGCCCGAACTCCCCCAGTGGCACGAACAGACCGCTTCTGAGATTCGTGTCGGCTTCGCCGAGCGATGTCACGGATTTGATGTCGTCGTATCGACGCACTTCTGATGTTTTAAACGCCTCCCAGGCAAGCGACTCATCGGACTGCAACCGTGGTAGTTCACCGAGCAGTTCCCTTGTGGCCGCACTCGTCGTCAGTGGAACAAGCTCGTCTGTCTGGTCGGTGTACTCCCAGATACTGGTGAGTTCGAACCCAAGAATTTCGACAGCAGCCTCAATAGCGATGTCGCCGATTTCGGCACTCGACTGTGCGCCACTGAGCCGCTGTGCTGTTTCCTGCAGTGAGCGGAGCTTCGACTCTAACTGCTTCTGTTCAGTGATATCCTCTAGAACAGCCAGTACGCTCGTTATCTCTCCGTCGGGAGCGGTGATTGGTGCAGCCGACAGGAGCAACTCTAGTTCCTCACCCGCCTTCGTCTTCCGTTGTACTTCCTTCCCCCTGATTTGATCGCCGCTCAAAACGCGCTGTCGGTGGGACTCAAATTCAGCCTGCTGCTCATCCGGGACCATCGGATTGCCCTCGCCAAGCACCTCCGCCCGTGACCAGCCGAACATATTCTCGGCCCCATCGTTCCAGCGGATGACCGTCCCGTCTGTGTCGATTTCCATGACAGTGAGCGGTGTCGCTTCGATGAGTGATTCAAGTCGCTGGTTCGTCGTTTCGAGTTTGCGTTGTCGGTCGACCTGTTCGGTTACGTTGCGGGCGATACCGACGATCCGGACGATCTCATCGCCGAGCATAACTGGTGCGAGGCTCGTGTCCCAGAACCGCGCGTCGTCAGCGATGTCCAGCTCTTCCCGATACGAGATCGGCGCACGCTCCTCGAAACAACGAGTGTAGTTCGCCGCGAGTTCGGCACCACGCTCGTCACCGAAGATCTCCCGTGGTGTTTCCCCTCGAACCTCGTCAGTCGTGAGACCTGTCTGTGACTCGTAGCCGGGGCTGAGTCGCGCAAACTCGAACACTGGATCGTTACCAGTCGTATCGACATCGAGCATGAATATGGCGTCACCTGAACTATTGAGCAGTGCCTCGTACTCCTCAGCAAGTTCCTGATGCGCTCGTTCCTGGGCTTTTCGCTCCGTGATATCCTGAAAAACGCCTCGAAGCACGGGCTCATCGTCCTGTGGGTCGTCGACGCGTTCTCCCCACGCCCGAACGTCGCGCACGTCGCCATCAGTGCGCACAATCCGGAGATCGATGTCGTACGGTTCTCGGTCCGCAATCGTCTGCTCGACTGCCTGCGAAATCTTTTCTCGGTCGTCAGGGTGATAAAAACCAAGCGCGTCATCGAGTGACGGGTCATACTCGTCGTCAACGCCGTGAATCCGACGAACGCCGTCAGACCAGTCGAGGCTGTCTATCGACGGGAAATACTCCCACACACCGATATCTGCGATATTCTGTACCCGCTCGAACAGGAATTCCTGGCGCTTGAGGTCAGTCTGGTCCTGCATCCGCGATATTTCGGCGCTCACGAGCTCCGAGAGTAGCTCCACGAACGTTTGCTCAAGCGCTCCGAAGGGCGCGACTCGCGTTGTCGGACTCGAAAAATTGACCGTCCCGTACCTGACTCCATCGACGATGAGTGGCACCCCGATATACGATTCCAGCTCCAACTCACGATACGCAGGGTGGGTTTCTTTGCCATCAGCGACAGCATCTGCGAACGAGCAGACTGCATCTGTCCCGACCACCTCCGCGCAGTACGTCGATTCGAGGTCGAACAGGTCCCCGGATTCGATTTCCGTATCCGGGGCGTGTACTGCCCTGACCGTGTAATCATTGCCCTGAACGTGTGAGACGATTCCGATGTCGAGCCCGAGCGTCTGGCAGCCAAGTTCGAGCAATTCTTCGAGGCGCGCCTCAGCAGCGATATCACCCTTTGCCATGACAGTCTGGAGTTCCCGAAGTGCATCCCGCTCCTGCTCTAACTGTCGCTTTGCCATGCTCTGTTCGGTGATGTCACGGGCAACGACGAGCACCTGCCGATCATCGTCGCCCCGGAACGGTGTGACGCGGACGTCTAACGTCCGCTCGCCACCGCCGGTCGTCACATCGATTTGCAGGTCTGCGTCGTACAACCCTGTAACGCCACCGTCGCTCTCGATATCAGTGACTGTCGATTCGACCGCCGCTGTGAACCGCTCGGCATCGGACTTGGACATCCGGTCTCCCACGACTGCTTCCAACTGCTGTCCCGTTATCTTGGTCGATTCTTTCCCGGTCACGAGTCGTCTCGAAGCGGTGTTCGCGAACTCGATTGTCCCTTCATCATCGAGAACAAATACAACGTCGTGGATGTTTTCGAGGATCGCTTCACTGCGCTCTAACTCCAGTTCTCGCTCCCGCTCTGCCGTGGTTTCCCGTGAAAAGACGGTCAGACCGTCATCGTCGGGAAAGACTCGTATTTCGACCCAGTAATCCAACGGTTCGCCAAGGTACTGTTCGAACGACACCGGGTCGCCGGTCTCCATCGCGGTTCGGTATTTCTCTTCGAGTTCCGTTCCAACTATCGAGGGGAACTCTTCCCAGATAATCGTCCCGACGATAGTTTCCGGTTCGCGGTCGACGCGCTTTGCCATCTTCTCGTTTATATATTCGATCCGCCACTCGCTATCGACGGCATAAATCCCGTCAGTTGCCCGCTCCAGCGTTCGTTGGAAGCGGTCGGACAGTCGCTCGGCGGCCGCTTGTTTGTGGGCGGCCTCGGTGAGCGTCTGGATGCGGCTCGCGAGCAACTCGAAACTGTTCTGGCCCGCGTGGACCGGAACGTAATCGGAGACCCCCGCCTGTGTCGCTTCGCTTGCAATTTGCTCGCTCCCTCGGCCGGTAAACAAGATCGTCGGTAGTTCGTACTGCTCCGTTCGTAACCGATCTAGGAGGTCGATTCCCGTCCCGCCCGGCAATGAGTACGATGTGACCACGCAATCGATAGCCGAAGTTGCAAGCGAGTCGAGAGCAGCCTCGATACTCCCGACTGTTGTGACGTCAAAGCTAGATGAGATACTCAGGAGCTTCGTCTGCGCTAATTCAGCAAAGTCACCATCATCGTTTACATACAAAACCTGAATGGAATCGGGAGTCCCGCCACCTGCATAGGCCATTGCCACAACTATGTATCGAGCTTTTATGAATCCACTGCGCCAGTTCTTATATGTGATATTATAATAGGCAATAATATCTGTGCCAGCCAACCTAACTACGTCTCAAGCGGCCTGTACGCACTCATTCGGATAGTGCCGAAATTCAACAAATAAATGACGGCCCTATCGGAGTATATATTCTGATACTTGGGTCAGCAACTTTATGGTTCGAAGTTAGGTACAATCGATATTGTGTCAGAGCTGTCGAATATCGTTGTGCTTCATATTGATGATGAACCGGATTTTTTAGATGTGGCATCGGAACTACTTGCACAGCAATCCGATCAACTCAACGTCATAACCGCGGCGAGTGCTGCTAAAGGGCTCGACAGACTTGCTACATGTTCTGTTGACTGTATTATCAGCGACTACCGGATGCCTGAGAAGGACGGCATCGAACTCCTCAAAGCTGTCCGTGCGGAATACCCTGATCTACCGTTTATTCTATTCACCGGTGAGGGAAGCGAAACGGTCGCCAGCGACGCTATTGCGGCCGGTGCAACCGACTATCTCCGGAAAGGGCACGGAACGGAACGATACGAACTCCTCGCGAATCGTATCGAAAACGCCGTCGAACAGTACCGCACCAATCAGCGCGCTACCGAACTTGAACGAGTGCGAGCGCTGGTCAGCAACATTGACCAGGCTCTCATCCGGGCGACCTCGCTATCGGAAATCAAAACACGTGTCTGTGAGATCATTAGCAATTCTGAGCCCTACCGTTTCGCATGGATCGGTGAGCGTAATTCTGAGACAGACCAAATCGAGCCACAGGCCTGGGCCGGCGCCGAGGACACGTATCTCGATACTATTGTTGTCACTGCGGACAACTCCCCGACTGGACGAGGTCCTGCAGGCACTGCCGTCCGGGAACGACGTATTGCGACGTCACAGAATATTCAAGACGACCCGGCGTTCGAGGTCTGGCGAGAGGAAGCACTCGACCGTGGCTATCGAAGCACTGCTGCGGTTCCGCTAGAATACGATGGCACCCTGTACGGTCTCCTGTGCGTTTATTCGTCCCGTCCGTTTGCCTTTGCTGAGGACGAACAGGCATTACTCGGCGAACTCGGGAACAGTATCTCGCACGCCATGCACTCGCTGAAGATCCGAGACGAACTGCGCACAGAGCGGAGCTTTATCAACCAGGCACTCGATTCACTCGCGGACATATTCTACGTCATCGATTCTGCGGGCAACGTCCAGCGCTGTAATGAACAATTCGCAACGCTGGCCGGGTACACTGATGAGCAACTCGCGAATCTTGACGCAGTCAGTCTTTTTCCGGACGACGAACAGGACGCAGTCGCCGGGGCAATAGAGGAAGCACTTTCAACTGGGCATTCGACCATCGAAGCGGAGTTCCGTACCACAGAAGGGAAGCGTGTTCCCCATGAGTTCACTGCTGACCGGTTAACTGATCAGAACGGTGACTTGATAGGGCTTGTCGGCACTGGTCGAAACATCTCCGAACGTACAAGACGTGAACGTGAACTGCAGGATCAAAAAGAACAGCTAGAGCAGTTTGCTGCAACTGTCAGCCACGACCTGCGGAACCCGCTAACTGTCATACAAGGTCGGCTGGAGCTCGTCCAGGCCGAACATTCGAGCGATCACCTTGCTGTGATCGAGACAGCGACCGCACGGATGGAACGCATTGTTGAGGACCTTCTCTGGCTAGCACGGGAGCAACAAGAGATCGGGTCGCTGGAACCTGTTTCGATCGACGCAACCGCTGAGGCTGCGTGGAACCTCGTATCTGACCCTGCAGACGAGGCCGAACTATACTGCGATTACGAGGCCGAGACCCAGCCACTGGTCAAAGCTGATACCGATCAATTTCGGCATCTGCTCGAAAATCTGTTCAGGAACACGATTGATCACGCAGGCCTAGATGTCACTGTCGTTGTCGGAGGGATTTTTGAAGACACCAACGCATTCTATATCGAAGACGACGGCCCTGGAATCCCCGTTGAGGACCGCGAAAAGGTGTTCGAGGCTGGCTACTCGACTTCCGAATCCGGAACTGGGCTGGGCCTCAACATCGTCAAACGAGTCGCTGACGCCCATGGCTGGGATATTCGCGCAACTGAGAGCTCGATGGGTGGGACACGGTTTGAGATCACCGGTCTCGAAGTCGTGGAATAACTCACTATTTACTGTGCTGTCATCCCCCACGCCGTTGCCGCGATTACGGACGCTCAGCGATCGCAGAGCCAATAAAATGGGCCAAAACGTCATAATTGTTATTTCATACCAACTATGAATTATTTGATAGGGTTCTGGTCCCGCGCCACCTCCCCCCACTGAATCCGATCATGTTCATCAAAGGATCAGGGTCCAGAACCCCTCGTCGTGGATGCGGAGTTTGAATGGTGCGGTGTACACCACCCCCGGCTGCCCACCATTCCTTTGCTGTTGAATGGGATGTACTTCTCACGTTATCAGATGGGACTCACGCTGGTGAGAATTGAATAGTTTGCGATCAAACCAACAGACGGCGTGGGGATATCACAAGCATTTTATATACACTCGTATCGGGCCTAGGTGGGTTCTGCGCCCTGCCCAATCGCGCTGGATTCACCCACACGATTGCTCCGGGCTGGAATCCGTCGTCGAAACCGACGACTTCCGATGGTACGTTGCACCCCATCTCTCCCACCCCCACAGCAACGTCCCATCCCTTTCTGTGACCGGTGACGCCGTGCGTTCCGGGGATGACTGCACTGAGTCATTGCGTGAAATTACAACTATGTTAGGAGTTGGCATAAGGCATATCACAAACGGTGCATTACATCTACACGGGTTCTGGTCCCCGCTTTGGGCCGCTTCCTACTTTGCGCCCACTCGCCCCACCCCATGTCTTGGGTCCAGAACCCATCCGTGCCTCTGACTGCAGTGGGTGGCACACCACGGTGCCCATCGCCACCCGTCATCCGCTTTCGCGCAGGCGTGCAAAACTTGCTATCCCTGCTTTTGAGGGGAACTGCTGTTACTGTGAGTCGGCAGCTCTGTTCGTTTCACTGACGATATCCGCGAGTTCCTCGCGGTCGAATAGCTGTTCGCTCTCGGGAATTTCCGGAAGCTCGCCAGCGGTAATCTCGCCCGGCCACTCACCGAATTCGTCTGGATAGAGCTGTTTTCCAAGCATCTCTGTCTGGAAGAGATTGATGATCGGGCCCTGATAGGCTGACCCGCCGACGTAGAGGTTGTCCTCCTGAACGGCGGTGAGTTCCTGCCCCAGCGAACTGTCTCGCATCCCTTCAACTGTCTTTCGGAGCGCATCCTCGCCGTTCCAGTCGCGGTAATTGACGCCGAAGTGGAACACGAGCACGTCGGGATCGACCTCCAGTAGTGCCTCGTAGTCGACTTGGATCCCGGACTGGCCATCGTACTCGCCCTCGAACGCGTCGACAGTGCCGAGATCTCGGTACTGTTTTTTCCCGTATGCCTTGTCGATCTCAGTTCTGGGGTTGTAGGCACGGAAGAACCCCTCGTTGTCGGGGTTTATTTGCGCGTTGAGCAATCCGACGCTCGGCCGGTCGGACGCCGGTGGAACGCGCGACCGCATCTCCTGTAGCGCCTGCTCGTAGAGGGTGTTGATAGCAGCGGCTGTCTCGGACTTTCCGAGCAGTGCTCCGTATCTGCTGACGAATTCGGGGATATCGTAGTAGGGGTAGGACTTATCACCGGGCCAAGTGGGCCAGTCGTCGCCGCGTCTGCGGCGGCTGGCGTTCCCAAAGAAGGGCCCAATCGAATCGTTGATCTCGGAGATATCGCCCTCGTCAGCACCGTAGTACGAAATGAACCGGTTCGGGTCGGTAGCGAATAGGTCCGGGTCGAGTTCGTAGAGAACCTCCGTTCTGAGCGACCAGTCGTCTGTCCGGACCAACTCCAGTGACTCGGGATTAGGGACGTCTACGCCGGGAAGCTGGTCGTAGAAGCCGGTGAACCAGAACTGGTTGCCCTCGGCGGCGACGAGCTTGTCGGCCTCTCCCAGTGCAGTCAGGATGTCCTCCTCAAACCCCCACCCGCCGACAATAGTCTCCGGACTCGATTCAAGTCTGAGGTCGCCGACCGGCGCCATCGTCCCTGAATAGGATCGGTCAGTCTGTGTTTGGGTCTCGTCCGATTCGGTGCCCCCACTCGAAAGCCCAGTACAACCTGCGAGCGAGCCAGTGGTCAGCAGCGCGGTCCCGTACTTTACACACTCTCTCCGCGTCGACCACGTTTTGTCCTGATTAGTCTCCAGCATGAATTTTAGCCCAGCCTAAAATTACAAGTATCCTTCGATTTTTAGCCAGGCCTAAAAATGAGGCAGCCCAGCCATGCGAAACGAGTTGCGGTTGCCGGGACGAGCGGGGCATCTCTAATCCGAGATACTTTTGTGCTAGGAGGGGTTCCATTAGCGGGGTATGAACGAGTTACGCACTGGATTGAGTTATGGCGACGTTCTTCTCGTCCCGAAACGATCACCGGTTGACAGTCGGAGCGACATCGACCTTTCGACGCCGCTTACTCCGACCGTCGAACTGGACACGCCACTCGTCTCCGCTGCGATGGACACCGTTACCGAGGCAGAACTGGCAATCGAGCTTGGACGGTCTGGTGGGTTCGGGGTGCTACACCGGTTCCTGACGCCCGAGGAACAGGCCGAGCAGGTCGAGCAGGTGAAAGAAGCGGGTGAACAGATCGGCGCAGCAGTCGGTATCAACGAGGACTACGTCGCACGGAGCGCGGCCGTGACTGCCGCCGGTGTCGATGCGCTCGTCGTTGATGTGGCCCACGGCCACCTCGACCGGGCACTCGACGCTGTTGAAACCCTTGCAGACGAATTTCCTGACACTGATATCATCGCCGGCAACGTCGCGACACCCGCGGGTGTCAAAGACCTCGCCGCCGCCGGGGCCGACTGTGTCAAAGTCGGTATTGGACCCGGGTCCCACTGTACCACCCGGAAGGTCGCGGGTGCCGGCGTCCCCCAGCTGACCGCTGTCGATGACTGTGCGACAGCCGCCGAAGAT
The DNA here is from genome assembly GCF_030848575.1 of Haloarcula sp. H-GB4. Taxonomy (NCBI): domain Archaea; kingdom Methanobacteriati; phylum Methanobacteriota; class Halobacteria; order Halobacteriales; family Haloarculaceae; genus Haloarcula; species Haloarcula sp. H-GB4. The sequence goes on along the minus strand of NZ_JAVDDX010000003.1, from coordinate 93,936 downwards.
CTGGATGTCACCATCTGCGCGGACGGCGGAATCCGCACGTCCGGTGATGCAGTGAAGGCCCTCATGGCCGGGGCAGACACCGTGATGCTCGGGAGCCTCTTTGCCGGCACAGAGGAGGCCCCGGGGGCAGTCGTCGAAGTCGATGGGACACACTACAAGCGCTCACGCGGAATGGCAACCACTGCGGCGGCCGAGGACCGAGATGACAAGCAGAACAACGTCAGCGCCGACGAGGGGGTCGAAGCACTGACCCCGTACAAAGGCTCAGTCGCCGCCGTGGCTGAGGAGTTCTGTGCTGGCATCCGCTCCGGACTTTCCTACTGTGGCGGGCATACCATCGATACGGCCCGCGACAAAGCAGAGTTCATCCGTGTCGCACAGAGTGCGAAGGAACGCGAAGGGTTCCACACGGACCACGACTGGGAAGGCGTCAACGTGGAGAGCGAAGCGACACAGGTCCGCGACGCCGGCACCGAAGCGACAGTCGACAGCGACGACTGAATTGGTTGCAGGCTGTTCCAGAAGCGCGCCTACTCACCACCATCGGTGTAGCCGCCGTCGTTACTCGCTGTCTCCATCAATTGCCACCGGGCCTTCGTCCGTCTCCGCAGCGCTCTGCAACAGAAGATCGGTCCCGGCTGCGGCGACCATCCCGACACCAACTGCACGTAATTGTCGGCGATACGCTGGCTTCACCGTGAGCTGGGACGCGTTCTCGAAGTTCTTCCCGATCATACGCTTGATAAGTTTGACACTGATCTGTGGGAAGAGCGCAGTTACGGCGCCCTGAACGAGTACCACTGCCGCACTGAGTTTCCGGTTCTTTTGACTGCCCATCATACGTATAACTATAGTTGCAAGTGGGATTACCATTGTGCCTAATCCACTGCCGTGAGAAACGTAGAAACTGTTTTATTCTCCCTTACAGCGAGTCGATAGTTCTGGTAATCTGCAGGCTATCTCTACGTCTACCGATAGCCATCTCATAGTGACTGCTGTAGGTCATTTCGGCATCGACCGCACCATGTCGTGCAGTCGTACTGGTACACAGTCACAGCAATCAGGATGAAACCACACCGTCGTCACTCTCTGGGTTGCACACCGCTCGCAAGACCTACGCATCCGATCCGCTCAACTATTTCCAGAGCGTCTCCGGACTCGCTTTCTATCTATGTGGTCGCCGATGACTTCCGTACCTGCACCGCCGAATGCTTGTACTCGGGAATCTTGGCGACCGGGTCGAGAGCATCGCCGGTCAGGGCATTTGCGAGCGGGTCCAGATAGTGGAACGTGCAGAACACGACTCCGGACCGAATAGCCGCCGTCACAGCCGCCGACACCGTCACGCTGTCTCGGTCGTTCTCGACGACGACGGTATCGCCGTCCTCGATGCCCCGAGCGGCAGCGTCGTCCGGGTGGATCTCGAGGACGTCCTCTCCGCGCATTCGCATGAGCGTCTCCGACCGGCGAGTGAGTGCGCCGCTGTTGAAGTGCTGGAGCGCGCGCCCTGTCGTGAGAACGAGTTGCTCCCCAGAGACGGCATCGGCTGGCGGCGTCGGCAAGACCGGGCGAAGCGGAGCGGTTTGCTGGCCCGAAGCGAACGTCTCCGTATGGAGCACGTCGGTTCCGGAATCGGCGTCTGCCGGGAACGGCCACCGCTGGTAGCTCTCACCGATGCCGTCGTAACTCATGCCGGCGTACAGCGGATTGACTCGCGTTAGCTCCTCGAACACCGCTTCCGGGCCGTCGTAGTCGAACGCGTCTGACTGGTTGACCAGCCGCTGACCGAGGTCAGTGAGGATATCAAGGTCACGGCGAGCGTTCCCGGGCAGGTCAGCGTTCGGCCGCATCCGCATCACCCGCCGGTCAGTGTTGGTCACTGTTCCCGCTTTCTCCCCCCAACTGCTTCCCGGGAGCACCACATCGGCGTGGTCGACGGTTGCAGTCTCGAAGAGGTCGATGACGACGCAGAAATCGAGGTCGTCGAAACTGGACCGGACAGAACTGGCGTTTGGTTCCGTGACAGCGGGGTTCTCACCGAAGACGACTGCAGCTTTGACCGTGTCACCGAACTGGTGTGTCGCAGTCGTCTCTGTCAGGCCGGGTTCGCTCGGCGGCTCGACGCCCCACTCGTCTGCGACTCGCTGTCGGGCATCCGGGTCCGTGACGGGTTCGTAGCCGGGAAGCACGCTGGGAAGCGCTCCGACGTCGCCGGCCCCCTGCACGTTGTTCTGGCCACGGAGCGGGTTCACGCCGGTCCCCGGGCGACCGACGTTGCCGGTCAGCAGTGCGAGGTTCAACAGCGCGTGTACGTTGTCGGTCCCGGACGTGTGCTGGCTCATCCCCATTCCGGTGACAATCGCCGCACTATCGGCCTCAGCGTACGCCCGGGCTGCGTCCCGAACGGTTTCCGCGTCGACGCCGGCCACGTCGGCACCCGACCCGACGTCGACATCGTCAAGGTGTGCTGTCAGGTCCGCGTAGCCGGTCGTCCGTTCCTCAACAAAGGACTCGTCGACGAGTTCCTCATCGAGGATGACTTTCGCCATCGAATTGAGGAGCTGGATATCGTATCCGGGGCGAACGTCGAGGTGGATGTCGGCGGCATCGGTCGTGTCTGTCTCGCGCGGGTCAATATGAATGAGCGTGCCACCGTTGCGAATTGCCGGTAAGAAGTACGAACGGAAAATGACTGGATGCTGTTCGGCCGGATTTGCGCCGGTGACGAGCAGACAGTCGGTTTCGGCGAGGTCATCGAGCGTGTTCGTCATCGCCCCGGCACCGAGGCGCTCGCTCATCGCGGCCACGGTCGACGAATGACAGAGGCGGGCGCAGTTGTCGACGTTGTTGGTGCCGAGCATCCGCGCAATCTTCTGAAAGACGTAATTCTCCTCGTTCGTACAGTTCGACGAGGCAAAGAACTCGACGGCGTTCGGCCCGTGCTGGTCGATGATTTCGGTGAGTCGGTCGGTCACGCGAGCTAGGGCAGCCTCCCAGGATGCGGTGACGAAGCGACTGCCCTCCCGGACGAGTGGCTCGGTCAGCCGGTCCTCGTGTTCGACAACGTCGAATGCGGCCCCTCCCTTGGGACAGATCTCTCCCTTCGTGTTCACTGGCCCCGCTGTGCCGGTTGCCTTCCCGTTGCCCGCGTACTCTATCGTACAGCCGACGCCACAGTACGGACAGACTGTCTGCTCGGCCCGGGGGTTTCGGTCCTGATTGGTGCCCATCTGTACATTGGATGATAGGAACGCAGCTACAAGTAGCCCATCGGTAAAACGTAGGCGGGTTTATCAGCGTGAGGATACTGGCGCTATTCGAACGGTGCCAGAGGTGGGTTGCGGACTGATGTCGTTGGCCCCGCGTGCGGGTGCGCCGCCAGTTTCGAGAGCCACACCACATACTGTAATGGGACATCGCTCGTAGTGCCGGTAGATGCGACCAGCTCTGACGACTGTACAAGTCTTTACGCTACTGGCGGTAGTTCTCAGCACACTGGTCTTCGCCGCGTCGTTTGCCGTCGACACCACCAGCGCCCGCCCCGAACCGGTGGTGTTCGATACCACTGTGCAACGCGGTGTTACGGCGGCCGACGAACAGATCGCCCGGAATCGGAGTATCAGCGTCCCGCGCGCGCAAGTCTTCTACTCACAGTACCGCTACGTCGTCGGCTACGTCGGCATCGGTCAGGCTGTGACAGCGCTCACCGAGCCGGGACACGAGCAGCAGTTCGGGTATCCACTCGTGGTGTACGTTTCCGACTACAGTGACCGGCCGGTCAGGTGCGGCGACGACGGCTCTCTCCGGACCGCCACACCGCCCGACTGGGTCGAAGCCAATCAGGCCCACTACGTCGTCGATGGCTCGGCGCGGGTCCCGTCCGGGCCGGCGGTTGTGCCCTTTGCCGACCGGGACGACGCCGCGGCGTTCGCCGAGACGTGCGGCGGGCAAATCATCGACTGGGACGCGCTCAGATCCAGATCGTTCGCCCTCGAACAGGCGGCGGCAGTCCGAGAACAGGTCGGCCCGCGACGAACCGATGCGAACGCCACCGTACAGGCGGCTCGCCAGCGTCGAAATCGGCCCGTCTCGGTCAAAGTCGGAACTGATGCCCCGACGGTTCAGGCGGCCGTCGATGCGGCACCACCGAACACGACGGTCGTTGTTCCGGCCGGTACGTACGACGAGCAGGTGACGATAGACAAGCCACTCACCCTCAGTGGCCCCGGAGCGACGCTTGACGGTGGAGGGAACGGCACTGTCGTGACAGTGACTGCCGACCGCGTCGGTGTCACCGGGTTCGAAATTGTCGGCGTCGGCAACACGACGGTCGGCGACCCGACGCAGAGCAACGATAGCGCTTGGGACGCCACCGTCACGACCGCCTATGGCAACAGCGACGCCGCCGTGACCGGTCGGAACGCGTCCGGACTGTACGTTGCGAACCTCAGCGTCGAGACGCCCGCCAGCGGCGTCGTTCTGCGGCGGACACCCGGCGCAGTCGTCGAGAACGTCACGGTCAACGGGACGGCAGACTGGCAAGATGGGTTCATGGGCGTTATCGGGATGCACGGGTCGGTTGTCGTGCAGGACTCGGTGTTCAACGGCGGGCGTGACAGCGTGTACCTCCACCGGGCCGACGGGACCGCTGTCCGGAACAACACGTTCCGGGACAACCGCTTCGGCGTCCACCTGATGTACACCTCTCGGTCGCTCGTTGCGGACAACGTCGCCAGGGGACAGGAGTACGCTGGCGTCGTTGTCATGACGAATCCCGTGGCGAATGCCATCGTCGGGAACGACGTGCGCCACTCCGGGAGCGGCGTCATGTTAGCCGGCTCCCGGAGCTATATTGCACACAACGTGGTAGTCGACACTACGCAGGCGATGTCCACAAACGCCGACCGGTCCCTGTACGAGCACAACGTACTCTACGGGAATGACATCGGTGTGCGGGCCTCGACCGTCGTCCCGTCGAACATCGTCACCGAGAACGATTTCATCGCGAACGACCGCCACGCCATCTCGGGACCGGGGCCGCTACGCGTGTACACGCACGACGGCAGGGGGAACTACTGGAGCGGCGCGTACGACCTCACTGGCAGGACTGGCCCGGTGTTGGCCAACTCCTACTCACCCACCGATTCTGTCGACCGCCGTCTCCATCAGACCGACGCTGCGGTCGTCCTTAGGTCGGCACCGAGCGTCCGTGGCCTCCGGGCGCTTCGCGGCACCACGCCTGGATTCCGCCGGGGAAGCATTGTCGACAGGGCACCCCTGACAGACCCTGCGAATCCCGAGACCGTCAGGCGTCTTCGAAACGAGACATCGATGGAGGGGGCAGCATGACTGGCGAGACGTACCTCACGGCGGACGAAATCACGAAACAATACGGTGATGTGACAGCCGTCTCGGAGGTGTCACTCGACGTGCCGTCCGACGCCGTGACCGGGTTCATCGGCCCGAACGGGTCCGGGAAAACGACGCTCCTGCGCATGCTTCTGGGCATCGAGCGACCCACCAGCGGGACTGTCTCATACGGTGGGCCTGAGGCCAAACGCCAGCTGGGCTACCTGCCACAGCGGCCGACCTTCCGGCCGGGGTTCAGCGTCCGGGAGACTGCTGCGTTCTACGCGGACCTCGTTGACGACGACCCGGCTCGACTGCTTGAACGTGTCGGCCTCGAAGAAGTGGCCAGCCGTCCCGTGTCAGGGCTGTCCGGGGGAATGACGCGCCTTCTGGGAATCGCACAGGCACTGGCCGGCGACCCGCCGATTGTGATGCTCGACGAACCGGCAAGCGGGCTTGACCCGGCGATGAGTCGACTGATATTCGACATCGTCGAATCGATTGCCGACGCCGGCCGTGCCGTGGTTCTTTGCTCGCACGAACTGCCACTCGTCGAGGCGACGGCTGACCGACTGGTAGTACTCGAATCCGGCCGCCTCGTGCGGACCGGGTCGGTAGAATCGCTTCGGGAACAGACCGGCGGGCCGCTTCACGAGACGTTCACAGCGCTTCTGGAACAGGACAGAGCCACTATCGCTGCACCAGAGGGGACACAGCCATGATAGACGGTACCGGTTTCTGGACAGTTTTCGTGCGGGAGGTCCGTAGTGCGGTCAGGACACGAACCTATCTCGCGCTCGGACTGGTCACGGGAATTGTCCTGTTCGGCCTCGCCCATGCCGGTGGCGGCCCCGCCGGCGGTTACGTTCCGACCGTCGTCGATACGCTCGTCGCCGTCGAAGTCCTCGTGCCGACGCTTGCCTTCGCCGTTGGCTATCGCGCGATTGCCGACCCCGCTGTCCGGGGAGAACTCGACATACTTGACACCTACCCACTCTCGACGTGGTCGTACGTCGGCGGGGTGTACGCGGGACGTGCCCTGCTGTTGCTCACTATCGTTGTCGTCCCGTTGCTGGCGCTGGGCATCAACGTGGCGACGACCGCAGGACCGGAGACGACGGTGTTTGCGAGTCACCGTGGCGTCGACTCGCCGTTCCTGTTCATCCGATTCATCGCGCTGACCGTCCTGTACGCGCTCTCGTCGCTGACTATCGCGTTCCTGCTGTCAGCGCTCGCCGGCAGCCGGGGCCGAGCGCTCGTGCTCGCACTTGCCGGGCTGCTGGTCCTCACTGTCGGAAGTGACCTCGCGGTGTTCGCAGCGCTTGACACCGGCGTCACCACGGGCACACTTGGCGGCGCGCTCGCCATGACGCCGGCCGGGGCGTACCGCGGCCTCGTGTTCGATAAGGTCCTGTACGTCGCTGTTCCGGGCCGGTCAGCGTTCGTCCCGACGTGGGTCGCCGGCCTCTCGCTCCTGTTCTGGTGGGGACTCACGTTTGTGGGGGCGATGCTTGCGACGGATGCGGCCTGATACTGCCGGCTGTAAGCCCGCTCAGAATCATTCTATCCCGAATATCTTACAATAGGTACAGCCGACAATATCTCCTCAGTCGTCGTCCGCCGCGGCCGCGAGCCCTTCGTCGACCAGCCGTGTGAACCGGTCGATGAGACGGTCCGTAAGCGATGGCCGGACCGCCGCGAGCAGTCGCTGTGTTGCGTCCGGATCGCTCAGCGCCACGACGACACGCCCCCGCTCGCCGTACGACTTCTCAAGTATCTCTGCGTCGGCCAGTGCCGAAACGTGCCAGGAGACTGTACTCCGGGCGATGTCCAGTCGGGCGCCCAGTTCGTCTGCTGACAGGGACTCAGCTTCCAGCAGATGCAGGAGAATCGTCCGCGCAGTCTCTCGCCGGGCAAAGGCGAGTACACGTCGTTCCCAGGGGCCGTACTCCTGACTATAATAGTGCGTTTTGCCCTGAATCTCTTCACCAACGATATCGCCGGCACGGCGCAGTTTCCGCAGGTGATACTGTGCCTGTCCGGTCGCGATATCGAGGTCTGCCGCAAGCGCGTTGAAATGGACTCCCGGTTTGGACTCGACATGGGAACGCACTTGCTCAGTAACCGTGGACATGGTCTTCAGAACAGCCTTCCACCTACCAAGACAACAGGGTATCGAGCGTTCTCACTGCGTGGGAACTCGTCTACATCCCGCCAACCAGTTCTCTCGATATGTCCTCCGCGGGGAGGGTCTGGCCGCCGTACTCTTCGGCAAACGACTCGGCGTCCGCGCTGTCGCTAAACGGAACGATAGCCGTCCCCATCGCGCCCTCCACGTCGGAGTTCGCAGCGACGGTGAGTTGCCCCACCGGCGCGAACGCCTCGGCCTCCAGATGCCGGGAGATAATTGTCTTGCCCCCGTCGGTCCGAATCTCGTAATCGGTTGTGCTGTAGTCGGTCAGGAACGTCTCCGCGGGGGTCCACCCCGCTTGCTCCTTGGCGAATCGGTGGCGATACGTGCAGGTCGTACTGCAGAACCGTGCCGGTGAGTCGTGCCCCTCGGGCGTGTTATCTTGGTAGTACGTCTGGCCGACCGGACCCGGGTGCTGGTCGATGACCATCCCACACTGGTCGCAGCTCTGGCCGCTTTCGATGCTGACCGGGTCGATTTCTTCACCGTTCCCCAGGCATCCAGAGAGTGACACGACTGCCACAGTCCCAGTCCCGGCTAGGAAGCATCGTCGTGTGAGGCCTGTTGCATGTTCAGACATACTAGATGCTACGCTGAACGACACCAAATGGTTCATGGTGCGACCGTCGAAACGCCGGTCAGTCAGGGACACTTGGCGGCGCGACTGAATAGATCGCACTCAATACCAGCAGCGCGATGAGGAAGTCGAACCCGTGTTCAGTGAGATGGTGTACGACCATTGGGACAGCACCGAGGACGGTCCCGATGCCGACCACGGACCGAAATACCAGCAACCCGATAGCGACGGTCAACAGCACGTACGGCCGTGACCGGCGGCGGTATGTACTGACCGCTGCGACGGAAAACAGCGCCAGCGTTCCAAGCGCGGAGAGGCCCAGCACGGCGATCAACAGTGCCGTTTGACCGGGACCGATCCAATCAGCCGTCGGTTGGAGCATCTCTCAGGCTTGTGTTTCGAGTGGTCGCACTGGAATCGGTTTCGGTCGCAGTCGCTGTCGCGCCCGCATCTCAGTCCGAGGTGTATACCCGAATACCGCTTCGCCAGTGAACATCTGTTCGAACGGGTATGTGACCCTCTCAGGTAGCCACCAGAACCGGTCGGCCCGCGTTCTGGACGACCCGGTCGGTCACACTTCCGATCTGGTCGCCTTCGCTGTGGGAATGCCCGTGGTATCCGAGCACGATCAGGTCGGCGTCGACCTCGTCGGCATAGCTGATAATCTCCACGTACGGTTTCCCGTGGCAGCATCGGGTGGTGACCTCGACGTCAACTGCGTCGCCTCTCTCGGCGACTTCTGCGAGTTCATCGTCCCCCCATTCCTCAACCTCGATGGTTTCCAGTTCCATACTGCTCAGGGCCGGCTCCGCGTGTCGGTCTGTATTGACAACGAAGACGGCGTGAAGCTCGGCACCGTGTTGCTCAGCCTGTTCAAGCGCGTGTGTCGCTGCGCGGTTCGCGTCAGCGCTCCCGTCGGTCGCAACCACAATTGTGTCGTACATGCTAGAATAGGGGACGCCATCCTATTTCAATCCGCTGACCATTCTCAAATGATAGTAATCTGTTATCACATACTGTGGTCGTCCACAGATCAAACGGACAGACTTTGATAGGATATCGTCAATCGAGCTTTCACGGGCGTAACCAGCTTTCCTTGCCACAAGCAAGCGAAGTCACGGCTCGATGTTTTCCCGAAAGTCGGGTGCTAATCCGGTTTGCCGGATACCGGCAAGCTCCGTTATCTCGAACTCGTAGAGTGCGACTCCGCCGGAGGTGGTGGCCGTCTGGAGCGTGTTGGGTCGCCAGGCGTTCTGTGTCATCGCCGTGATCTCCGACCATTCGTCTTCCGGCACATTGCTGATATCGCCAGCAAGCATCACGCTCTGCCACTCAAACGCGGTTTCGATGTCGTAGACGAGAAACCGGCCACGACCGGCTCGCTCAGTTAGTTCCGCTTTCTGACTCGATTCGCCCAGCAGGTAGGTGAAATAGAGGCACGCCCCGCCGTCAAAGCCGTACGATAGCGGCAGCAGATACGGAACATCTGTCGTCGGAAGCCCCAGAACGCCGGTCGAGTGTGCGGAGAGAAAGTCCTGAATCTCTTCGTCATCCATCTGTTCGAGTCCGTACTCCTCTAGTTGATCAACTGTCATAGGTCGCGTCTGATCATCCAGTTACGTATCATGAATGTAACCCCACAGTAAAAAAGGTAGAGCGGGCTTCTCAGGGCAAGCAGCCGTTTCGAGTACGAACAGATACGGGCTCATCTCCGAACAAACTTGGTACTCATCACATACTGTAGGATATCTGCCACCGAGAACTGCTGGCAACTCGGTCAAAATATTTGCGCCGTCGCTCTCAACCGCCGGATTTCTAATAGCGTGAGAATCGCGACTGCCGTTTATTTACTGACAACAACGAGTTGTAAACACAACAATGCTCGATTCCATTCTGATCCCGACTGACGGTAGCGAACACGCGACCCGGGCCGCTGAACACGGGGCAGCGCTTGCGCGTGCGTTCAGCGCGAGCCTGCACGTCATGGCTGTCATCGATACGCGAACGGCAGGCGGGCCATTCAGCAGTGGTGATCTCGACGACGAGACACCCGACCGCATGACGGCTGACGCCGAAGAAACCGTCACAGCTATCACAGATGCGGTAGACGCCGCTGGAGCGATACAGACGACTATCCGCACGGGCAATCCAGCAGCGGAGATATGTGCATACCGTGACGACAACGAGATAGACCTGATCGCAATGGGAACGCACGGTCGCACAGGTGTCGGGCGATATCTCGCCGGGAGCGTGACAGAGAGCGTTGTCCGGCAGGCCGATGTCCCTGTCTTCACTGTCCGTGCCACCGAACAGAGTCGAGAGACTGACTCCTACGACGATATTCTCGTTCCTACGGACGGAAGCACGTCCGCAACGGCCGCTGTCGAACCGGCCTGCGAGATTGCGGCGAAGTTCGATTCCCGCGTTCACGCTCTGAACATCGTCAATCTCGGCGATATTTCGACCGGAGCGGAATACACGCTGCCGAAAGACCTGATCGACACCCTGGAATCACAGGGTGAGAAAGTCACCGAGCGGATTGCAGCGCGAGCCCGCGAAGCCGGCGTCGAGACTGTCACACAGGTCATCGATGGATTCCCGGCGGCAGATATCCTCGATTACGCCGAGGAGAACGACATCGATCTGATCGTCATGGGGACGGCCGGCCGAACCGGGCTCAATCGGTTCATTATGGGAAGCACGACAGAGCGGCTCATCAGACACGCCGATATGCCTGTGCTGGCAGTCAACGCCCGGGATCAGCATGCCAACGAGGGCTGAAACAGGGACACGCGTTCCTGTCTGTCAGCCTCCGGCTGCGTACGGCGTCCGCCATGTGCCCAGCGAAGTGGCAGGCAGATACGACCCGACCATGCACTTATTGTTGTTCCTGTCGTGACAATAACTATGTCCGCGGAAAACCCGGTTACGATGACCGACGAGGAACGGGACGCGCTTCTGGACAACGGGGGGACGGGCGTCCTCTCACTTGCCGCCGGCGACGCGCCGCCACACTCAGTTCCGGTTTCGTATGGGTACGACGCGCCGACCACCACCTTCTATTTCCGTCTGGCTGTCGGCACTGAGAAGTCGAAAGGCGAACTCAGCGACCGCCCGGCTACGTTCGTGACCTATCACGAGACGGAGACCGGATGGCAGAGTGTGGTCGCCAGCGGTCGACTTGAAGACGTCGAACGGGAGGGAATCGAGACTGAAACGCTAGCGGGGCTTGAGCACGTCGAAATTCCGTTGATTGACATCTTTGAACGCCCACTCCGCGAAGTGACCTTCGAATTCTACCGCCTCGTGCCGGATGACCTAACGGGCCGAACTGAACCTTAGAGCGAGACGGTCCCTTACAACACCACTCGAGACGGTCCCTTACAACACCACTCGAGGCTCCATTACACGATTTCGGAATCACCGCTCACGCCGGTGTCTCGAACCTCGTTTTATATGCTCATTTGGTTGCGATTGTCACGAGTCAGACACGACCGTTCCACCGTCGAAACCAGCGTCTCAAAGAAGAACCGCCGTAGTGTGGAGGCAAACACATATCAACACTGCGGTAGATCAGACTTCCATGTCCGAGGCCGCCCACACGCAACCAACTACCGACGTTCTTTCGGGGCTTGACAGCGAGTCTGATGGGCTGTCGGCATCGGAAGCCCGAAATCGGCTCAGCAGGCACGGCGAGAACGAAATAACGCAGGGGAGCAAACGGACACCACTCGACATCGCTGTCGCCCAGTTCGATAGCGCTCTTATCTGGGTTCTTGTTGCGGCTGCGATACTGTCCGTGTGGGCGGGCAACGCTGTTGACGCAGTGCTGATAGCCGTCATTGTGGTCGGGAACGGACTGTTCGGCTTCGTTCAGGACTACCGTGCAGAGGACACGCTCGAATCACTGCGAGAACTGACCGCACCGACAGCGACAGTCAGACGCGACGGACAGTCTGTTGCGGTCGACGCGACCGAACTCGTCCCGGGCGACGTTGTCGAACTGGAGAGCGGCGATGTCGTTCCAGCGGACGGTCGGCTAATTGACTGTCAGTCTCTGGAAGTCGACGAAGCAGCGCTCACTGGTGAGAGTACTCCGGTCGCGAAGGAAACTGAACCGGTGGATCCTGATGCACCGCTTGCGGAGCGCAAATCGATGGTGTACAAGGGGACGAATGTCACGCGTGGTTCGGGCGTTGCCGTCCTCACGGCCACCGGGATGGATACCGAGGTCGGGGCCATCGCTCGCCAACTCGCGAGCACGGAGGAAACAGACACACCGCTGCAGACGGAACTCGACACGCTCGGGCGGACGCTCGGTGTCGGCGTGATGGTGCTTGCTGCGTTTGTGGTTCCACTCCTCGTCTTCCAGGGGACCGAACTGGTTCAGGCGGCACTCACCGCAATCTCCCTCGCTGTGGCCGCGGTTCCCGAGGGACTACCAGCGGTTGTGACGCTAACGCTGGCCCTCGGTGTCCGGAAAATGGCTGATGAGAACGCGCTCGTGCGGCGCTTGCCTGCCGTCGAGGCGCTGGGCTCCGTCGATGTCATCTGTACGGACAAGACCGGAACGCTGACCGAGGGGCGGATGTCAGTCAGTCAGATCTGGGTCAACGACGCTGTTGTCGACAGTGACGAAATGGACGGAGAAGCCCTGCCTAACCGCGTTGCCACGGTGCTCCGCGCAGGGACACTGTGTAGCGATGCGACGCTCGAAGCGGGCGACCCGACAGAGCAGGCCATCGTCATGGCGGCTGCCGAGTCTGGAATCGACGTCGAACGCCTCCGTGAAGAGCACCCGAGAACGGACGAGATTCCGTTCTCGTCGGAGCGCAAGTGGATGGGCACCGTTCACGATGACACGGTCTACGTGAAAGGCGCGCCTGAAGTCATCCTCTCGAAGTGTGCCCGCGTTCTTACCGATACCGGTCCGACTGACCTGACGCCCGACAAAGCCGAGCAGATCAGGGAACAGGTCGGCGCGTTCGCTGACGACGCGCTTAGGGTGCTCGCAGTGGCGTACACAGAGGATGTCGACGTGGTGGAACGCGATGACACTGGCGAAGCCGACGATGTCAGTGACGACCTGATCTTCGCCGGGCTGGTCGGTATGATGGATCCGGCCCGAAAGGAAGTCGCCGACGCGATCGCGGCAACTGAGCGTGCAGGCGTTGGCGTGAAGATGGTAACCGGTGACAATGTTCGGACCGCCGCAGCCATCGCCAGCGAACTCGGTCTGGGCCAGCGCGTGATGGAAGGTGGTGATGTCGAGGATTGTTCCGAGGACACGCTCCGCGACCGTGTCGAGTCTGTGGACGTGTTCGCACGCACGTCTCCGGAGCACAAAGTCCGGATTCTGCAAGCACTGCAGGCGAACGGTCACACTGTCGCAATGACAGGCGACGGGGTCAACGACGCACCGGCGCTGAAAAACGCCGACATCGGCGTCGCGATGGGCGCCCGTGGGACTGACGTGGCCAAACAGGCCAGCGACGTTATTTTGCTGGACGATAACTACGCGACAATCGAGCGGGCCATCGAGCGCGGGCGAGCCATCTTCGATAACGTCTGGAAGTTCGTCGGCTACCTGCTGAGTGCCAATGTGGCCGAAGTCGCCATCGTCTTTATCGCCTCGCTCTTTGGCTACCTCGTCCTGCCGGCAGTCCAGTTGCTGTGGATCAATCTCCTGACGGATGGGCTGCCAGCACTGGCACTCGGAGCCGACCCGAAAAGCGATGACGTGATGCAGCGACCGCCCAGAGATCCGGATCGCGGTATCGTTGACCACGATATGCTCGCGCTCATCGGGGGAACAGGGGTCATCTCAACAATGGTAATGCTCGGCCTGCTACTGGTCACGCTTGCCGGCGCACCCGCAGTCACGCCCTACGCGATGACGATGGTATTCACCGGGTTCGTGTTCCTCGAATTCGAAAAGCTGTACGTGATCCGCTGGCTCCGGGAGACACCGACGCTATCCAATCGCTGGCTGGCGTCCGCAGTGGGTGGGTCGATACTCCTGCAACTCGCCGTTCTGTACAGCCCCCTCAACATCTACTTCGGGACGGTCCCACTCGGACTCTCCGACTGGGGATTGCTCGGTGGCGTCCTCTTACTCGCCTTACCGCTGTATCTCGCTGTTGCCAGCGGGGTGAAGCGATTGTGACGCTTCGGACCGCCCTTATTCCAGCTGTCCGTTGAGCACTTTCGCGGCGACCAGCACCGGGTCCCAGACGGGGCTGAATGGTGGTGCGTACGCCAGGTCCAGCCGTTCGAGTTCATCGATGGTCATGCCCGCTTCGATGGCCGTCGCGAGCGTGTCGATACGTATCGCCGCCCGGTCTGCCCCAACGATTGCGCCGCCCAGCAGGCGACCACTCTTCTGGTCTGCGACCAGCGTCACGTCGGTGTCGTCACCGCCGGGGTAGTACCCTGACCGGGAGCCGGCCGTGACTGTCTTCGACACCGGGTCGAAGCCGTTAGCGCTGGCCTGCTCGTGGTCGAGGAGGCCGACGCGACCGCATTCGAGGTCGAACGCCTTCACGACGGCTGTCCCGGCGATGTTTCCGACGGGCGAGGGGTCGCCAGCGACGGTCTGCCCGATCGCGCGACCGGCCCGGTTCGCGGTCAGTCCAAGAGGAACCCAGTCAGGATCGCCGGTCACGGCGTGGCGGTCTTCGGCACAGTCTCCAGCGGCGTAGACTCCGTCGACGCTTGTCGCCCCGTACTCGTCGACTGCTATCGCTCCGGAGACCCCGAGGTCGACCGGTGTGTCTTCGACGAGGGTTGTGTTCGGCCGGATGCCGATACCGACCAGCGCGAGGTCTACGTCGATGATACCGCTGTCGTGAGCGACCGATGCGACGTACCCGCTCTCGTTGCCGACGAGTTCCTCGACGGCGGTATTCAGATGTAGCGTCACGCCCTGTTTCCGGAGGTGGTCGGCAACGCGCTCGCCCACTGCTTCCCCGAACGGCGGCAGGAGGTGGCCCGACCGCTGGAAGAGGTGCGTTTCGACATCGTGCGCCCGGAACGCTTCGGCCATTTCCACGCCGACGTAGCCGCCGCCGACGATAGCGACTCGCTCCGGTGGCTCCCAGTTGGCGTACTTCTCGACGAGCGTCGTATCGACGTATTCGATGCCCGTGTCGACGGCCGAGTCACCCGCATCGGACAGCGCTGCGCGGACCGCGGCAGCCGAATCAAGCCCGTGCATCGTGAACGCGCCGTCGTGTTCCGCCCCCGGTATCGGCCCGGTCACCGCGTGTGCGCCCGTCGCGACCAGCAGGTCGCCGTATGGCTGGCTGAACGTCTCGCCGTCGTGGGCTACGGTGATCGCTTCTGCGTCGGTGTCGACGCCGACGACCTCGTGGTTCCGGCGGAGGTCGATCCCCCGTTCGACCGCCTGCTCGGGCGACAGCGAGAGGAGGTCCGTCAGCCGCTCGACAGTTCCCTTCACGTAATACGGCGTCCCGCAGTGGGCATAGGAGACCCACTCGCCTCTTTCGAAGACAATCACGTCACGGTCCGGTGCCTCGCGGGCGAACTTGCTTGCAGCGCTTAGCCCGGCTGCGTCACCGCCGATGACTGCGAACGGGTCCGTCATACAGACTCTCGTCTCGCTATGGTACTAATGATTGAGTGAGATGTGGGTACCCCGTGCCGCCGTAGCTATTGACTGTGCCCGACACAGATTCGACGCTGTTCGTCGCCCTCTCACCCCCCAAAAACTGCCTTTCTCCAGTTGTCACGACTGAATGGGACTGGGAGGTGCTTCCAACTCTCACGCGATCCTAGAGCCGGCGATGACAAGACCCTGTGCGTCTCGGGCCCTTACTCGGCGTAGGATTCGATGAGTGTCCGGAGGTCTGCCTCGCCTTTGACGCCGACGACTTCTTCGACCTGCTCACCATCGGCGAACAGGATGAGCGTCGGCACGCCACGGACGCCGTACGACTGTGCGAGTTGCTGGTTGGCGTCGACATCGACTTTGGCGACGGTCGCGGCGGTCTCTGCGGCCAGCGTCTCGACGATCGGTTCGAGCATCTGGCACGGGCCACACCAGTCGGCATAGAAGTCCGTCAGGACGACATCGTACTTACTGACGACATCATCAAGCTGGTCTGCGCCGTCGATGTGAAGTGGTTCGTTTGTTGCGGTGGTTCCGGCGTCGGATGCAGTATCAGTTGCCATCACCAAAATGTACGCGGCAGCGACAAATAAGGTTTTGCCCACAATACACAATACTATGAAATACTGGCGGCTGGTAGAGATAGTAGATGGTTACCGCTTCACGGGGAGAAATCTGCTCGGCTCGGAAGCGACAGAGTATGATAGAGAGAAAGACGCGGCGTTAGCTTTCGACGGTCGGGGCTGCAGACTCGGACTGTTCGTACTTATTCTCGAACTCCTGAATGAGCTGGCCCATTTTCGCGTACCAGTCGTTAAGCATCCGCTGCATCTCGTCTGCAATCTGTGACGGGTCCGTCGGCGAGTAGACGTGGTAGTAGCCGCCCTGATCGTAGTTGATCTGATCCTTCTCGATAAAGCCCGTTTGGAGGAGCCGCTGGACGGCGCGGTACGCGGTTGAGCGCTCACGATCGACTGCATCGGCGAGTTCGTCGACGGTCAGTGGTTCCTCGGCTTCGACAAGCGCTCGAAAGCATTCCTTGTCGAGTTCCTTGAGCCCGTGGAAACATTCTAACAGACCCTCACACTGCATGTCCCGACGGAGCTGTTCAGACATCGAATCTGGCATCGTTATCACCTTTTTGTACCCGCTACGCAGTTATAAGACTTGTGTACGGTTCGCACAACTGCACGCAAAAGCTGCCAGCTAACGGGCGGGCATGGTTTCATGACCCAACCGACACGGCCCCATCGTCCGGGTAGTCTCTACTCGTCGCGGTTGTAGCGTACATCTCACCTCTCGACCTCCATGCCTCCGTTGTTGCTCACCCCGCCGCTCAAAGCCAGCGAGCCGTTCGCTGGAAGTTTTGGCTGTCTATAGCACGAGCAACATAAAGTATTTCTACGGTAGCTACATCCTCCCTGACAGAAATAGAAAACGAGGCTCTCGGAAATGATATCTGATCAGGACACTGCTTTGGCAGCCACGCAACACACGCGGCCCAATGAGGTATGAGTCGTTCTGAACCTGGGACGCCTTTTCCGGACGTCACAGGGTTACTCAAGAGTGCGATCCGCACAGGTATCGCTGTATGCTTCGCCGAGGGGATCAGAAGGCGGAGCCCTGGGGCGGTTGTGAACGCACTCATCGCCTTCGGAGGAGCGTCTCTGCCAGACATCTTGGAACGGCGTTGTGCCGTTGAATTTCGGCCGTGGCAGCGGATCTATGTAGAGACAGCGATGCTGACACACGCTGTCGGGATGCTCGGCCCGTACGACGATATCTGGTGGTGGGACAATCTGACCCATATTCACTCGGCGACGGTTCTTGGTGGGCTGATTCACGTACTCTCGCGGCGGTTGGGCGTAGACCCGGAGCAGCGGGTCATTACCGGTGTCGCCACCATGGGCATCCTCTGGGAATTCATGGAGTACATCATTCACGCCTCGTCGCGACGACTCGGTCTCGAACCGATACTCGTCTCCTACGGAAAGACTGACACGCTGCTCGACCTCGTCTCAGATCTTGTCGGCGCAGTTCTCGTTCTCGTCTTCGGCGACGTCCTTCTCGGGAACCTTGTTCGACGCGAGAACGGATGAGTGTCTTCTCCCGTAGAGCGACCTATGTCCTCTCCGTGTTGAATAATCACCACCCTCACCTGACCGCACCTGAAGATTGGTGACTATGCGGCCTGTATTCACCACGCCATTCCTATCAGCTCTGGAGGGTTTCAACGGCGTCACGTAACCGTATCTCCGGCGTTACTCAGGGACCCGATACTTTTGCACATTATTCACACTATTGGGTTACATTGAAAGAGTTAGCTTGGGGTTCGAGAGCGAAGCGCCTTTGACCGCGGACTCCCGGCCTCGGCGTCACGAGCGTGAACTCCTCGAACGCTGAATGAGATATCCAGTCCGATGTAAGCAACTACGGAAGTGTGCGGGGTTCCACGGACAGACCTGGCTCAGTACCCATGAAAGCGCTCGCTAACAGCGTCGTTTCCGTACCAGTCTATACCTGCAGCGCTCCTGAGGGCTGGGCAATAGTCCATATTCAGCCCACAGGCTACAGCTACATCCTCAACGCTTAGCGGGTTTTCTGTTAGATTCAGGATTTGCGAGATTGCGTCACGCTACCAACAGCATATCCGAAGAGACTTTGCTCTGTAGGCACAATATAATACACGAATGACGCTCCCAATCGACCCGAGTCAGATTGATCCTGAAGACATCGGCGAACAACAGGCGACGCTCGAAATGAGCCACGAGGACGCGATCGAACACGTCCGGGACGTGTTCACTGACGCCGGATTCGGTGTCCCCGTCGAGTTCTCGCCCTCCGAAATGCTCAACGAGAAGATCGACGCGGACCGTGACCCGTACTACGTGCTGGGGGCCTGTAATCCCGAAGTTGCCGACCGTGCCCTCGATGCGACGGACAACAGACTCGGTGCGCTCATGGCCTGCAACGTCGTCATCTGGGAAGAAGAGCCCGGGCAACAGCGTGTCTATCACGTCTCGATTATGCGTATCGCTCGCCTCGTCGGGATGGCACCCGACAACGAGGAGATGGCAGATATCGTCGCCGACACCGGTGAAATCGTTGACGAGGCGTTCCAGAACCTCTAACATGGGCTATCACACCTTTGATGCCGGCCGGGCCGACAAGCTCGAAGATGCACAGCAACGGTACCGTTCTCTCTCTGCGGAAGAACTCCGCTGGGCGCTGTCGGCCAGTCGTGACGAGACGGTCGCGGATCTCGGGAGTGGGACCGGCTTCTACACCGACGACGTTGCACCGGCCGTCGACCACGTGTACGCTGTGGATGTGCAGGAGGTGATGCACGACTACTACCGGGAGAAAGGTGTCCCCGACAACGTCGACCTCGTGACGAGTGCGGTCGACGACCTCCCGTTCGATACCAGCAGTCTCGACGCGGCGTTCTCGACGATGACATACCACGAGTTCGCTAGCGACGGGGCGCTGAGCGAGGTTGCACGGGTGCTCAAGTCCGGTGGGACGTTCGCCATCGCCGATTGGGCGGCTTCTGGAAGCGGTCGCAACGGCCCGCCCGTCGATGAACGGTTTTCGGCTGATGAGGCGACGGACGCGCTCCGCCAGCACGGGTTCACGGTTGAGTTCGAGGCTGTGCGACCGGAGACGTTTCTGCTCGTCGTGAGTGCTGAATAACGGGTCAGCATTGACCACTGGACACGCTCCGTTTCTCCGAGAGTCGGTCCGAGAACAGGAGTGCCCTACTCTGCTCTCAAACGTGCTTGGCGTTAACTGGCGAACAGCCGTCGCTCCGCCCGTTCGTGCTCGGTGGCCAATACGTCAACCAGTGGGGCGAACGGAGTCATCTCATCTACTCCTTGGCCCGCGCTATCGTCGACTGCGGCCGCCATCACCGGCTGTAGTTCGTCCAGAATTCGCTGGGCATCCGTGTGGCCGAGCGACAGGAGACGCTGGGCTGCGCCCAGGAGTCCGGTGACGAAGCCGTGACAGCACAGCAAACAAGCCTCGCGGACGGCCACGTCCGCCAGCGCCGTCGTAACGCCGAGTACGACGGCGTAGTTTCCGGGTGCTTCGTCGGCGTCGACGCGCTCCGCGTAGCGGTTCAGGAGCGCCTCGTCACGTAGTTCGGTCTGGAGCGAGAGCAGCCGGTCGCCGGACTGCTGGGCGCTCTCGCGGAACTCTGCGGCCAGCGTCACGGCCGACAGGCGCTGGTCGGCATGGCAGATCGCGTCGATATCACCGTCGGTCGCGGCGGCGTGTGCGGCCCGGAGCGCGACGAGTTCGGCGGGGCCGATTTGCCGTCGGAGATACGTCGACAGGAGCGCTTCGAGGTCTGCCGCATCTTCGACTCGGTCGTCCTGAATGAACTGTTCCAGCCCGTAGGAGACGGTGTAGGTCCCGACCGGCAGGAACGAATCTGCGAGCCGGAACGATTCAAGCGTTGCAGTGTCGCTCACTGGTCCCCTCCGTCGATAGTACGGACGCCGTGGTTGTGGGCGTGGCCAGCGCCGCCGTGACTGTGGTCACCGTCATCATGTGTGTCGGTACCGTCACCGTGGGTGTGATCGACCCCGCCATCGTCGAACGTGGTCGGCGGCACGTGCTCGTACCGCGTCGGCACGTCTGCAGGGAGCAGGTCGGCGACCGTGGCTTCCATCCGTTCCTTCGAGTCGGTCACAGGGAACAGGGCTTCTTGCTCGCGGACCGCGAGGTTCCAGTGTTTGTTCCCCACCGCGTGGCCGAGCTCCAGCGCCGTGGCTGGTGAGATATCTCTGTCGGCGAAATCGAGCACGAGGGCCTCGATTTCGGCGAGTTCGACAACGACGAGAGTGCCGTCCTCAGCTTCAAGTACGTCGCCGTCCGCGAGGTCACGGGCAACCACGATACCGAGGTCCCGGCCGGCTGTCGTTTCAGTCCGGACCCGCGAGCGCTGGCGTTCGGTGTCCGAGAGCACGACAGTGGCGTAGTCCGATGCATCGACGGCCTCGGCGACAGCATCGTCGTCGCGGTGGCCGAGATAGGTGTCTGCGACCAGCATCAGTACTTCCTCCCGGATGGCGCAGGCGCGTCCAGTAGCTCGATGCGTGCGTGGTCCCAGGCCGCATGGAGCGTCGACTGGACGGTCTCGGCGCGGTCGCCAAGGGCACGGACCGCGACCCCGGCACCGTTCGGCAACGCTGTCGCACCGGCTCGCGCCTCACCGTCGGCGACGACTGCGTGGAGTGCGTCGCTCAGTTCGGCCTCGTCACGGTCCGGTGCGAGAACGAACGTCATCCCGTAGACGGTGAACTCGCCGAGAACGCCGGGTGCCGTGGGATCCTCTTCCTCTGGCCGCAGATGTGTCGCGTCCTCGAACAGGAGCCCATCGGGGCCGGTCCCGCGTACCCGGGAGAGGTATCGTTCAAACTCGAAGCGCTCGCCTCTGGCAAGACGACCCGGGACGACCACGTCGCTGACCACAGCAGTCGCACTTGGGCCCAGATCGACCGAAAGCTCCTGCAGGTAGCGGGAATCGGCGTGGAGTATCGTCGGCTCGGGCACGTAATCAAGGTGGCCGCCAGCGCCGACGCTGAGGGTCGTGTCGGCGGCCGCGTAGTTACACGTCATCGTCTGGACCTTCGTCGAACTCTGGGTCGAGACGTGCGCGACGGCCTCGTCCCCGACGGTTATCGACACGTCGTGGCGGTCACCCTGGGCGACGCCGCCGGTCGGCGACTGGATGAAGACGGTGTCGGCCTCGGGGAGTGGGTCGTAGCCCAGCGTTCCCGAGATGTGGAATGGGACCGTCGCGTAGTCGTGAACCAGGGTCGTTCCCTCAGCCGTCCGCTCGAAGGTCAGTTCGAGCACGCCGTCTTTCCCGGGGGAGCCCACAGCGGCCTGTGGCACGGCCTCGGTCGCATACCCCTCGAACGCCGGATGGGGCGCGTCGGCGGCCATCAGGCGAACAGCACCCCGTCGCGGACGTGTGTCAGCACCTCGTCGATATTCGTCTCCTCTTTGCAGTTGGTGAAGACGACGGGGCCGTCCCGAACCTCGGTAGCGTCCCGTTCCATCACGTCGAGGTCGACGCCGACGTGGGGCGCGAGGTCAGTCTTGTTGATGACGAGCAGGTCACAGTCGACGACCCCCGGCCCGCGTTTGCGAGGGATGTCTTCCCCTTCCGCGACCGAGATGACGTACAGCGAGTAATCGGCGAGTTCGGGGTTGAACGTCGCCGCGAGGTTGTCGCCGCCGCTCTCGACCAACACCAGGTCCAGTTCCGGGTGGTCGGCCAGGAACGAATCGATCTGCTGGAGGTTCATCGACGGGTCCTCGCGGATGCCCGTGTGCGGACACGCCCCGGTTTCGACGCCGGCGACGAGGTCCTCGGGCACGACGCCGGCGAAGCGCTCGCGGAGCACATCGGCATCCTCCTGTGTGAGGATGTCGTTGGCGATGACACCCACATCAAGCCCCTGGTCGCGCAGTTCGGGAACAAGCGCGGTCAACAGTGAGGTTTTCCCGGAACCGACCGGACCGCCGATACCGACCGTCGCCACGTCGCGGTGTGTGAGACTCACTCGTCTGTCCCCGCTGAGTCTCCGCCGTCAGTCGCCGCCTCCGATTCCGTCGGTTCGTCGTCGGCCGACCCGACGCTGTCGGAGCGAATCGGGTCGTGAACCGTGACCAGTTTCGTCCCGTCGGGAAACACTGGCTCGACCTGGATCATATCTATCATCTCCGGGACGCCGTCCATCACATCCTCGCGGCCGAGCAGTTTCGACGCGCCGGAGCGGATTTCGGCGACCGACTGACCGTCCCGGCCCCGCTCGATGCACCAGTCACTGATGTAGGCGACAGCTTCGGGGTGGTTCAGCGGGACACCGCGTTCCTTGCGGCGTCGCGCGACCTCTGCGGCGGTAAAGACCGTGAGTCGCTCCTGTTCTTTGGCTGTGAGTTTCATAGCAGGTATCGCTGCGCGAGTGGGAGTTCTGAAGACGGTTCGCAGGTGACGTGGTCGCCGTCAACCCGGACCTCGAAGGTCTCCGGGTCGACCTCGATGTCGTCCGGACAGTAGCTGTTGTGCACCATGTCGTCCTTGCCGGGCGTGCGTGCGCCCTCAATCGGGACGACACGGGAGTCGAGCCCGTACTTCTCGTCGATGCCGGCTTCGGCGGCCGCCGGAGAGACGAACGACAGCGAAAGGGCGTGTTTGGCCTTGCCGACCGCACCGGCGCGTTCGCGCTGAAGAATCGGTTCGCAGGTCATCAGTGACCCGTTGGCTTCGCCCATCTCCGAGTGGACCGGGAACCCACCCTTGAACGTCATCGCCGGCTTGACGCCGAAGAAGGCGGGGTCCCACAGGCAGATATCGGCAAGCTTGCCGGGTTCGAGTGTCCCGACGTGCTCTTCGATGCCGGCGCTGATAGCGGGGTTGACGGTGTATTTGGCGATATAGCGCTTGATACGGTGGTTGTCCGCGCCGGTCCCTTCGTCCTCGGGCAGCGGGCCACGCTGGGATTTCATCTTCGAGGCCGTCTGCCATGTCCGCGGGATGACTTCGGCCATCCGGCCCATCGCCTGGGAGTCCGAGGTCATCATTGAGATTGCGCCCATGTCGTGGAGCACGTCCTCGGCGGCGATGGTCTCCGCGCGAACGCGGGATTCGGCGAAAGCCACGTCCTCCGGCACGTCAGGGTTGAGGTGGTGACACACCATCACCATGTCCAGATGCTCGTCGAACGTGTTATCGGTATACGGCATCGACGGGTTTGTCGACGACGGCAGCATGTTCGGTTCGCCGACCATCTCCATGATGTCCGGCGCGTGGCCCCCGCCCGCACCCTCGATGTGGAACAGATGCATGGTCCGGCCGTCGACAGCCCCGAAGGTGTTTTCGAGGAATCCGGCTTCGTTCAGCGTGTCCGTGTGCATACACACCTGCACGTCCTCGTCCTCAGCGACGTTGAGGCAGGTGTCGATTGTCTCTGGCGTCGACCCCCAGTCCTCGTGCAGTTTCAGCCCGCAGGCACCGGCCCTGACCTGCTCGCGGAGCGGGCCGGGGTCGGAGGCGTTACCCTTCCCGTAGAAACCGACGTTGACCGGCCACGCCTCGGCGGCCTGCAAGAACCGCTTGACGTTCTCTGGCCCGGTCGTGCAGGTGGTTGCGCCGCCGCCGTACCCGCCGCCGAACATCGTCGTGATACCGCCCGACAGCGCGTGTTCGTGAAGCTGTGCAGAATTGAAGTGGACGTGGATGTCGAGGCCGCCGGCGGTCGCTATCTTCCCTTCGGCCGGATAGACGTCCGTCGACGGGCCGACGACCATGTCGACGCCGTCCATCGTGTCGGGGTTGCCGGCCTTCCCGATACCGGCGATTTCCCCGTTGCGAATCCCGATGTCGGCGGCGACGATACCCAGTATCGGGTCGATAATCGTCGCGTTCGTCAGCACCCAGTCGAGCGCGCCCTCTGCCTGTGTGACGCCGGGAGCCATTCCCAGCCCGTCTCGGAGCGTCTTCCCGCCGCCGAACACCGCCTCGTCGCCGTGGGTCCGCAGGTCCTCTTCGACCTTGGCGAACAGCTCCGTATCACCCAGCCGGACTTTGTCTCCCGTCGTCGGCCCGTACAGTTCGGCGTAGTTCTCGCGGTCGATGTCGCGTGTCATCGGTCGGACTCCGCGTCGCCGTCGTCCGTTGCGGTCTCGGCCGTGTCCCCGAACCCTGCCGCCCGCATCCGCTCGACTGCGTCGCTCGTGTCGCCGTCGACGCTCCCGTTGACCAGTCCGTTCATCCCGTGGGCGCGTCGCTTCCCACCGATTTCGACGAGTTCGACCGTCTGCTCGTCGCCGGGTTCGAACCGGACGGCCGTGCCGGCAGGAATATTCAGCCGCATCCCCATGGCCGCTTCGCGGTCGAACTCTAGGGCCGCATTGGCCTCGAAGAAATGGAAATGCGACCCGACTTGCGAGGGTCTGTCGCCGGTGTTCCCGACAGTCACTTCCGTCGTCTCCCGGCCTTCGTTCAGCGTCACTGTCCCTTCGCCCGGGATGACCTCGCCGGGCACGAGTCTATCACTCATCGCGCCACCGCCCCGAGTATTTCTGACTGTTTGTCTATCATCTGCCCGTCTCTTTGAATACACATACTAAAATGATTGCTCTCTGCGCAAGTGACGCCTCTATATCGAGAACCGGATTAAATGCTAAAGTTTCAGACCTACATAAAGGGGTTCGACTATCGAACTGTCCTACTTCCGGGAGTCAACACGACTCACGTCCAGTCTGCCGGCGGTCTCGATGACCGGCGACACTGACAGCGCGGGCGAGCATAGAACGGGTGATTTCGGGCCGCAGAAGCCAGATTTGACTGACAGCGGCTGTACAGGTCACTGCACCGGAACAACGCCGGCAGTTTGTTCTTTTGTCCCATTGACCGAGAGCGACACAAAATAGCGGAATAGTTCAAATTTCACCAGCAGTACTACTGCTTTGGCTGACTATTCGTCATATCCTTTGATGACCTTATACTATCAAGACTGTGTGATGGACAATATAAGATAAGAGTGGTAAACCTTATTTGCCACCTCCCAGACGGCAACACTGTGAACGACATCATGGACGAACGTTCGGATATCGTGAGTAAAGAACGAGAGATGACCAAAGATGATGGAAATATCAATCCTAACAAAAACCTAGTATCGGAGGTGGAAGCATGAGCCGGTCCCCCCTCAGTCGCCGGCAATTCCTCGGCGCGAGCGGGGCCGCACTCGCCACCGGCCTCGCCGGCTGTTCCGCCGGCGAAGGCGGCACCTCGACGGACACCGCGAGCAGTACTGATACGCTCAAAATTGGGGTTTTAGAGGACCAGTCTGGGAACTTCGCTCTCGTCGGCGACCCGAAGGCAAAGGCGTCGATGCTCGCCATTGAGGAAATCAACGCCAACGGCGGTATCGACGGGAAGCAGATTGAGACGTTCCAGCGTGACCCCCAGTCTGACAATCAGCGCTATCAGGAGCTGACTCGCACGGCGATCAACGAGGAGAACGTTGACGCGCTGTGGGCCGGCTACTCCTCGGCAACCCGGGAGGCGATACGTCCGATAATCGACCGCAACGAACAGCTCTACTTCTACACCACGCAGTACGAGGGCGGCGTCTGTGACGAATTCACCTTCGCGGTCGGGCCGACCGCCCGCCAACAGCTCGGTATCGTCCTCCCGTATCTGGTCGAGGAGTTCGGCCCGGACATCTACACCATCGCGGCCGACTACAACTTCGGCCAGCTCTCCGCGGACTGGGTGAAGGTGCTGGCAAACGAAAACGACGCAAACGTCCTTGGTGAGGAGTTCATCCCGCTCAGCGAATCCTCTTTCGGCTCGACGATCAACCGAATTCAGGAGGCCGACCCGGACTTCGTCATGTCGATGCTCGTCGGGGCGAACCACACGTCGTTCTACGAACAGAAGGCCTCGGCCGGCCTCGACGTGC
Organism: Haloarcula sp. H-GB4; assembly: GCF_030848575.1. Taxonomy (NCBI): domain Archaea; kingdom Methanobacteriati; phylum Methanobacteriota; class Halobacteria; order Halobacteriales; family Haloarculaceae; genus Haloarcula; species Haloarcula sp. H-GB4. The sequence continues at coordinate 67,705 of NZ_JAVDDX010000003.1, read as the reverse complement.
CAATCGGCACCTCGACGGCGATGGCACAGGGATATGAGCACCGACGGCTCGACGCCCCGGCGATGGCCAACATCTACGCGGGTGTCAACTACATGGAGGAGGTGCCGACCGACAGCAACACGGGCGACGGCGGCTTCGTCGACCGGTACTTCGAGATGTACCCCGACGCGCCCTACCTCAACGAGGAAGCTGAGACCAACTACTTCTCGACGTACATGTACAAGAAAGCCGTCGAGCAGGCCGGGACCACCGAACAGCCGGAAGTCGTCGACGCCTTGGAGTCGGGCATCGAACTCGGCACCGAGGAGGCACCCGAAGCACCGGAAGGTGAGACGATCCGCCTTGACGGTGCAACCCACCACGTCGACCACCACATGTGGATTATGCGCGCCGACGACGAGCACAACGTCGAAGCCGTCGAAAACCGCCAGATTCCCGAAACGTTCCTCTCGGAGACGGCCGGCTGTAACCTCCCCGAGAACCCGGAGCAGACCCAGTACACCCCGGTGGACTACTACGAGGAGGCCGAGTAGGGATGGTAAACGGGATCAACCTCGCGCTTCAGTTCCTCGATAGCTTCGCGTTCATCGTGCTTGCCGCGGCGGGGTTGGCCATCATCTTCGGGATTATGGGCGTCATTAATCTGGCACATGGGGAGTTCATCCTCATCGGTGCCTACACCGCGACGCTGGCCGTGACGCAACTCGGCCTCCCGCTCGTCGTGGCGATGCTCGTTGGCGGTCTGGTCACCGGCCTCTTCGGGATTCTGACCGAGCGGGTGATTATCTCCGGAGCTTGGCCTAATTACATCAGTCAACAGACGCTGGGCCGCGATATCATCGAACCGCTGTACGACCGACTGGCCGATTCGATGGTCGCCACGTTCGGGCTCAGCCTGATACTGACCCAGGGGGCCCGAATTCGCTTTGGCAACTCAATCGACCAGATAGCGACGCCGTTCGGCGCAATCTCGTACGGGGCGTTCTCGTACTCGACGTACCGGATCGTCCTGGCCGGCGTCAGCATCGGGCTGCTCCTGGCTACCTACTACCTGTTCACCCGGACGGACTTCGGGATGCGCGCCCGGGCGACGATACAGGACAAGGAAACGGCACAGGCCATGGGCGTCAACACCGACCGGATGTATATGCTAACATTCGGGTTCGGATCGGCGTTGGCCGGGCTGACGGGCGCGCTGTTCGCACCAGTCATCACGATGCAGCCGACGCTGGGCGACCAGTTCCTAGTTGAGGCGTTCGTCGCCGTCGTTGTCGGGGGGCCGAGCGTCGTCCTCGGGACCGCGCTGTCGGGGGGCGTTCTTGGGGCGATTCTGGCCACGTTCTCGAACCTCTACGGGACGTTCATCGGCCGTATCGCGTTGCTCGTCGCTGCGCTCATCGCCCTCCGGTTCCTCCCCGACGGCATCACCGGGTTCATCGAACAACTGCGGAAACGGAGACAGGAGAGCGACTAGATGTCGAAAAACAGTGCAAACGGCGAGGAGAACAGGTCGCTCCCGGGTCGGTTTCGCAGCCGGTTCGAGGGGCCAAACACTATCGGGGAATCGCGTGGGTTCTGGGTCGGCTTCGCCGTCGCCGTCGCGGCCCTTGTCGTCTACCCGGCCTTCGGTGACGGCTCACAGCTGTCGCTGTTCATGGTGCTGGCGCTGCTGGGGCTTTCCCTGTCAGTCGTCTGGGGCTACTCGGGCGTGCTGAGCTTCGGGCAGGTCGTATTCTTCGGCATCGGGGCCTACACGTTCGGTGTCGTCTCGATCAACTATGCGACTCCGGGCGGTATCACGGCCGCTGTCGTCGCCGGTATCGTCGGCGGTGGCCTCAGCGCGGCGATACTGGGCTACTTCATGTTCTACGGCGGGGTGCGGGATGTCTACGTGACTATCATCACGCTCGTCTCGACGATAGTCATGCACACGTTCATGGCCCAGACCGCCGGGTCCGAGTGGGCTATCGGCGAGGCGGCGCTTGGCGGCTTCAACGGAATGCCGGACATTCCGGTGTTGACGCTTGGCGTCGAGGGGGCTTCCTACCAGTTCATGTACAACCCGTTCCCGATGCGGGTTATCGGAATCGGATCGTTCGAGATCAGCCCGTTCTACTACCTCGTCCTCCTCCTGCTGGTCGGGACGTACCTCGGGTTGCGGGTCCTCGTCAACTCGGACTACGGGCGCGTGATGGTCGCCGTCCGAGAGGACGAGGACCGCACCGAGATGTTCGGCTACAACGTGACCCGCGTCAAGTTCGTCGTGTTCACGCTCGGCGGAGCGCTGGCGGGTCTGTCCGGCGTACTGTACGCCGCACGGAACGTCTACATCGACCCGACCGTGTTTTCGCTGCTGTTCGCGACGCTGCCGGTCATCTGGGTGAGTATCGGCGGTCGAAAGAGCCTGCTTGGGGCCGTCGTCGCAACGCTCGCCATCGAATACCTCCGCATTTCGATGGCGGGAGAGCTGGCGCTGGTCCTGCTTGGCACTCTGTTGCTGGTGACGATTCTGGTCCTTCCGAGCGGCTTCGTTCCGTGGCTCCACGATCAGATTGTCGAAACTCGACTCAGCCCGGGTGAAGCCAGCGGAGCCGACGCACCCGACGCGCCGAGTGAGGTGAGTGACTAATGAGTGATACTGAAACTGAATCCGACATCGACTCTCTCGGACCGAATGTTCGACAGACTGCCGCGGAACTGGCAACAGGTGACAGAACCGACACACTGCTACAGACCGACGGGCTCGTCAAGCAGTTCGGCGGATTCACTGCCACCGACGACGTGGACTTCTCGGTCGCCGAGGGAGAGCTCCGCTGTCTCATCGGGCCAAACGGTGCAGGCAAGTCGACGCTGCTGAACCTGATTACCGGGTCCTACGAGGCGAGTGACGGCAGTATCTACTACAACGGCCACGACATCACCGACCTCGACCCACACGAGCGGGTCTCCCGTGGTATCAGTATGAAATTTCAGGTTCCGTCCGTATACGGTGACCTGAGTGTCAGAGAGAACGTCAGGCTCCCCGTCCAGCAGTTCGCTGACGGGGAGAAGCGACGGCGGCTGGTCGCCGAGGCCATTGAGGCTGCGGGCCTTACCGGCTATGAGGACGTTGCTGCGTCGCAGCTCTCACACGGCCAACAACAGCAGCTGGAAATCGGGATGGCCGCCGCGCTCGAACCCGATCTGCTCCTGCTGGACGAGCCGGTTGCCGGACTTGACGTGGCCGAGCGCGAAGCTATCGCTGAGCGGATCAGGCGGCTCAACGAGGAGGAAGGGATTGCCTTCATCGTCATCGAACACGACACCGACTTCGTCGCAAGCATCGCCGAAGAAGTGACCGTCTTGCACAACGGCGAGGTGTTCCGCGAGGGGCCGATTGAAGAGATCGAATCCGACCCGGCGGTCCAGCGGATATATCTGGGAGGTGAGTCGTGATGCTTGAACTCGACAACGTTTCCGCTGCCTACGACACGACACCGATACTGCGGGACGTGGATCTCTCCGTCGAGGAGGGGGAAATCGTCGGCGTGATGGGGAAAAACGGCGTCGGCAAGACGACGCTCCTGAAAACGGTGATGGGACTGCTGGAACCAAGCGAGGGAACTATCAGCTACGACGGCACTGACGTGACCCACGCGAGTGCCGACGAACGCGCCCGGGCCGGCATCGGCTACATCCCGCAGGGTCGGGACGTGTTCCCCAAGCTAACCGTCGAACAGAACATCAAGATGGGCGAGACCATCCGGTCGGACAGCGACGAAACGCTGTACGACCAGATATACGACTACTTCCCCGTGCTTGAAGAACGAGCCAGTCAAGAGGCCGGGACGCTCTCAGGCGGGCAACAGCAGATGCTTGCCATCGGCCGCGCACTGGTGTCGAACCCCGATCTGCTCTTGCTCGATGAACCGTCCGAGGGCATCCAGCCCTCGATCGTTGACCAGATCAGCCAGGATATGCAGACGATCAACGATGACCTCGGGACAACGATTCTGTTCGTCGAACAGAACCTCGGAGTCATCCGTGAGATGGCCGACCGCTGTTACGCGATGGAGCGGGGCACGGTCGTCGATGAACTCGGCCCGTCCACGATTGCCGACGAGGACGCGATCGCGGAGTACCTCGCGGTCTGAGACGGACTCTCAGCTGTATCGCGTCTCTGGCACCCACCTGCGGGCGGTCGCCTGTGGAACGACGGACGGCAGTTCGGACGCGGGCTGGACTGTCGGCTACCTAATTCCTTCCTGATTACACGCAAGCAACCGAATCAACAGGAACTTGAGTACCCACTGAACAGACCTGTACACGAATGTCCGATCGTGACTCATGGATATCGAACCTCGGTTTCGTGCTTGCCGCCGTCGGCGGTGCGGCGGGTCTGGGGAACATCTGGCGGTTCCCGTGGCTGACCGCCGGAAACGGTGGCAGCGCGTTCCTCATCGTCTACCTGCTTGTCGTCGTCGGCATCGGCGTCCCGGGACTGCTCGCTGAGTTCGTCCTCGGACGCTGTGGCCGGCAGACACCAACCGCGGCGTTGCGCTCGCTCACCGGCTCCCGCTGGGGGTCGTGGCTGGGCGCGTTCAACGTCCTGACGACCTTGGTCATCCTCTCGTTCTACTCTGTCGTCGGCGGGTGGATTCTCCGATACACACTGGTCTCGCCGGTTGGGACGTACTTCGCGCAGCCCCAGCAGTACTTCGGGGCAATGAGCTTCGGCCTCGAAGCGGTCGCCTTTCACCTGCTGTTCCTCGGTATCGTTGCCGCCATCGTCTTTTTCGGCATCAGCAACGGTATCGAACGCGTCTCGAAGGTGATGCTCCCCGGTGTCGTGATTATCCTGCTCGGCCTCGCCGTGTGGACGGCCACCCAACCGGGGACGGCCGCCGGCTACGCGTTCTATCTCAGTTTCGACGCCGAATACCTCGCCGCGAACTTCCTGAGCGTCATCGGGCCAGCGGCGGGACAGGCACTGTTCACCCTCTCGCTCGGCGCCGGAGTCATGCTGACGTACGCCTCGTACCTCGACGACAACGCATCGCTCCCGCGGGATACACTTGTCATCGCAGTCTCGAACACGTTCATCGGTGTCCTCGCTGGACTGGTCGTCATTCCGCTGCTGTTTTCTCAGGGTGTCGACCCCGGACAGGGCGGCCCCGGTGCGCTGTTCGTCGCGCTCGCGACGGCATTTGCGACGCTCCCGGGCGGTGAACTCGTCGCGACTGCGTTCTTCGCAACCGTGCTGATGGCTGCGGTGACCAGCGGTATCAGCCTGCTTGAGACGCCGGTGGCAACGCTCGTCGACAGCTTCGGCGTCCCACGACGTCGGGCCACAGTGCTGGTCTCGGTCCTGCTTGCGGCCACTGGGAGCGGGCTGGCACTCACAAGCTCGGTGTTCCAGTTCGTCTCCGGCACGCTCGCAGACCTGATGTTGACCGTCGGGCTGTTCGCGTTCACTGTCATCGTCGGCTGGCTGCTGCGTGGGGAAGCGCTGGCCGAGTTTCGCGCTGGAACTGACCGTTTCGAATGGGTAGCAAAGCCGTGGCTTCTGACCGTTAGCTGGGTTCTCCCCGTCGTCGTGCTGTTCCTGTTGACAAACACGCTCGCGTCGCTCGCCGGGATGTCGCTGGGACTCGGCGGCCGAGCGATTATCGCTGTCATCGGCACCGTCGCGCTGGCTGTCATCGTTCGAAGTGGAAGCCGGAGCGACCGGCTGAGTTCGCACTAGCGTCCTGATTTCGTTCATCTCCAGAAGCCGTCTAATCGGTGTCCGTCTCACGCACAACTACGGGCCACGACAACCTCGACCCACTCGCCTGAAACGGCGGTGAAATTATCTCCCGATCACAAGTTGATGACTTTGTCTGTCACCAGCTTACCGTTGAAAATCAGCACTAGCCCATACAATGTGTTCCGACATTCTGTGCCGTCGTCCGGCGCTAACACTCTTCGCAACTGCAGTAGCGCTCGCAGACGGGGTTAGCACAGTCGGGATTACGTGCTGAGCAGAACTCCCGGCCGTGGGTAATCAGCAGGACGTGCAGCGGGTAGGTCAGCTCGTCGGGAATGAGTGCGCCTAGCTCGTCGTGGGCGCGCTTGTTGGTTGCCGACTCGGTCACCAGCCCAAACCGCTTGGAGACCCGCTCGACGTGGGTGTCGACAGCCATTGTCGGCTTCCCGAAGTGGAAGTTCAGGACGACGCTGGCGGTCTTTGGGCCGACGCCCTTGATGTCGGTGAGCCAGCCTTTCGCCTCGTCGGTAGGCATGGCGTCGAGGAAGGCAAGCGAGTAGGCCCCACCGGTTTCCTCGCGGATGGCCGCAAGCGCCCGCTGAATGCGGGCGGCCTTCTGGTCAGGGAGCCCGGCGACGCGGATAGTGTCGGCCAGTTCGTCGTGGTCTGCGGCTTCAATAGCCGCGAAGTCGCCGTATGCCGTGAACAGTGCCTCGGAAGCGCGGCGTGTGTTCTCGTCAGCTACGTTCTGTGAGAGAATCGTCGTCACCAGCTGTCGAACTCCCTCGCCAGGGTCGGCGCTGGCGTCGGCGCCGTGGTCGCTTGTGCGTTCGACCGGGCCGTGCAGCGAGACGAGGTCGTCGTGCAGGTCACGAACACTGGCGGCGTCCCACTCCTCAGTCATCGACATATCCCTGCCAAGGCCCAGACCGACTTCAAGACACCGACCTCGTTCGGTTTTGACCCGCGCTGGTCCACGCCGACTCTATATTTTGCCTGAGACGCCTTCCGACGGAGCCATACCACTCACTGGACTGTGAGCAGGGAGCAGCAAGATCGCTATCGGGGCTATCTACCCGGGCAAGTTCCCCGTCAGTATCAGCAACTGCATTTAGCGATCACAGTCATAGACGGCTTCGCCTGAGCCTACCGAGATATAGGTGTCATTGAGTGTGAATACCTTCTTACCTACACGAAGTAAATGGCCATGCATGGGGATGCGCTGTGAACTATTTGGACATGAATTTGGAGATTCGAAAATAGAGGAGTCGTACGATGAAGGCGAGCGCGGCACTGTTCTAACCGTTCGGGAATACAGGTCTTGCCAGCGATGTGGACATATCCGCCATATCTCTGAGAATCGAGGCTTGATATCCAACATAGCGGAATCGACAGCAAATGACGAGCGGTCGGACGATGCCGAATACACAGCCGAAACCGAGCGGCAAGTGGGACGGAGAGAGAATGCAGAGGGCAAGACCGAGGCAACAGACACGGGTCAGGCGGCGGAAACGGAATCAACCGATGCTTCCGAACCGACGGCGGACGCTCTGGACACGGTCGCAGACCCATCCTCGGATGCAGAAATGAGTGATGCATCCACGGCGGTGACCGCATCGACACCACCGGAGCGGACCGACGATGCTGTGATCCTGTCTGAATCAGCGACACAAGAGCCAGATGATGATGACTCTACGCCACCGAATAGCGATGATGCAGTCATCATTGACGATGCTTCAGACACTGTGCACCCGTCGTCTGAAACTTCTGAAGAATCAAGTACTGAAAACAGCCGAGACGAGAGTTTGCACACAGCGGACGACTTAGAGAGTACAACAACTGACTCAGATCCCACATATCGGTGCCCAAGATGTGAGTTCGAACTCCCTGTGAGTGAATCGTCGTACTTTCCCGGCGATGTCTGTCCACAGTGTCGAGTCGGCTACCTCGAGGACACATCCGACGGCGAGTCGCAAGCCTTCGACGAGACGTGACCCCATAGAGAGATGGTCACCGTGGAATAGTAGTGTTACAATGAGTGTCCGCTCAATAGTTCTGGAACAGCAGTTTTCGTACGTCATCTTTTGTCCGTGCGCTCACTGTTGAACCGTCTGGGAGCGTGACTTCGTATGGTTCGTCGGTTTCATCTGACCGAGTCCACTTTTCGTCATGTTCAGTCAGCAAACGGTTAGCGACCGACAGGGTGTCTCCCGGGGCGTTATTGGCCGTCTCGTTGGGCTTGGTTGCATCACCTGTTTCGCCGGTATCGGGTGCTAGACCAGCCTGTCCCGACGTATCGCTTTGTGTCTTATCGTGTCCGTCGCCGGGCGCATCCGCCGAGTTATTTGGACCAGTAGCCGCTTCTTCATCACCTTTGTCCGCCTTCGTCTCGGGTTCGACATCTGCAAGGCGAGTCGCAAGTTCACCTGTCCCGAGCGCCGAGAGCAGCTTCCCTCGCATTTCGTCGGCTTCAATACCGCTTCCGGGAACCTCCGACACCTCAGATGCGATTCGCTGGAGTTCCGGATACTCAGCTGAGGCGATTCGCTCGTAGTCGGGACGGCTCAGGCCTTGCTCGCCTTCGAGCTGCTCCGGCGGTCTGTATGTATCGAGGAGGTAGTCAACCACATCTTGCGTACGAATATGACCGTATGTCTCGATGAATGCGTCTTCAAGGTCCTCTTGAATTGCCGTTAAATCCGCCTGTTGTGTGTCCGTAATCTCGATCTCCGGCATTGCCTTCAACATCGGTCGCCCAACTCATAACTCGTTCCCTAGAGGGGGAGAACTGACGGAACCATTGTATAGCAGAGACACGCATGATCTTATATGCGGTGTCCCCGCTGCGACTCCGACCTCAGCACGTATACGCTTGCTACCGGTAACCAGACGGCGATTGTCTGTGAATCGTGCGGCTTCGCAGACCTCTCTACGTCTCATCACAACGAGGCACCTTCTCCAGAGTCCTGGGAATTCGCCTTTGCCCGGTTCAACCAGCATCCTGATCCTACCCCCGGTAAACCCGAGAATACTGGCCGGACACCCAGTGTCCCGATTCCAGAGAGTGACGAATCCACAGACCGACCAGAGTTCTCGCTTGAACAGGCTGGTGTTGCGGTCGGCATCTCTCTGGGGTCTGATGCTAACAAGTTCCGACAGGACGCTGCTGACGAATTGAACCGCGTTATCGACGAGAGCGAAAGTGAATCAAGCGAGGAGGGTACAGCCAGTTTTGACGAGAACGATGCGGACAGTCAAAACGGGGACACTGAAGCCGACGAAAACGGAGACGAAACTGAGTAACATTCAACGTCAGTTGTGTCATCTGGAACGAGGACCAAGCGAAGATACTGGTTGATGCCGGCGAGCAGTGCTTCGATGCGGGAGTACCCGTTACTCAGCGGAGGCGTCTGGTTCTTCGGGCTGCTCGGTTTGCCCTTCGCGCTCTTCTTCCGACCGCGCTGCAACGAGTGCTCCCTGCGCAACGCTATACAGTGGATTCTCGGCCTGGCGGACATCGCTAATCGAGAACGGTATCTCGGAGTCATTGATCCGTTCGGCGAACAACTCTTCAAAGCCATCAGGACTCGATGTTCCGCCAGTCACAACGACCGGGACATCCAATCCTTCCTCGACGTCCTCCTCATCAACTTCACTGATGATGTTTTCGATGACATAGTCGAGGAGATTGTCGTAATAGATGCTCAGCGCCCCCTCGATACCACCGACATCCGTCTCAAAGTTGAGTGCGAAGTCTTCTTCCTTGACAGAAGTAACCTTATCGACGGGCGTGCCGGTCGCCTGTGCAGCTTGCTCGTCGATCCAGTCACCACCGCGTGCGATGGAGAACTTCATTACGGGGACTGCATAGTACGACAGACAAACGTTGGTCATCCCAGCGCCAAAGCTGATGCCGAGACCAGTGAACTCACGATTTGCAAGTTCCGAGTAGATGACGGCCATCCCCTCATTGATCGGCTCTGGGCTGTATCCCATATCAGTAAGGAGAGACTCAACCGTCTTTTGATGATAAAGCGTTGAAACATCAGCGTCGATGGGGTCTGCAGGAACTGAGAAAAACAGACGCTCATTCGGGTACTCCGGTTGCCCAACCACCTGCTCAGTAATGAGCTTAATCATCGGAATGGCTGATTGCTCGTCGCTTGAGAGAATCCCGGCCTGCATCGGTCGGCGTGTCTCCTCGCTGAAGATGTTCGCGAAATTCAGAGCGTCATCGCCAACGATATAGACCCGATCATCCTTGCGAATGTGGAGAACGTCACTTCTCGACAGCATTTGTTCGGCCATGTCGCTGTAGTCAATTTCAACAAAGGAGTTCCGCTGCTGCACGAACACTGTCTCGTTCCCATCTTGACGTGCAGACAGGAGGTTCATCGTACCGACATCGAGACCTTGGGGCATACGGTTGTATTCCTCCCACCAAGTTGAAAAAACTAGCCTATACTATAGAACAAATTACAACTTACGTACCAACTTTGGAGCGAAGAAAGTGTAGGGGGATACTAACATGGTAAAACCAACCCAACGAAACTGCCACAGTAGACGGCGTAGGGACCAATTAGACTGTTTATTCGAAGAACAATGACTGAAGACGGCTCATAAGGCCCTTTTGCTCTTCGACACCAGTTTCCACATCATCGTCTTCGGCCTGCTCATTCCGGAACTCGGTAAGAGCGTTGACCTGCTCTTCGGTTCCAGTACTTCGATCCGTCTTTGATTGGCCACCTTGCAACTGCCTGAGTCCATCTACTGCGTCGTCAACATCGTTGCTGTCGGCCCGTGTCGTGGTCGCCTCGGAGTTCTCGATGGCCGTCTGGTCGAGGTCGGAGTCTGTGTCCGGCATATCCAGATTCAGCCGCTTGGTCTTGGGCTGTTGTTCGACGCCGCCCCAGGATAGCTCCGCCCCTTCCATCGCTTGCTCTATGTCGCTGTCTACGTCTGCTTTGCTGACTGACTCTGACTCACTCTCGGCCGAGTCAACCGGCTCGGCTGACTCAGCTGGCGTTGTCGCGCGCTCGAGGTAGTGTGCGACCAGTGCCGCTCCTGTCGAAGCGACAAGTGTAACTAGGCCAGTAGCGTAGACGCTGATCGTCCAGACGCTCCCGTTGATTCCCTCACTGGTCGTCCACCCGTACGGAAAAACGTCAACCAGAATCACAGTTGCAGCGAGACAGAACACTGTGCCAGCGGCACTGATAACTCGGGTCTTCAAACCCACTGGGAGGAGCACGACGACGCTCAATAGCACGGAGGGCAGTCCGATGAATCCGACGACGAGTGCGACCTCTCGGATCTGCCAGTACAGCGTACTCCCGGATTCCAGAGCGTTACTGTACAAAAAGAGGCCGAATCCGACAACGGCCAGGGTGACTCCTGCGAAAAAGAGGCCAAACCCGATATAGATGTCTCGCTCTTTATCCGGTTCGCCGATATAATCGCGATAAATCGACCTGAGCCTGTCGCGATAGCCCGACACAGGATCGGCAGATTCAGGGGACCTGTTCGATGTAGATGCAGGGCTCATTCAATTTGTTATTTTGTTCGGATGGGTGTTAAAGATGAGCTAACTCAATCTTAGTTACGATAACTCGAGGCGAAACCGCCTTTCACGGCGGGAATAAAGCTGACAATTGGGATTCGTACCACGCCTGTTCGACAAGTATACGGGCGGAGTATGCCCGCGAGAACAGGTCGTTTCTGGACCCCCTGTCCCACCGTGGGACTCCTCGCGCTTCAGCGCGGAAGTACTTCGAGTAGGACGAAGCGACAAGTCGGTTCAGTGACTCGAGGGAGTCACTCCTTGTTCAATGGTGAGCCTGTCGTTCTGAATGTGGATGAAGATGGTCTGTTCAGGCTCATCAGAGACTGTAACGGCAGTGACTGACTCGTGCTGTCCGTCGAGAACGGCCTTAACCTTGTAACAGCCGTCCTGTAACAGGCTGACCGAGCACCCCGACTGGCCTGCCAGAAGATGATAGTGTGCTGTATGACACCATTCCTCGTCATCGTATATTTTCACCTGGATATCATGCTTGGTGTCAGTGGCATTTCTGATGTGGAGGTCTTCGCGTGCTAAACGCCACTCTTCACTGGTCGCCGAGAGGAGTGCAAGACTGCTGGAGGGCATATCGACATCGTATCTATGTAACAACTACAATATATATTTTAAGATGGATATACGATATACATGTATCCCGTGTCGTCAATCTCATCGCGGCAACTCGGATTTTACCAGCGGCTGTACCACGTCGGATTTTTATCTGTCCATCATCTTCATAATTATATGCAATTTTACGAGGATGTCGCAGTCGGCGACGTGCGCCAGTCGGATGGCTACACTGTGTCGAAATCCGAGATCGTCGAATTTGCCAAGAAATACGACCCACAACCGTTCCACACCGACGAGGAGGCAGCGAAGGACTCAGTCTTTGGCGGGCTAGTCGCCTCCGGGTGGCAGACCGCCGCGATCTGTATGCGTCTCAACGTCGAGACCAGCGAGGACATGGCAACACAGGCTGGCGTCGGCGTCGACAATCTCCGCTGGCACCAGCCACTCCAGCCCGGTGATACGCTACGATTACGAACCGAAATCATCGACAAACGTCCCTCTGACAGTGATCCGAGCCGGGGGTACCTCACCGCCCGCTACGAAGGTCTGAATCAGGACGACGAACTGGTTATTTCATACGAGGCGACAGCCATGATCCGCCGCGAAACCGACGAGTGACGACACACGCAAGCCGTCTGCATTCCTGTGTGTAACTCGTTGAACTGGCGGCGTTCGTTGGCAGCTACATATTGATATCTGCTTCAATAACATTTCTACAAAAACAACTCTCGGTATGGGCACCTGTCGATGAGTGTACCCTTTCACATCGATATGCTGGCTGTATGCGGAAGCTTAGATACAAATATGCGCCCCTGAGGTAGCAAAGGAGTATACCACATCCGAGTACCACTTATATGACATTCCTTCTCCACACCCAATGGCACTCAGCCGAATTCGGTCTATGTTCGGGTACGTGCCCGTATTCGCTACTGCCAGCCGAGTTCAACGGCCGAACCGGTGTCTCGACAGTGTTCGAGTTCGTGTTTTGCAGTCATGCCCGCGGTTTGGGCGGTGCGTGCCCGACCGACGCCGACCTTCAGGTCTACATCTACGGTATCTCGAACGTGGGTGATCGTATCCCGATATGCCGATGCGCCCATCTCCGAACAGACGGCAATGACGTTGTCGCCGCCAACAAAGAATGCCAGTGACTCATGCGCTTCCCGGAGATATCGCATCAGTTCCGCGTAGCCCTGCTCGATGCGAATGAAAGTATCGAACTCGTTGAGGCGGTCAGTGTACTTGCCTGTGGCGTCGTTGACATCGAAATGCGCAATCTGAACATCATCGTCACTCCGACTGGTAGCGGGGTCCCCCTGGAGGACTTCCCGGCGGGTACTGTCCTGAGCGCTTCCGGTATCCTGGAGGCGACGGGAGGCGGTACCTAGGGCTTGGACGGGCGAGGAACGGGCTTCGAGACTCATGCTTACCGTCACCGGATAGCGGTTGCCTAACGACTCCTGGATGCGGATATGATCGGACGCATCGAGGCCGTTTGTGACGGCGACCATGTTGTCGAACCTGCCGAAGAAGGCGTACCCGTCCATGTTGCCAACCAACTGCGAGACATCAGCGAACAGACGCGACTGTAACGTCTGGAGGTCAACCTCGCGGCGTGGTTCGGGCGTTGTTGTCCACGGGCCATAGTTGTCAATCTGAACCAGAGTTACCTGCGTATTTGTCACATAGGTATTCAGGAACTGACCTATGTTTGTGTTTGGAAATCAGTCAGTAGCACCGGTTTACGAGTCGATACACCCAAAGAAATCCAGCTGATGTGTGTAATACAGTAATTCGGCTGCAGCGACCTGTTCTCGCCGGCGTGCCAGCCAGGTCTCAAGGTCCTCGAAGTCGTTACCTGTCACCTCATCGACTGCATCTCCGATTGTATCGAGAATGTAGCGGAGAAAGTAGGCTTCGTCTGCCGGGTAACTTCCGTCTATAGGCCGGACGATCCAGTCTGATCCGGCCACCGCCGAGAGCGTCGTGCCGTCGAGGCGCTGGAGTCGGGCAAGCACGGTGCCGCCGGCGCGGCTGTCTCCGCCCTGTTTTGCGTCCATGTGGTCGTGATAGTGACCCTCGATCGCTCGGTCGGCCGGATGGCTGGGCTGGAAACGCGTCGCGCCGTCGAACGTGATCGGGAAGTAGTACAGACCACCGGGTGCAAGCGGTTCGAGTAGCGTCGCCAGCTCTTCACGGTCGAGAATGTCGAGCAGGGCGGCCCCGATGAGGAGGTCGTACTCCCCGTCGGCGGCTTCGGCGTATGCAACCGCTTCGGCCTGGACCGTCTCAATCCGAATCCGTCGGTTTTCGCCTTCCAGGACGGGTGGACTGTCTCCCACTGATATCTGCCGGTCGGCGGTCCAGTCACGGAGATAGTCGGGCAGGTGGGCCAGGTTCTCTGACTGAATATCGACCGCTGTGTAGCGGATATCGCCCGCAGGAAGCACGTCCCACTCGACGAAGCGAGCGAGCATCGTGCCGATGCCAGCCCCGATTTCGAGGACACGTAGTGGTCCGTCAGTGTCGGCTGCCCGGGCCGCCAACTGCTCGCGGAGGGTTTCGATCAGCCGGCGGTCCACCGCGCGGTCGTCGATAGTCTGCTTGGCCCGCAGATACCGCTGGAAGGACCCCGTCACGCCGGCACCTCCGCGGGCTGTACGATGTCGGACAGCAGGCCGCGGACACGCGCTACCGTCGCCTCCCAGTCTGGATGCGCCTCATAGCTCTGTCTTGCGGCCCACCCCATTTCGGCCAGTCGGTCCCGGTCGGTAGCGAACCGCTCCAGTTCGCGGGCGACAGCTGCCGAATCGTCGGGGTCGACGAGTGCCCCCGTTTTGTCATCAGTTATGATGTCGGCTGCTCCGCCCGCCCGGGTGGCGAGCGCCGGTAGTCCGAAGCTCATCCCCTCCAGGTAGACGATGCCAAATCCCTCGTATCGGGACGGCACTGCGAGAACGTGGCTCGACCGGAGCGTGCTCGCCAGTTCGGAATCCAGAAGCCGCCCCGTGAACTGTACGCGGTCATCCAGACCGTGTTCTCGGACGCGGTTCCGGACCGCAGTAACATGGGCCGCGTCGGCAGGGCGACCAACGACGGTCAGTTCGATGTCGGCATCTGCCTTGGCTACACCGTCGACGAGCGTATCCAGTCCCTTTCGAGGCGTGACGTTCCCGACGAAAACGACTCGTAGCGGCTCGGTGGTGGCCCGTTGCTCGACTGTTGACCGGTCGATTTCGGGGGCGAACCGGTCCCCGGTCGGCGGCGCAACGACGGTGTTGTTGGGGTTGACGCCCAAGTCGGTCACGACGCCTCGGGTCGTAGTACTGTTACAGACGACGCCCCGAACAGTCCCGAGATAGCGTCGCTCGACTGCTCGGTACAGCGGCGCGAGTCGGCGCGGCTCGCTCGCCCGTAGGTGATGGACGATGCTGACGATCGGGTATGAGAGGGCACGGTTCGTGCGGACGAGCGACGGATGGGCGAGTTCGTCTTGCAACATAACGTCGACGTCGACGTCCAGTCGCCGGCGGAGCTTGCGCGACCCGTTGTCGAGGAGTCCTCTGTGGTAGTCACGCCAGGGGAGCTGGATACACTCGACGGTGTTTCCGGCGTCACGAAGTCCCTCGACGAGTTTTCTATCGTACCGAAACCCGCCCGACTGCTCGTCGAGGCTCCCGTACAGCGTCAGTCCGACCCTCATACGGCGGCGTCGTAACTTGCAGCAGCCTCGTCGTCCTCCCAGATGGTGACTGACAGTTCGGTGACTGTCTCGTCGGTGACATGCTCCATGACACGTTCGAAGATGACCCGGGCGAACCGTTCGACGCTGGGGTTGTACCCCTTGAACTCCGGGAGTTCGTTGAGCATCGTGTCCCGGTACCGGCCGGCGAGTGACGACAGGGCTGTGTCGGCATCGTCGATGTCAACGATGTAATCGAACTCGTTGAGTTCGGGGCCCCGGAAACACAGCTCAACTCTGTAGTGGTGTGAGTGTGGGTCACCTTCGAGGCCCGGGTTTGGGACAGTGAGGTAGTGCTGTGCCACGAACTCGGTCCGCACTGTCGTCGCGTACATGCCTGCACAAACGGTCGGGGCAAACCTAAATTTCGGGTGTCAGCTGTACGTCAACACGACCTGGACTGCGTCATCTGGCCGGTTCTCTAGGAGTTGATACGCGTCGGCCGCACGTTCGATGTCGATTTCGTGTGTCAGCAGCGCTGAGAGGTCGGTGTCACTCAACCACGACCGAACAACGTCCAGTCGGCGGTCCTTGTCCCAGCGGTCCGCGTGGTCCGGGTCGATTCGGCTCACCTGACTGCTGCGAAAGCGGATGTGGCTCCGATGGAAGTGGTGCCCGAGGTCGAGTGAGACGTCCTTCGAGCCGTACCACGACCCGACGATGACTTGGCCTGCATAGCCAGTGGCGTCGACCGCCCTGTCGAGTGCGGTGGGGTTCCCCGAGAGTTCGAAGGTGATGTCGGCGTCGGCGTCACTGAGATTCCCCGGGGAGACCGACCGGTTTGCACCGAGCGCTTCCGAGAGTCGACGGCGGCCAGCACAGGGGTCGACTGTTACGAGCGACGACAGCGGAAACTCGGCTAGGAGTCCGGTCGTCAGTAGCCCGACCGGGCCCTGGCCGAAGACGACCACCCGAGCGCCGATACGCGGCCGGGCGTCCATCACGAAGTTGACCGCCGCCTCGACGTTCGGGATGAATACTGCCTGTTCCGGTGGTAATGTCGTGGGGATGAGCGACGACGGCTCGGCGAGAAAGTGGCTTTCGTGTGGGTTGAACGCGAACACACGCCGGTCCAGCCAGCCGTCGTCAACCGTCTCCCCGACGGCGGTGACACAGCCGACCGCAGCGTAGCCGTACTGCAGGGGATACGAGAATGTGCCGTCGAGGGCGTCGATCGTCTCGTCAGTCGTAAGCTCCGAATCGACCTCACCGCGGTACACCAACAGCTCCGTTCCGGGACTGATGCCCGACAATTCTGTCCGGACACGGACCTCTGTGGGACCAGGGTCGGGCACCGTCTCTTCGTCGACCCTGACTGATTCCGAGCCAGTAAAGTACAGCGCTTTGGCGGGCATTATACTGGCTCCTGGCGGCGTGAGTGTGAACCGGTGCCGATGGTTCGGTGCGACCCAGCTCGAACGCGGCGACGGCTCCGGGGATGCACGTCTTCAATCCAGGCTTTCTCGGACTAAAAGGTATCTCAGCAAGAATTATAAGTATCCAAGCGAGTCGAGTCGGTCCCTGTCACTCGCAGCACCGTAGACACGCGAAACCGGGAGTGGCTCGGGTGGCGTCAGTTCGGGCTCGCGCTGGCCGTGATTGACGCCGCTCGTCTCAGCCCACGGCACGGCCAGTAGCGCCGGGACTGGCGTGTGCATCGGATGGCCGTACAGCCCCCACTCCCCGAAGAGATTACCGTGGTCTGCGGTGACGGCGATTCGGCCGTCGACGTTTTTGACGAGTGCTTCGACTTCCCGAAGGACGTACCGCAGGTTTGCTTCGTAGGCGTTCCAGACGCACTCCGGCGAGACTTCGCCGCGGCGGAGCGCAACCCACGGATTCGCCGTGTTACTGTGGCTTCCATTGCGGGCCAGCCCGCCGTCACTATCCAGCGGGTCGGGAATAAACGGGTGATGTGGCTGCATGTAATGGACGACCAACCGTTTGGGGTCCAGACACCGGGTTTGCGCGATGGCCCGGTCTGTGATAGCCGCGGCCGGGACGGTGTTCAAATCCTCGTCCCACGCGTACTTCCAGACTTCGTCCAGCGCGGCGAAGGCATCGGCATCGAGATACCGGTCTGTCCACGTGTTGCCGGTGACCATGACGGTGTGGGCTGTTTCCGGATGACCGAGGAACGTGTTTTCGAGCCACTCCGAGGACGAACTCCCGATCGAGCGGACCGTCGAGACGGAATCGAACAACTCGATATCGGGGGCAACCGTCCGTAGCAGATCCGCTCGACAGGCGTCGAGGACGACGAGTACGTCCCACTCGCGCTCGTAGACGTTCGTTCCGTACGGAATCCGCCGGCCCAGCGCCTGCAACGCGCGCAAGTACGCCGTCCCCAGCCGGCTCATCCCCGGTTCTGTCACGTCTGGCATTCGGCGGCGGCGAATAAAACCCCACTGTCGATATGATATATATGTGAGGACGCCTCTATCGGAGTGTGCACTGTCTGTTCGTCGGTGCGGGCAGTATCGCGGCGGAGTACGCGGCAGAGCTGGCAGATGGCCCGCTCTCGCTGGCGGGCGTCTGTGACCTCGAAGCGGACCGGGCGAAGGCACTCGCCGCGGAACACGATTGCCCGGCGTTTACCGACCTCGACACCGCGCTCACCGCCGTCGACGCTCCGCTGGTGGTGAACCTGACGAACCACGCTGCCCACGCATCGGTGACTCGAACGGTACTCGAAGCAGGGCGACACGTGTACTCGCAGAAGCCGTTGGCACTGGAAGAGGCGGCCGCCGCCGATTTGCTTGCGCTGGCCCGGGACCGGAATCTGGCGCTTGGTTGTGCCCCGGGCACGCCCCAGGGGCCGTCACAGCGTCGTGCTGGACGACTGCTCGCCGACGGTCGTATGGGTCCCGTCCAGCTAGGATACGCCCACGCTCACGTCGGCCGCGTGACCGATTGGCACGACCGGCCCGATTCGTTTCTCTCTATTGGGCCGCTCTACGACGGCGGTGTCTATCCGCTCGCGCTGCTGATCTCGTGGTTTGGCCCCGTCAAATCCGTCCAGTCCGCTACTGCACTCGATAGCTGGCCCGAGCGGGAGGCAAAACGGCCGTCCGTCCCGAGCCACATTGAGGCGACGCTCGCGTTTGACGGCGGTCTGACCGTGCGGCTAACCGCGAGTTTCTACGCGCCACACCGGAGTCGCGAGTTCTACGGGCTCGAACTCCACGGCGACGACGGCTCGCTGTATCTCCGCGGGACCGGCGCAATGGCCGACAGCCCCTCAGCCGTTCAGTATGGTCGCGTCGGCCGCGAATACATCGACGCGCCCGCCCAGCACCCCACACAACCGTATCGCTATCTCGACCCGGTGGAGTCGCTTGCGGCCAGTGTCAATCGTGGTTCTCCGTCGCGGAAGACGGGCCGCCGTGGCGCCCACGTTGTCGCGGTCTGTAACGCGATTGAGACGACTGCGGAGACGAGTGGGCCGGAGTCCGTGTCCGACTACGGCGTGGCGGCCGCCCCTCAGCCAGCACCGACAGTCACCCCGAACAGTAGCCAAGAGCAAGCGATTCGGCTCCCGGCCGTCGGGTTTGGCTGTTCCCGCTACCGCAACGGAACGTACGTCGACCGCGCGGACTCCATTGCGGCGGCCCTCGATGCCGGCTACCGACTGCTCGACAGCGCCGAACTGTACGGTAATGAACACCGTATCGGCCGTATCCTTGCCGCTCCGGGCGCGCCCGACCGGCATCAGGTGTTCCTGCTCGGGAAAGTCTGGCGCACGAACCATCGTCAGGAGCACATGCTTACGGCCTGTCGGGGCAGTCTCGACGAGTTAGGCATCGACGCGTTCGACTGCTACGCATTACACTGGCCAGAGGCGTGGGCTCACAGCGGGCGCTTAGATCGACTGGCCGAGAAACCAATCGAGCGCCAGGAGGCATTGACCTTCCCCGAGGACGACGCGGGCGACATCGAGACCGACTCGGTCTCGCTCCAGCGAGCCTGGGCGAATCTGGAAACCCTCCACAAGCGGGGCTGGGCGCGCACGCTCGGGCTCTGTAACGTCTCGCAGCCCCAACTGGAGACGGTCATCGAGAGCGGGACTGTCAGGCCGGCACTCGTCCAGGTTGAGCGCCATCCGTACCAGCCACGGACTGACCTCGTCGAGTACTGTCACGAGCGAGGCATTAGGGTCGTCGCACACTCGCCGCTGTCGGCTCCCGGATTGCTTGACGAACCAGTTCTGGTGGATATCGCGGAGGCGTTTGGCTTATCACCAGCCGGAGCGGTGCTGGCGTGGAACGTCACACAGGGCGTCGTTCCAATTCCGTCCAGTACGACACCATCTCATATCGTCGAGAACATAGACGCCGCTGGACAGCGACTCGACGCCGAGGCCTGTACCAGAATCACCGGGCTTCAACGGCCGGATTTCGAGCGGTGAGCGACACATTTGGGAGTGTTGTTATATGACTGAAAGTCGAATCAAACCCATGGCCGCGACGGAGACACAGGGACCTTCACTTGATGTAGCTTCGCTAGACAGCCGACACTGGATCGGTGTCGTCGCGGCACTGGTCACGGCCGCGATACACCTCCTGCTCGGTGTCAGGCTAGCCCCATCTGGTATAGGTATCAGCTTTATCCTCGCGGGGCTGGGGTTTCTCGGCGCTATTGTGCTGGTTATCCTGGGTATTCGACGCCGACTCGTCTACGCCGTCGGTGTCCCGTTCACGCTCGTCCAGATACTGTTGTGGTACTACGTCAACTTCGCCACCGGGCCAAAATCGTTCCCGGCTGATGTTGGAACACTGGGGGCAGTCGACAAGGTCGCACAGCTTGTCCTGCTGACGGTCCTCGTTGCGCTGCTGCGATGAGCTGTGCTACTGTAGCGGCGGATGAATGGCGGCCGGGAGGTGTCGATGGCCGAGAAACACGGTGACGGCGGGGTCCCTGTCGAACTTTCGGTTGTCGGCGGGTTCATTATCGCTGCCATTGTCGGCGTGCTGTTTCCCGCAGACGCGATGACCCATTGGATGTTCCACCCGGCGGTCGTCGCAGGCTGTTGCTGGGCCGGACAGCTCTGGTACGTCGGCCGAAAGCTCAGTGTCACGCCGGCCGCCGGTAACCCTTGGCGCTACACCTTCGGGATCGCGAACACGGTGACGCTACTTCGCGGTGGGCTTTATGCTGTCGTCGCTGGCTTTCTCGTGGTGCCGGCGACGACCGATCTCGTCTGGGTTCCGGCGGCCTGCTACGGTGCTGGCGTCGTGCTGGATAAGCTTGATGGCACCGTTGCCCGAACCGTCGGTAAGCAAACCCAATTGGGCACGCGGTTGGACATAGCTTTCGACACTTTCGGGTTCGTGGTCGCACCGCTTGTCGCAGTCCTTTGGGGTCAGCTTCCCGCCTTGTACCTCTCACTGTCGGCTGCTCGTTACGTCTACGTCGGCGGTATTCGCTGGCGGCGATACCAAAACCGGCCCGTCTTTGAGCGGCCTGACAGTGACCTCGGGAAGTATCTCGCCGGCGTCCAGATGGTGTTCATTACTGCCGCACTCGTCCCTACGGCGCCGACAGAACTGGTCTTCAAGCTCACACCGGTCGTCATCGCCCCGTCGCTCGCGGTGTTCCTCCGAGACTTCCTCGTCGCCAGCGGTCGCCTTCCCCGCGAGTGGTTCGACCGGCAGCGTTGATACGTCTCTGTCCCTACCCTTCTGTATGCTCTTCCCAACACACTTGCTCGTGGCCGCGCTTCTGGGACGGGTGTCGCGGTTGTCGCCGCTGTGGCTTGTGGTCGGGACCGCAGTGCCGGACGTAGTGGACAAGCCGCTAGCAACGGTCGGTGTCACCTCTCTCTATCATTCAATCGGTCACTCTGCGCTACTCGTCATCGTGGTGCTCCCGCTGGCTCTCTCAGGCCGGACCGGCTTGTCGGTGGCAGCTGGCTGGGTATTACATCTCCTCCTCGACACTGTCCACGTCGTTCTCAACGGCCGCGCCGGCGACGCAGTCTTTCTGTTTTGGCCTGTTGTCATTCCGGCGGACCCACTGTCGCTCTCACCAAGGCCGTTCTTCGTGTACTACCTCTGGAGTCCGTCGTTCTTCCTCGAAGTCGCGCTCTGGTTCACTACCGCGGGCCTAGCCGTCAGACACGTTACACGAGGAGGCCGTGTTAGCTTGTGGGACTTGGTCGATTGAACGCCCCTGTTGCTTTGGTAACTACAACACGGAGTTACAGCCCCTGAAACGCTGCTGCACTGATAGGGTCGACACTATCGGACTGGGTCAGCATCTGCCAACACAACAAAGCAACTGAGAGTTGCTGTGCCGTCGGCATCCCGTCTCACCGCAGTTACCGTCCAACACGGCTGACCGCACGCCTACGCATTCGGTTAGGTCGCACTACGTTCGGCCTTGACCTGCTCGACGTACGCTTCGACGACGTTTTGAATGATCACTTTCCCGGCCTCGGTGGTTGCCGCTGTCGGGTCACCGAGGACACCGTTTTCTGTGATTGATTTGAACCCTTCGCTTAGCAACCGTGCCGGCGAAATATCACCTTCGGGCCCGGGTTCGATAGCCTCCGTCCTGATGAGTCCCTCATCGATAGCTAGTACAATCGCTGTTTCGGCGGCCCCGGCGTGAATAACATCCTGCTCGTACTCGATACCGGCCTTGCTGAGTCCCTCATTCAGCAACTGCATGTGGTCATCGAGGTCAGCGAGCGGAATTACTGCGGCTTCGAGGTCACGTGCGATGTCTGGTGCCACGGTTTTGACCGGCCCGAAGTTCCCACCGTGGGTCGGGACAAGCACGATGTGTTCGAAGCCGTGGGTATCGAGTGACCTGCAGTACGATCGGATGACATCCATCAATGTCTCGGGTGGAACGGTTATTGTTCCAGGGAACTCCATGTGATGTCCCGAGCATCCGGGGCGGATTGTGGGAGCGGCAAGAGCATCGCCCATCTCGACCGCCATTCGGCGCGAGAGTTCATCCCCATCTAGCGTATCCATATTCAGCGGCAGGTGTGGGCCGTGTTGTTCGATCGAACCGACAGCTACGATCACTGTCCGTGTTCCGTTTTCGAGTGCAGACTCAATTTCTGGCCATGCCAGTTCCTCAAGACACACTGACCTGCGAGAAGACATTGCTGTCAGTTATCTGTCTTGACCCAAATACCTGCCGAACCCTGCATACGATTACCCATTAGCGGGTACGGGTCCACCGTTAGATTGCCCTTTGTACTGATTTTCGTCCTGTCGGGCCAGTAACCCGATGTTAGCTTTCTACACAGTCAGTGCAGCGGCCAGCGCCGGGTAGCGAGGGCCCGCCACATTCTGTGCACGCGTCAAGGCCTGCGCTGGGCTTCTCCCGTGGGACAGGTATTGTATCCAGTGCTTTTCGCAACCGCTTTTTCATGTAGCGTAGTATTGTAGTCAAGTATTTTAATATTTGGGGAGAACATCCGATTGATGGTGTACTTAAGTGGGAAAAATAGCCACAGTATTGGATGAATGTGCCGCAATACCGTCTTGTATATGAGAAATTAACCAAAATATGTCTAGTCTGGCGACGCTACATTTTGTACCCGTGCCGATGGACGAATCATGTGGGCTCAGACTGTCTTGCCAGCTTTCGTGGCCGTCCCAATGTCCGAGAATATGAATTTGGTTTCTTCAGGTCTCGTTTCTACGTCGCCCTCCCAGCCATGCCCAGAAACGACTCGCTCTACGATTAGGAGGCCGAGGCCGACTCGATTTTGGCCGAACGAGCCACCAAACACCGACTTTGCTATCGGCTCCGGTAGTTCAGGCCCGTCATTACTGACTTCAAATCCGGTCTCTGTGCCCCGGACCGTGACTGTCACATCCTCGCCACAGTGCTCTTTGACATTACGGAACAGGTTCTCGAATAATTGCTGGAGACGCGACCTGTCAGCCATAATCGTGCGACTATCAGAGATGGTCAATGTGGCGCTCGGCGGCGAAACGATATCCCATGCGTCACGTGCAATCGTTGCGATATCGACCGGTTCTCGCTCTCCAACATCCGCGCCGTTGCGGGCCAGCGAGAGTGTATTTGTGATGAGTGTCTCAATCCGGTCTAGGGAGTCAAGCACTGTCTGTAAGTGCGTCGCAACTGCGTCCGGCGCGGATTCCAAGGCATATTCTGTGTATCCGATTGCAGCCGTCAGTGGGTTCCGAATATCGTGTGCAAGCACCCCAGCGAACTCGTTGAGTCGCTCATTTTGCGCTTCGACGGTCTGGTAGTGTTTGTGCCGCTCTATTTCGTAGCTAATCCACTGCGTTAATAGCTCGACGAACTGTTGTTCCTGGTCTTCAAACTCGCCCTTTCGAGGGCTGTCGTCAGAGTAACAAAGCGTTCCATATGTTTCACCGTCGACCAGTATTGGTGCACCGATATAACACTGCAACCCGGTAGCCTCTGCGGCGATGTCATCAGCATATTCCGAGGCGTCCGCATCAGATACAATGAGCATTTCGTGGTCCTTGACAACGTGCCGACACCACGTTTCGTCAAGATTGTGGACTGTCCCGACTGCGTAGTCGCCCGTCTCAACAGTTGACCCAACGACATTATACTCGCCTTCAGCTGTGTATGAGAGCACTCCGTAGGCCAGCCCCAGTCGATCACGTCCGATTGTTATCGCCTGCTCGATTTTTTCATCTAATGCCAATGAGCGATCTGCGCCGAGTTCATACAGGTCTCGAAAGTAATCGTCAGCATCGGCTGCCATAGCCATTTGGTTACATTCAGTTCTCAGCTATCTTCACGGTTTTCAACGCTGAACCCGCCCCGTTCCATGACGCCCCAGCTATCTACTCCGCGGAAATACTCAATGAGGCCCTGCCAGGCCACGATAGTCTTCCACTGTCGGTAACCGAAGTTCTCCAGCACGCCGTACCACAGTAATCGTCCTATCTGCCGTGGGTCTTCATATCGGTTGAAACTCCAGACTTCGCTGAACACGCCGAACCATGACAGGAAGATACCAAACCCAGTCGTAAGCAAAAAGAAAACAATGACAAATTCGATGCTCAACACCCCAAAGTACCACGCAAGCGGGAGAATAATGTAGCCTAGCCCCTCGATAAGTGGACCAAACACCTCCGCTGCGACAAAGAACGGAAGAATGACTGTTCCGACGCGGCCGTACGATGGGTTGAATAGCATTCCTCGATTCGTGACAACCGTCTCAACCATTCCACGGAACCAGCGACGGCGCTGGCGGCCGAGCATGCGTCTATTGCTTGGAACTTCCGTCCAGGCGACTGGCTCGGGCACAAAATCGACAGTGTATTCCCGTCCTTCGTCGGTCAGATACCGGTGGAGGCGAACGATGATGTCGAAGTCTTCTGTAATCGTGTCATGGCGATAGCCACCAATCTCGCGGACAACGTCGGTTCGAAAGAGACCGAACGCACCCGAGATGAGAATTAATCCTTTGAGCCGATTGAGTCCGAGTCGACCGGAGTAGAACGCACGGAGATACTCCATTACCTGTAGTCCTGGGAGCCCAGTCTTCGGAAGCTTCACCTCTTTGACGAGGCCATCCTTGACAATACATTCGTTTGCTACTCTGATGACGCCGCCTGTCGCCACTGTCGTCCCCGGCCGCTTGAGAAACGGTTTGACGATCTGCAATAATGCATCTCTGTCGATAATCGTATCCGAATCGACCGCACAGAACAGCGCCATCTCTGTCAGCCAGATACCGGCATTGAGTGCGTCACTCTTGCCCCCGTTTGCCTTGTCAACAACCAACAGCTCCTCGTATCGGGTTGACCGGTATGTCCCGTGTATCTCTTCGCTAGGCACTTCGAATGGCACGGCTGCCTCGATTTCCTCGAGTTCAAACCGTTCGATCAATCTCTCAAGCGTCTCATCAGTTGACCCATCGTTGACGACGACAACCTCGAGTTCTGGGTAGTTCAGCGACAGCATCGACTGGACACTCTCTTCAATCGTCGCTGCCTCGTTGTAGGCTGGAACGACAAGCGCAATCCCTGGATAAAACGGGCTGGCAAACCGCCTGAACGGCTCATCCCAGTTTGCTTCACGCACGTCGTCGCGCAACTCGAACAGAGCCAGAATATGGAGACAGAGATAATAGCCGTTTACTACGAGATAGTAGGCAAGAATGAACAGCCCAATTGCGCCAAACACTGTGACGGCCAGATGAGTCGTTGAATGCATTAGTTATCCCTGGGTGGCCCGGGTGTGGCCCCGGGCGACACTATCGTATGATACGTGTTCACTGCTCCATTCCCAGGCAGCGCCGAGAATAGCTGGTCCACTACGACCGATCTGATCCTGTCGTCGCACCAGTGCGTTCGTTCCACGGACTAACGCCCGTGGATCCTCTTCGGAAACAAGCGCATAGAGAAGGATTGTCACTGCCTCTTGATCGCCCCATGAACCCAGCATCTCGTAGACAGCACCCCGAACACGCGGCGAGGAATCAGCCGTGGCCCGGGCCAGAAACCGTGAATCTCGAAGCTCCGGTCGCCAGCCGAAACTGCCAAGCGCACTTGCTGCGGCCGCTCGTACACCCTCGTCATCAGCCTCCAAATTGGATGTCAACCAAGATATATCTGCTGTGCGAATGCCGGTTCCGAGTTGTCCGTGAACGAGTAACACTTGCGCCAACAGTGCATCTGACCACGCCTCGTACCGGTTTGCTGCAAGTGCAAACATCGTATCGGGGGCCTCCCGTGCAAGCCGATACAGCGTATCTTGACCAAAGACACTGAACTCCGTTGTCGCCCCATCTAGCAGTAACTCGACGCCCTCTGCGGGGGAATCCAACTGTCCGGTCTGAAAGAGCAGACGCGCTACGGCCGCTCGCTCGGCCTGTGTCGTTGGCTCGTAAGATGCCGCATGATACGGATCTGGATCATCTAGTCTGATGAGCCACGTTAATGCCTGTAATCGAACGAACGTATGACCACGTTCTAAATCAGACCGGGCGTCATCTGGGATGCCCAACGCGGCACCGAGCTGCTTGAGCGAGTCGGCTTCGCTCCCGTCAAGCTCACGAAGATACTCTGCTAGAAGTTCCATCGCGACGCTCCGTTCTGTCTTCGAAAGAGTAGGGACCCATTCGTCCCACTTTGATTCTGGTGCAAAGGCTCTGCTGAGTAGCTCGTCTTGTACGTCCGAGCGCACACGACTCCGCTGTGTGGCCTTGAGATACCGGTAGCTCGACAGCCCCATTGTGAGTGCAAGCGAGACTATGAGTCCGATTCCAACGAGGAGTCCTATAACAGCGAGGATGACACTGATGGGTACGGAATACTCACCTACCGCCACAGCACCCTGCATCACCGGCACTCCTGTTCACGCCGTCGCATATCTTCGAACCCGAGCTAGTAGCTCTTGTGCACGAAACGGCTTGGTGACATAATCATCCGCGCCGGAGTCAAACCCCTCTAGTACGTGCTCTTCCTGTCCACGAGATGTGAGCATGACAATGGGTAAGTCCGAACGCACTGCCAACTCACCGCCCCGGATCATCCGTAGTAGTCGGGTCCCGTCGAGACGCGGCATCATCACATCACAAATAACCAGTGCTGGTTCATACCCCGTATCAAGCAGATCGGCCGCGGCCTGTCCGTCCTCACAGACGCGGACAGCGTATCCCGCACTCTCCAATCGGTGGGTGAGCAACTGCCGAAGTGTTTCATCGTCATCAACTACGAGTATTTCATCACCCATTTGTTGTCGTCGCTAATATATGCAGGGTCAAAAGTCCGTCTAATAATATATCAGTGGCTAGTAATTACTATCCATTAGAGAGCAATAGAGTAATCAGATACAGAACCATATGCTATCTATGGAACGTCGCCGCTTTCTCGCGTCTGTCGGTGTGACTGGGGCTGCTGGTGTTGCGGGGTGTTTAAGCGAGAACGGTAATCAACCGATGTTTCAGGTCCGTCGGAAAGGGTTTGAGCGACTCACTGACGACGGGTATGAACCGCTGACCGTTCGTGGCCTGAACATTGGTATGGCAAAGCCCGGCTATTTCCCAGGGTCGGCAGCCATTACACGGGACGAATACGACCGCTGGATAGCGGATATCGGCGCTATCGCCAATGTGATACGAACCTATACGATTCATCCTCCCGAGTTCTATCACGCCCTTGTAGCGTACAACGCGGATGCAACCGATCCGTTGTACCTCTTGCAGGGAACGTGGGTACCACACGAGCCACTAGTCACCGCAGGCGATGCAACCAGCATCGCAGACACAGTCGATCAGGAGCTACAGCGTACCGTGGACGTTGTCCACGGTGACACGACTCTTCCGGACCGACCCGGGCATGCTGGTGGTATCTACGATGCTGATGTTCACGAGTGGCTTCTGGGGTATTTATTCGGTATCGAGTGGCCACCATCCGTGGTCGAGGCAACGAACCAAGCCAACGACGCTGGGACGTACAGCGGGTCGTACGTACAAAGTGATGGGAGTGCCTTCGAGCGGTGGCTTGCGGAGCGGTTAGACGGTACTGTCGCTCACGAAACAACCAACCATGACTGGCAAGCCCCTGTCGGGTTCGTCAACTGGGTGACGACTGATCCGCTGGAGCATCCGTATGAGCCATTTGTCGACGAAGATTCAGTCACGATTGACCCGGATACTGTTACCACAACTGATGCGTTCGATCCGGGCACGTTTGCGGCCTACCACGTCTACCCGTACTATCCCGACCTGCTCAATGAAACACCGGACTACGTCGACTTTATTGACCACCGTGGTGAGCCCAATAGCTACGCCGGCTACCTCAATGACCTGGTCAGTGTGACAACCCATCCACTCCTCATTGCTGAGTTCGGAGTGCCAAGTTCACGGGGTATCGCGCACCGTGACGTACATGGGCGTCATCAGGGCCAACATACTGAGCAGTCCCAGGGCGAGATCGTCGCGGCGATGTACGAGGACATCGTCAAAGCAGGCACCGCAGGCGGCGTTGCATTCGCATGGCAAGACGAGTGGTTCAAGCGGACGTGGAATCTTGATGCCCGCTCGGTCCCCGGCCGTCGTCCGTACTGGTCAAACATTGAGACTCCCGAACAGCGATTCGGATTGTTGGCGTTTGAGCCGGAGAATTCTGTTTCCCTGTCCGGCAACAGCTCAGACTGGAACGACGCCACTGTCATCAAGCCACAAACAGCAGCCAATGTTCCAGCCGATCAACAACTCGAGGAGCTTCGCATCTCACACAGTCTAGAAGGATTAGAGATGCGAGTAACGCTCGGTGACGTAGCCGACCCGATGGACTGGAGTCAGGTGAACATCATCCTGACAGTTGGACTACGTGGGCAAGAGACGCCTCTCCCACTCAATACGGGTGCGACAGCCGCTGCTGACTTTGTCGTTCACCTGCGTGGACCAGCGACATCCCGTCTGCTGGTCCAGTCGTCGTTCGACGCGTTCGCCCGCGAATCCGGTTCTCAGGCGGGCTTACCAGTGCAGGAATATCGCGACGGAACGGCGGGATTCGTTCCGGTACGCGAGCCTATCAATCGTGGATACACTGTCCCAGCGACCGGCGATGTGGTTCCGTTTGAGGCCGTCGAAACGGGACAGCTCACCTACGCGAACGGGGACCCGTCATCGCCAGATTACAGTTCCCTCACCGATGTCCACGTCAGTCCGGCAGACCGAACAGTCGAGATGCGACTGCCCTGGGTTCTACTCAACGTTGCTGATCCGTCAACCAAACAGCGAATCGCATCAGACTGGTCCGACGGTCTTGAAACAACGTCTTTCGAGACAGTAACAGTTGGCGCTGCAACGTATCGTCCGACCACAGATGGACGTCAGGCGCAGACTCTCGATGGCACAACAAATCTCATAGACGCTCTCCCCGGACGCAACGGTACGACAGTGGACACAGCCACGTACAGCTGGGAACAGTGGAACCAGCCATCATATACCGAGCGATTAAAACAATCATATGACGTTTTGCAGAACCTGTGGAGTTAGCTTGCTGTGAAACCCCCGCGCTCGTGCCCACATGGCGACTCGTTCATCTCCATGGCAGCGTTAACTACAGCATGGCCCGTCAGCACAGGGCTAAAAAAGACACACAATCACTGCTGTCCGACAGCGCGGCCTGACCGTTCCTGCGCTTTCAGTGCCCACACGTTAGGATTCTCCTGCAGTTCGTACTCAGAGAGAAGGTTTGACTGGTACGCGTTATCAGCGAGTGACTCACGTGCGCTGTCCCATTCGTCGATTTCGATGCGGTTGAGCGGTCCGGAGACAATCACACTCCGCCATGCACCATCTTGACCAATATCGAAGGTGGTAAAACTCGCGACATCCGTCTGTTCCGCGTAACTTTCTTTCCGGAGTTCGGTGGTTGCGCCCAAAAACACGAAATATAGGGTGTCCTCTCCGTCGTACCCGAAAGATAGCGGCACGCCGTATGGCACTCCCTCAGCGGCCATCGACAGCACACCAACACCTCTCTCAGTTAGCACCTCATCAATGACCGATTCTTCCAATTCCGCACCCAACAAGGGTTGGTAATCTGAACTCATAGCTAAGATATGTTCTTGATAATGGATTAAACTGTGATAGGATTCCCAGAACCTCGGAATTCGAGTCTTGATTAACGACCCGGGGGAGCGCAGGCCACCACTATAACAGATAACGACCAACACTACTCCCTGTCACTTGCTACCTGAGTACAAGACTTTGTTACCTGTCAGTCCGAACAGGTGGTATGGCGATCGACCCACTGACTAACGACGAAGTTCTGGCGGTCCTTGAAGACTGTGAGGCGACGGCGGTCCCGACAGCACACATCTCTGCACGGCTTGCGGCCCCAAAACCGTATGTCACGACACACCTCCAACAACTCGCGTTGAAGGGATTAGTCGGGTTCAACACACACAGAGGCGTTCGCCGCTGGCGGCTCACAACCGCCGCGAGAGAAGCACGTGAGTAAGAGACAGGTGCCCCTTCCTGCTGTCGTCTGGGCACAACTCCTTCACAGAACGCTGGGCTGTGAGCACACGGCTATGCGTCGGCGCGAATATCCCGATCAACAGCGTTCCTCGCAAGCGTACCGAAGCGGTCTTTCGCGTCGTCTGCTAGTACGTAGCGCTCGTGGACATCATCCGGTTCTCTGCCGCGCCCACTCGCCAGACCAACGACATGCGCGATCTTCTCGTAGTTCTCTCTGACGAGCGAACCGACGAGATCAGGGAGGCCGGCGCGGCCGGCGAGTTCTTCGGCGGCTGCCCGCCCCGCGTACACCTGCTTTGCCGGCCGATCGACCAGCACCATCGCAAACGGTGGCTCGTCGAACTGGGCCGTCAGAAACGACTGAGCTGACTCATCATACCACGAGATCGCGCCGATATCGTCGACCTGCTCCAGAGCTTTCGCAGCCACCGAGCAGTACGGGCATTCGCCGTCGTAGATGAGAACCGAGCTAAAACGGGCCATGTATCTACTAGGGGTTCTCGATGCATATATCGTTGGATTGGGGGCCGTAGGTAGTGTCAGTGGCCAGTTCGGACCGCGACTTATCTGCCTTTATTTCCCTGAACTACCCTCGCCTGAGCCGAAGTTGTGTGCCGACTCTTGCCTGTTGTTTGGCACAGTTGCTGTGTAATCAGTTCGTTCATACGTCATTAGCTATCACCACGGAGTAATGCCCTTCACCAGACGGGTTCTCTGTACAGAGGATAGCCGTCGGACAGAACTACTTGGTACTATTGCCTCGAATTCGCTCCCGATTGTTGGTGTTGCGTTTCTCGACTGGAATGCGGCCGCACTGCTGTTTCTCTACTGGTTTGAGCTCGGTGTCGACTCGGTCTGGGCACTTGTCCGAGCAGTGTTTGCCGGTCGCCCACCGGAGATTGAGACTGGCACCTTACTTATCGGGTCACTGGCGACACGACAGTGCTCCCTCTCCGTCCCGAGAACCGGTCTGCGAGTCTATCTCACGACGCTGCTCGTGCTCCCAATTACCATTCTCATCCTGGCGGTCGTCTGGTTGTTTACTGGAGCCCTACTCGTCGGGCCACTGCCGGAACCCACTACAGAAACGGTAACTGGCGTGCTGCTTGCAACTGTTGGGATCTTCGTTCTGACGGGCGTCACAACGGTACGCAATTACTTCTACAACGGAGAATATCGGAAACATAACTCGACGACGGCGTTTCGCGGACTGTTACCTCGGATATGTACTGTCTTTTTCGGCGGCATACTCACTCTGACACTGCTAACAGCAGCTACGGAAGGGCCTGAAGCGGAACTCGGCAGTCTTGATCCGACTGTCGTCGGACTCCCACTGTTACTCATGGTCGTCTGCCTCAAATTCACCTCTGATCTCCTGGGCGTCTATAGCGACCGTCTTGCTGTCTATTTCAAGTCATACGATCAGGAATACGGCTGGCAAACGGCCCCGCCGAAGGCACGATCTATCGACGGGATGCTCGCTGATGCACCGGAGCGCGTTTGCCCGGTTCGCTGGGGACGGGTCATCGGCGGCCTCCTCCGACTCCCATATCACCCGGGAAGTGCACTTATCGGCGGCTTGGGGCTGCTCGTTGCGGCCCTGTTTGCAATTGGGGGTGCGTGGGACATCGTTGCCGTCATTGTTGTCGCAAGCGTTAGCATCCCGGTTCTCCTGCTGTGTCTCGATCAGCTATTGCGATACGGGACGGTCGAATACCGAATTGACTCTGACGCTGGTGCGCTCGTCGCATATGACCGTCTGTTTGGCACGGCACTCTGGCGGATCGAGTCGTGGGAGGAAAGCAGCCTCCGCGTTGAGAAGACGCCTCTTGATTCGCTGCTGGGAACAGAGACGGTTACTATCGAACACGCTGACGGCGAGTATATACTGCCACATCTGCCTGAGACCACCGCAGTCGTGGCGGTGTTTGACCGACAACCTGAGCGTTCAGAACAGATATTCCCCGGTCGGGCTGGTCTACTCGGCTGAGTCGTTTGAGCCCGTGCGGGGGTCGTTATCTATCCTCGGAGCCGATGTTGTCGGTCCACAGGTCATAACCGACGACAAGCGCCATGCCACTCGTTGGGATAATCAACAGCAGCCTGCCAACGGGTGAGAAGTCAATGCCTGCCATCGAGAGACCGATGTATGCGACAGCGAGTACTGGTGGGACAGTGAGTGCGGCACCGAGTTGAGTACTGTCCGCCCGGAGGTAGCCAGCGCCCCAGCCGACGAGTCCCAGGAGTATGAGCGGGATCGCAAGAGCCCAGATGAGGAAGGCGGTGAGTTCTCTCCCGATATCGTCTGTGCCGGCTGTGGTGAACAACAGTGTTCCAAGCAAACAGGCCCCAGTCCCACAGAGAGCGCCGAATGCGAACCCGCGCTGCAAGCGTGACATCGACGCGCTGTCACGCCTGAGGACGGCACCGAGACCGACCACCAGTAGCGCATTCGCGCCTATGATGAGTCCGGGCCTGAGTGTCTGTTGCACCCAAATTGCACTAAGCAGCGGTGGGTTGAATACATACGAATCTCCCGGCCGCGGTGTCGGCCAGAGTTCAAGCGGCACTGCGGTGATGAGCAGACAGACTGCACTCAGACCGAGGAGCGAAGCGGCGACCCGAGATGAGTGACGCATAGCAGGTCACTCACCTCCAAGAGCCACAACAGTTCCATCTGGAGAGACACCCACGATTCCGCCATCGAGTACTGCCAGTGAGACAGCCTGATACTCGGCTGGATACTGCCATACTGCCTCGCCAAAACGCGTTGTGAACGCGGTGAGGCCATCATCAGGCTGGAAGGTAAACACAGCGTCATCAGCCGCGGCAGTCACGGCGCCACCGAGATTGATTTCCGAACACCACCGTGGCTCCGGTGGACCGTTATCGACGCGGTCGAAGGCGAACGTCGCACTGGCGGCCTCACCGGGCCGCTCGATTGCATACACACTCTCGGGCGTCACGACCGGGAACTCAAGCGACCGCCTGTTGTCGAGACGCCACTGCTCGGTCCCGTCTGTGAGTGACCGGCCGAGCAGATCGCCGTACGTGTTGCTCACATAGACCGTCCCATCGGACAGGACAGGATATCCACCGGGCCGGTCCGAGCGTCTCCACTGGACCGCCCCGGTTGCGGCGTCTACCGCCACTATCTCCTCACCGGCGACAACGACGGTGTCGTCCACCATGGCCAGCCTCGTCCCGTTGGCGGTCGCCGTCCACTGCCGGCGTCCGTCGTCGGTCGCAAATCTCGCTACCCCGTCAGTCGTGGGGACGAACAGGGCGTCGTCAGTCACCGCTGGAACGCCTGCCCCGGCCGTGTCGGTGTTTCGCCACGCAACTGTTCCGTCCGCAACCTCGAATGCAGCGATACCGTCTGCCGTCGCGAGGAAGACGCGACTGTTAGCTATCACCGGTGGCGCTGGTTCGTCTACGATGTCGACCACTGACGGGACTGCCACCGGTGTGAGATCACGCCGCCATTGTTCTGTGCCGTCACGGAGCGATAGGGCGACGACACCGGTCGCCGTCGTTAGCACGACAGTTCCGTCGGCGACGACCACCGCGCTTGCACCGGTGATTTCACTGTCACCAGACGTTGTTGAAATATCTGCGTGCCATCTGACCGATGGTGTCGTCGTCTTCATCTGCACTGGCGCATAGCTCGTGTTTGCTGCGTCGAACCGCGGCGAGGGCCACGAGCCGTCGGGTACCGTTTTGAAGCCGGGGTTGTCGAAACCCGGTTCGACTGTATGAGATGGGTCTGGTGCGCCGTCGTCGGGACACGTCGACGAACAGCCAGCGACGCTGGCGACTGTTCCGGTGGCGACCATTCCGAGGAATGTCCGCCGCGATGTGGAGGGCATCGACTGTTCGTTCCGATACCTGCATAAAAAATGTTAATACGATATCCTGGTGAGGCGAAAATTCTCTTCTGTTGATCCAGGTCGTCCATCCATCTTCAAGTCAATTGTCGGGTGAAGCCCGCTCTATTATCGATTGGCGGCTCAGCCTGCGATAAATCCAGCAAAGCTTAGTGAACCGTTCGCAATAGCGTTTCCATGGCCGAAACGACACTTGCGACGATGGACGAACTATTGGAAGGCGCTTTAGATGACGTGGACGACCCTGAAGTCCGATACAAACTCAGAAGTGCGCGACAACTTCTCCAAGTCGTTCAACAGCGGCAGGATATCATGGATGAAGCCATCGATACTGCCATTGAAGATGAAGCGGTTCTAGAAAACCTCCGCGACCTTGGCTATACTGAGTGATACGACACTAGCTGTCTGTTGACTCAGAACAAGTCTTTTGTCCTTCTCACCTAACTCTCCGACATGGCAACAGATACTGCTGAGCAACTCAGGGCGGAGTTAGAGTCGGTGTTCACGAACGCGGATTACCCCGTCGAAGAACCGATGGAACTGGTGCCAGCCCTGCCGGACGGTCCAGGTACGACATTCGAGGCGGGTGATATACGCGTCGGGGTGATGGATTTCGGTGCAGAATACGCCGACTATCAAGAGTACCCGTACGAGACGGCGGAGGCCCTCATTGACGACCTGATGACTGGGTTTCGGGAAGAAGGACTGTTTGACTGAGCGGGACGTTCCTCACACCGCTTGACTGCGTGATGGATATTCGCTACTCAGCAGTAGGAACGAAGCTGTATCGACAGCAACTATAACAGCGTTCGCGACGAGGCTGTCTCAGGCCTCCGCGTCATACCCCGCATCCTCCACAGCGGCGATGAGCTGTTCTGTGCTCACATTGCCGTCGACAGACACCTGCTCGGCGTCTTTGTCGGCCTCAGCGCCTTGCACTCCGGTGAGCGCTTCGATGGCCTCTTCGACGGTCTGCTCACAGTGGCCGCAACTCATCCCTTCGACGGTCAACGTCGTAGACATAGCAGTTTTGACGAAGAAAGCACGGACCTTTTCGGTTACGACTTAACTATCAGGAAAGTAGTATATGGTCCTATTAGAATACGGTTATTTGAGATATCAACTCAGTAGATAGACATACGTATACCAGAATATTATCGATATAGTTTTCGGCGCTCAGTAAAGAAGGATTGCACCGCCTCGGGAACACTCCAAGCAGTTCTCGACCAACTTCGCCAAAAGCGGAACGATCCTCAGAACACCGTTCTGATCAAGCTACGATGAGTCCCACCGAGGCGTACTCGTAGCTCCCACCACAGATGAGAAGCGGGTCTGGTCTAAGAGCAATTACAGCGGTTAGAACTTTTGAGCAGCAGTTACAGGGATTGTAGCCCTGTCGGTCACGTCAACGCCGGTTCGTTGAGCCCATAGCAACCGCTACCGACGGTGAAATACCTGCGACCAGTGTGTGACTACACAGCCTCTTACTCTATCTCGGAAACGTCAACGGTGAGGACCGGAACGGACGACTTCGTGACGACCTTCTGTGCCGTGCTCCCGAGCATATTCTGCTCATATTTGTCTGCCTGCGTTCCCATCGTAATCAGATCAATATCGGCGTCTTCAACGTACGACACAATGTTGTCTGCCGGCTTGCCCCGCTGGGTCGCTGTCGAGACTTCGATTCCTTCCTGTTCCAGTGTGTCCCGGACTGCCGACGTGGCTTCTTCGCCCTCTGCTCGCAGGTTCTCAAGCACTTCGTCCTGCATCTCGTCATCCATCGACAGGAACGCCCGGTCGTCGATGACATACAGCGCGTGGACGGTAACATCCCGCCCGTCGGCAATATCGATTGTGTGTTCCAGTACCTGCTCCATTGACGCACTCCCATCCGTTGGAACGAGAATATCGCTATACATCGTTCGTACAAATCAAGTTGTGACAAACATCCCTTTCGATTCTGTTCAGGCATTGTAAATACAGTAGCTGTACCGCGAGTGTGGCGAACGATGCTCGGTTTCGGCCTGATGACACCGTTTCAAAGATAACCGAGCCGCTCCAGCCGCGACTGGAGATCTATGTCGTCAAAGCCATCGATGTCGTACTCTGCCATTTCATCTTCTCCGGTAGCGAGTTCGGTGATGTCGAGTGTCTCACTCCGCTCTGCGGAGTCAGCGACAACGTCGGACGGTGGGCGGTCGATAGGTGTGCCGTCGATGGACTCAGACCGCCGGCCCCGCACGACCGCTTCGTACTCATCATCCCCCCACGCTGCGCGCTTGTATACGGTGTCGCCGGGCCCATCACGATAGACGAGTGACGCAGACTGCCGGAACCGGTCGGGTTCGTCAGTGTACTGCTCGGCGTACTCCGCCGTCTGGCCGGTCGGTGGTGCTTGGTATGCAGTCGTTTGTCCATCGGGTGCGGCGAACCACCCGGAATCGTCTGCTTCGCCGTCGAAGGCAGCCAGCACAGCGTCGGGAAACTGTGCTAACGTCGCCAGGGACTCGATTCGCTGTCCCTCGGTCTGCCCCGGTCCGTGGACGACCAGTGGGACGTGAAACAGTTCCTCCTGTGTGCCCATCCCGTGCATGACGGCCGGTGGCTCTGTGGCGGCCTGTGGCGGCTCTCCGAACCCATCACCGTGGTCCGACGTGATGACCACGAGCGTGTCGTCTAACACACCGCGTGCCTCCAGAGCACCGACGACCTGCTCTAGAATGGCGTCAGTCTGTCGAATCGCTCCGTCGTACAGCGGTTCGAGCAGTTGTCCGACGCCCGCCGGGAGTTGCTCCCCATAGACGCTCCACTCCCACTTGATCGGGAGTTCGTCGTGCATGGCCCAGTAAAAGTCTGCCCCCCACTCATCGTAGGCGTCCCGCGTCACGTACGGCATATGCGCGTCCATCAGATTCAGGCACGCAGCCCAGGACTCCACTTGTTCGTCGATCCACTCAGTCAGCCTATCAGCGTACCAGAAGCCGTCGACACCGTTGCGGGTCTCGGACGGGTCGTCAACGTCTGTCGAATCGGGCCGTTCCGTAACGACGGTCTCGAAGCTGTCACTGAGTCCGGACGGGTGAACCGTGAGATACGGGTTCTCGGTGAACACGCCGGTCTCGTAGCCCTCCCCATCGAGGAAATCAAAGATGGTCTGGCCGGGTTGCAGCCGTTCAGTTATCTGGAGTTTATGGCCCTCTGAGGGAACACCGGTGAACAGACTCGTATGGGCCGGCAGCGACCAGCTCGCGGTCGTCCGTGCCTGCGTGTACACCGTCGCCTCACGACCGAATTCTTCGAGGAAGGGTGTGGTCTTGCGCCGATGACCTAACAGCGAGGTGTTCGCCGCGCGTACGCAGTCAAGAACGACGAGTAACACGTTTGGCCGACCCATTGTCAGGCTTTAGGAGGTCTTCACGGCAAAAGTATGTTCTGTAACCGTTCTCTTTCACGACAGCACCGGTGGTCCATCTCGACCCGTCTGGGAATCACATCGACCACTCGGAACAGAGCCAGTCGGTTATTCAGCGGTTGCCGGCGGAGAACTCTTCTATCAGTAAGCGCCAGATTCACCGCTTGTTGCCGTTACAAACCTCCAACCATTTTGATACAACCCGTCACTTCTTGGACTATGCCAGAAAGTCAAGACACAGGCTCTGTTGCAATCAGCGGCAAGTGTTAGTTTTGTACCCCGGCCGTCCAGTACAGAGGACAATTCTATCAACAAGTCTTTTAATTGGATTGTCTGACACCTAGAAGAGTCGCCCATGGTCCTTCGTCGAAGAAAGTACCTCCAATTCCTTCCAATGTTGACGCTTCCGGTTGTCTCGGGATGTAGCCAGCAAAATGAGTCGCCTTCGGTTATTCTTCGGATGGTACGGATCATCAATCTCTCCGAGACGGAGTTACCGGTTGAACTGACTGCGGTGGATGACACAAGAACGGCTGTTGGGCTATATACCGGACAGATTGGGACTCAAGGGCCGACTGCAGGGGATGGTGAAGTTGTCCTCCAGCCGAGTGAAATTATGGAGCCGCTCCAGTACGATTATTACCTCACAGTCTCCGGGTCCCAGCGAGCAAAAATCATCGCTAAAAGCCTCAAATCTGCCTATCAGAGAGAGTCGTCCGAACATCTCGTGGGATGTGTAGAACTCAGTTTCGCCATTCGTGATCCAACCACCGATGCCGAAGTGTGGGGTGACTACACGTTCTGGGAACGTTGCGAGACTGCCCCCGGAACAGTGGACCCCACGACCAGTTCCTGAACTGCACATACGCACCTTTCTGCGACCGACTGTTTTTGCCTGTTTTCTATCTGAAAATAGGACTTTAGCAGAGCCAAGACACAGTGTGCCAAACCCGCGGGAGTATATTTTATATGGGTCGACAGTCTGATGAGTAATACGTGGTCAAGTCAACGGTTCGGTTCCCTGAAGCGGTGATGGACTGCGTTGAGGAGATGGTAGAAGAGGGTGTCTTCTCGAACAAGTCCGAGTTTCAGCGGTTCGCCGTTGAGTACGTCCTTTCGGAAATCGAGGACTACGAACCCGAGATGGTTGATTTCGACGAACTACAGAAAGAAGTCTTTCAACACCAGCCGGTTTCCAGCCGGGGCGAAATGTCACCAGAGATCAACGAGAACTTCTACGAGAACGCCGCGCGCGTCCGACAGTTCGCTATTCGCGGTGACATCGAGACGGCAGAGGAGTACATCGACACCGCGTACCCCGTTACTGACCCTCGCTGTTTGCTCCTCGATGACTTGCTTGAACCCTATCGACAGCGCGAAACCGACGACGAGTAAGCTTCTTCTCGGAACTGGTACTTGTCGCCTCGCGGCGTCCATCGTTGGAAATCTCTGTGGCTGTGTCCTCGCCTCGGTAAAACGGTGACCAGTTCTCCGTATCTTTACACCGCTCATCAGCGAGCGTCTGTTCTCCGGAGCGTCAGTCGTCGTCAGCGCGGGCCTCTGGCGCTTCTTCCGAGCGTGGCCCAGCAGCGTGTCCCTCATGCGCCAGCGCCGTGGCGAACAGTTCTTCGGAGACAGCGGGCACCTCCGCATCTTCGACCGCTCCCTCGGACTCGATGTCGTCGACTGAACGCGGGTACTTCCTGAGGTCTTTGTGGATCGCAATACCCGCGTCTGCACCTTCGCCCATGGCGATCGGGATCTGGTTGTGGCCCGGCGTCAGGTCGCCGACGGCGTAGACGCCGGAGACACTGGTCTCGCCGTGGTCGTCGACAGCCACTGTCCCGTCGTCGTTTCTATTGAGCCCCAGTTCATCGGCCAGTTCCGCGTGGTAGTCCGACCCCAGCATCGGGAAGCCACCCTTGTACTCCCGAACGCTTCCGTCCTCGAATTCGTAGGCGGATAGCCAGCCGTCGTCGTCAGTCTGCTTCCCGGAGAGCTCCGTCTCGACGATCTCGACCGGGTGATTGTCAAGCATCGTCTGCGTCTCGTCGCTCCACTCCGGCGTTTCGCCGCGAGTCAGGATGTCAACGTCGTCGGTGTAGTTTAGCATAATCATCGCGACGTGGGCCGCGGCTTCGCCGGTCCCCATGACGAAGACCGGTTCGCCGACAAACATGAACGCGTCACAGTGGAGACACCAGTGCAGCCCCTTGCCGGTCCGTGGCAGCGGCGGGTCCGGACGCTCGTCGGCGAACCCGGTCGCCAGCACAACTCGCTTAACTGCCAGCTCGCCGTCGCTCGTCGTCACGGTGAAGCCATCCTCATCCTCGTCGGCAAGTGGGTCCACTGACTCAACGAAGCCCCGCTCATAGGTTCCGCCGTAGTCCTGCACCTGTTCGCGTGCCGTCTCTAGAAATTCGTTCCCCGAAACGTCCTCGGTGACGCCGATGACGTTGTGAGTGTCGGTCATCATCGCAGCGCGGCCCCCACCGCGGTTGATAACAACCGTGTCCATCCCCAGTCGGGAGGTGTACAGTGCGCTCGTCAGTCCGGCCGGCCCACCGCCGACCACGGCCACATCATAGTCGAACTGCCCATCGGTATACATTATCATAAAACACGTGCTCAAGGAATAAAAACAGCAGAACAGCGGCCATCGACACAGTAATGTGTCACTGGTGACTGACTTCTTGAGCGACGGGAACGACAGGCTCGCTGGCCCTCTGTCTCACCCAGGACCGAGGGCTGCGATATCAGCCCCGACCGTCGCCTGTGCATCAGCCGGATTCGGATCACTGTCGGCCAGATGCGTCCACTCATGAGCCGTCAGTGCCGACAGATGGTCAGTGATTGCGGTGCTGTACGGAGTCGCCTTCACAGTGCTCTCGCTGTCGCCCCAGATGTGGTTGATGACAGTCATTGAATCGATGCGTATCTCAACTGATTCCGGGTCACATCGTGCCGCTAGCGCCTGTAGTCCAAGGTGGAGGGCAGCGTATTCGGCGACATTGTTGTTCGTCCGGGAGCCGACTGGCCGTCCGAGCCGGGCAATCGGTGTCCCGTCGGCCTGAATCACAGCACCGGCTCCAGCCGGTCCGTTACTGTGCGCGCTGCCGTCCACATAGAGGACGACCTGTGACGCGGCGACAGCAGCCGCAGCCTGCTGTCTCGGTGGCGGGCTGGATTCGAGGACTTCCTCGATTGCGGTCCGTATTTCATCAGCCGTGGTCTCCGGGTCGAACAGGCCACCGTAGCCAGCAACGGCCGCATTAATCGCATCGATAGCGGGGGTGAGTTCATATCGATACAGCGCAAGCAGCTCATCGACCCGCGTCGCCAGCGGCGAGAGCGTCTCGGCTGGCAGACGCTCTCTGTCACCTGCCGGCTGATCCTGACGGTCCATCTATGATATGTAACTGCGGGCGGGTAAAAGACACTTCGCCGCAACAGGCCCAAGGACGGGCGGCCGGCGTACGGACATCTCTCGGTGACGGAGCTCACACAGGCTATCGATATCGCCGACCGAATGCTTGCGGAAGGACGGTCCGCGGTTGTCGAACTGAACAACAATTCGCTTCGGTGGCGTGGAACGCTTGACCAGCCGATACCGTACAGCTCTCCAGCGGTTGCCGCGTTGTTTGCTCCAACGACTGGAAGCTACGGATGGGAGTCCAAATAAGCCGTCGCTGCCTACCGGATAGATATCTGATGAACGTCGATCGGATCGAAGTAAGCCACACCGCTGCAGAGAAAGCTGACCGATATCTCACGCCAGAGCAACTCAAAACCGTGCTGCGGGAACACACCGGCTACGTGTGCCGACGCGCGTCACCGAATCACGACGACCTGTACCCGGACAACGAATTCACACTGCGCGGTGAGTTTTACGGACTACAGCTTGACATCGTCTTCGCCGTCGAAAGCGACCATGTTGCAGTCATTACACAGATGTCACAGCACAGCGACAGCTTGCGCGGACAGTTCTACGAGTACGTCGGCGACACCGCTGAGGATGCCGTCAAACACGCCAGGTCGTAGAGCGCATGAATTCAATGGACTGTCCGCAGTTGGGACCGCAGTTAACAGTACTGAGGCCGTAGCCGTGGCCACGATGGACAGACGGACCTTCCTCGCTGCGAGCGGGCTCACGGTTGCGGGGGCACTGACTGGCTGTAGTGCTCCCAGTGACGACCAGCAAGGGGGCGGCGATACAGTGACGGATTCCGGACAGACCGACGATGCAGCGACGGCTGTGACTGTCGAGACCGTCGCCGACGGGCTCGAATCGCCGTGGAGCATCACGCCGCTGTCTGATGACTCGCAATTGCTGGTCACAGAGCGCGTCGGCCGCGTGGTGCTGGTTGATCCAGCCGACGGCACAGTCACACCGATCAGTAATGCACCGTCGGTGTACGCGAGCGGACAGGGCGGGATGCTCGATGCGGCGCTCCATCCCGATTTTCCGGACCCGGCGTGGGTGTATCTGACATATTCGAAGGCTAACGACAGCGGTGAGTCGGCCACACATCTGGGCCGTGGTCGCCTGAACGTGGCTGACGCGAAGTTCGAAACGTTTGAACAACTACACGTCGCCGAGCCGTTTGTCGACTCCGACGGCCATTTCGGGTCCCGCGTCGTGTTCGGCCCTGACGGACTGGTGTACATGACTGTGGGCGACAGGCAGTTCAAGGACTTCGGGCCCGACCACGTCGCACAGGACCGGACGAACGAACTCGGGACCACACTTCGATTGACGCCCTCAGGCGGGATTCCCGATTCGAACCCGTTCACTGACGACCCGAACGCGGTCGCGTCGATATTCAGCTACGGCCACCGCAACGCACAGGGAATGACCGTCCACCCCGACACCGGTGCAATCTGGCAGGCTGAGTTCGGTGAACAGGACGGCGACGAAATCAACATCGTCGAACGGGGCGCGAACTACGGCTGGCCGGTCGCCGACGAGGGCTGTACCTACGGCAGCGGCGACCCGATCGGCGTCAGCCACGCGGAGCGTGACGATGTCATTGCACCGGTGTATTCGTGGGAGTGTGGTTCGGGAGGGTTCCCGCCCAGCGGCGCGACTTTCTACACCGGCGATGCCTTTTCCGAGTGGACCGGTGATTTGCTCGTCGGCGGGCTAGCCTCGCAGTACCTCGCCCGGTTCACCGTCGACGGGCGAACGGTTGAGGAGGCGACGCCTCTCCTTGCCGACCGAGGGTGGCGAATCCGCGATGTCGTGATTGAATCCGGGAGCGGCCATATCCTTGCTGTTGTTGACGCGCCGAATGCACCGATTGTCCGACTCCGGCCCGCCTGAGGCGGGAAATTCGTCGACAACGGCATGGAGGGCCGGCGACCCGTTCCCAGAGCCTGAATTGGTGCTGGAGGAGTGCGTCAGCGCTGGCAAGGTGGCGCTCCGGTCGCATAGCCCCACACAGATTTGCACCGATTCGTCCCGGAACAGCAAGCCTCGGACCGCGTCATTTTTGCTTCTGAACCCGCTAAACTGGCTGTGAATCAGACTGCGATTCTGCACGTTGCGTTCGGAGTACTGATCGTCGCAGGGTTCCTCGTTTCGGCACCACTGAGCTATGGCCTGTACGGACTGGGGGCCGCGTGCTTCATTGCCGGCATCGTACTTGCACGGCAGAACAGCGATGAACCGGAGACCGCTGATAGCGTCTGACATCTCAGACATAGACGCCGCTTTCAGGATGCGATCGAAGCTTCTACAGAGATGTACAATAAATATATGTCACATGGGCGCGAATAGATCGCTTCCTGACCGGTCACGCTTCCTGTAGCCGACCACCGTCGATGGCCACATTCTGGCCGGAAATGTAGTCAGCCGCATCACTACAGAAAAACAGAATCGGTGCCGCAACGTCCTCGAATGTGGCTGCCCGCCCACGCGGGAACTCTGAGACGTCCACGACAGTGTTTTCGACCGCAAAGGGCGACACGGTGTTGACCGTAATCCCATCGTCCTGCGTATCATACGCCAGGGTTCGCGTAAACTGCAGGACAGCCTTCTTCGCTGCGAAGTACGGGAAGTTCATCGGGACTGCTCTATCATCTCGCGCATCCGCCACGCCGAAGTTGACAATCCGCCCCCAGCCGGCTGACCGCATCGGCGGGAGCGCGCGCTGCGAGCAGAGGTACGTCGAATACAGACACCCTTCCACAGCGGTTTTCCACTCGTCGAGGGACAACTCGTCCCACCGCCCCTGTGGGAGCGGACCGACTGCGTTGACCAAGATATCGACATCGCCAAGTTCCGATTCACAGTCCGAGAACAGCGAATCAACGGCTTCGGGTTCCGTTACGTCGCCCTGTACGGTTGTTGCCTCCACACCGTGGGCCCGTGCGTCGGCTGCTGTCTCCGCCGCCGCTTCTTCGCTCGTCCGGTAATGTACGGCGACATCGGCACCGGCAGCTGCCAACTCGAGGAGCATCTCTCGGCCGACACGCTTCGCAGACCCTGTCACAAGAGCAGTACGCCCGTCCAGCTCCGGCTGAATTGCTACCACTTTTCGATATAGCGCTGTGATAAGCAAAAATGCGCGGGTACTCGCAACGCTTGATGACCGGCTGCTGTCCGGTGTCCCCTTTTCGCGTCATCCGAGCCAGCGTCCATCGGCCGACACACCACCCCCCAAGTACATTCCACCAACGGAGTACAACAATAGCGATTGAACCGCGTACCGCGGCGTGCTGTCAGTCGTCGGCAGGCGTCTCGGCTTCCTCCGTGGGACCGAGCGGTTCCTTGGGCTTGATCGGGTCCCCCGATTCCAGTCCCTTTTCTGCGAGTGCCATGCTCCCCATGACCTCGATGATGAGACGGTTGGCCAGCCCGCTGGTGACGCCCCCGTTGTAGGAACTACTGTCGCTGGTGTCGTAGGCCGGGGAGACTTCGACCACGTCGAAGCCGAAGTCCTCTGGGTCGAGGGCCTTCACAACCTCGCGGACCATGTAGATGGCTTCCCGCGGA
This sequence comes from Haloarcula sp. H-GB4, assembly GCF_030848575.1. Classification (NCBI taxonomy): domain Archaea; kingdom Methanobacteriati; phylum Methanobacteriota; class Halobacteria; order Halobacteriales; family Haloarculaceae; genus Haloarcula; species Haloarcula sp. H-GB4. Next base: position 22,838 of record NZ_JAVDDX010000003.1, on the reverse strand, counting down.
ACGAGGCCGCCGGGTTCGGGTTCGCCGGTGCCGGGTGCGTAGGCCGGCTCCATCACGTCCACGTCGAAAGAGACCCACACTGCGTCGGTCCCGTCAGTAGCTCGCTGGACCGCGTCGGCGACGATATCGTCGAGGTCCATCCCGCCGACATCCATGGAGGTGTACCACTTCATATCTGCCTCTCGCATCTCCTCATAGGTGTCCGGACCGGGCCAGAACCCACGCGGACCGATGAGCGTGTAGTTCTCTCCGGCCATGAGGTCGTCGTCGAAGACGCGCTTGACCCACGCCCCGTGGTCGTACTCGAAGCCGGTAAGGCCCTCGTCGCCCGTGTCCGCGTGACAGTCGAAGTGGATGAGGCCGATGTCGTCGTAGCCGTTCGCTTCGGCCCAGCCCTTGATGTCCGGGTAGGAAATAGAGTGGTCGCCGCCGATGACAATGGGCGTGGCCTGCTCGCTGATTTCGTAGACCGCGTCCTCGATGTTCAGTTGGCTCTCACGGGTGTCCCCGGGAGAGACGGCTGCATCGCCGGTGTCGGCCACACTAAATGTGTCGAAGGGGTCGACGCCGGTCTCGATGTTGAAATGCTCGTAGGGGGGCGAGGGGACCGTCGAGGCGGCCCGGACTGCACGCGGGCCGTAGCGGGTGCCCGGACGGATAGTCGTCGCCGTGTCCAGCGGTGCACCGAGAATACCGATGTCGACATCCTCTTCATCGAGCGCGTCGCGTTCGACTTCTGGGAGTTTGAGGAACGTCGGGATGCCGCTGAAAATGGGTTCGTTCGCTTCTTTGTGCTTTTCGCCGTAGATGTCGTCGCCGTTTCGGTTAGTCATGATATAGTGGTTTCCCGGGCTCGAACTGGTCGAACCCAGCGTGTGTATCGACAAAAGTAGATGATTGCGAACTACGGATAAGCGTTCCTTCGGATGTGTAAAACCCACCCTTATGACCACGAGTGGACATGTACCGTTCGAGTTTCCTTAAGGAATTTAATGCTGGCTCGCCCCTCTCGGTCAGCAGTTACTCCCCGGTGACCAGAGAAGGGTCGTTCCGGAAGGCCAGATGCGTCGCAACTGAGAGGCTGTCGCGGGCGTGTCTGGCGCTACGTTCGAGCAGGACCACAGCGCGCTGGAGCGCCAGCAACGGTTCGGGACGTTCGGCTTCGAGGTGGGCGTTCAGTTCGGCGATCCTGTCATCGACCAGGTCGAACGCGGCGCGGGCGTCTTCGGTCGCGTCGTAGTCGGGGGTCGTCACTGCCGACCGGGTCGCGCTCGCGGCGTCATCGAGCGCGTCACCGAGTTCGGTGAGCTTCGAGGCGGTCCGTTGGTCGGGTGTCGCCGAGTCGCTCGCCAGCCCCGCGATCTCGATGGCCGTGTCGGCCATCAAGACCACGTCCTGTGCGACCGAGCGGTACCCGATCAGTGGAAAGCCTGTCTCCAGCCCGACAGTCTGGTTCAGTCGCGGGTTCCGGTAGATAGTAAACACCAGACGCAGGAACAGGTAAAACAGCTTCTCGACCTGGGCCTGGCGGCTCTCCACCGTCTCGATGAGGGCCGTGTCACCCTCGATGAGCGCGGAAATCGCGTCCCCACGTATCACCGCCTCGGTGCGACTAAGTCGGCCCAGCAGCGTCGGGAGGTCGAAGTCCTCGGGCGCGACCGAGCATCGCACTGTCACCGTTGTTTCGGCCTGTTCAACGATACCCAGCCCCATTAGTCGACGCTCGGCATTCATTACGGCGGTACGGTGTTCGGTCTCCAGCGGTGCCGTCGCCTCGATTCGGATGAGCTGTCGGCCAAGAACGTACTGCGTGATGATGGCCCGCTCCAGCGCGTCAGGGGTCAGCGCGTCGGCGTCGATGGTCGCCTCTACGTCCTCGATAGTGGGCTGTTCGGGGACGACGAGCAGCGACCCACCATTTTCGTCGCGCTGGACGATGACCTCGTCACCCTTCGAGATGTCGTGTTGCCGTGCCCAGTCCACGGGCAGTGTCACCGCCAGCGTGGACGAGCCCAGCTGCTGGACTTTCCGTTTCATTCGAATCGGATCGGGCGTCACCACGCACCACTCCTATGGATTTTCGAAACGTCCATCAATCGCTCTATCTCTTATCAGATTAGGGCGCATTTTCTACTTCCGGTTGAAACAAATTCTCCACATTCGCAAGAAACTGAACGATATGCAAGTGCCTGCGCAGCTAAGGTATTAAAACAGTCCTAGGAGTTACGCACCGTACATGTGTCCACTAACACACTCCTACAGTCCATGCTCGTTGCGGGATAACTCTACTGTGTAAACAATACTGTCATAATCGCTTTATGTAGTCCTCAAAACGAAACTGATGTGACTCAATACCGTCCGGCCCGGAACCAATCTGGGCGTAAAACTGTGGAATCGGGCTACAGAGGCGATTATAGTTGTCCAATCGTCAACAGTGGTGGTTCGCCGTGAGCGTCATCCTCTACGGGCTTGCCGCCACCATCGTGACGATGATGGCGATCGGGTTCTACGTCGCGAAGAAGGTCAACGGCGACAGTATCAACTACATCGTCGCCGGTCGGGGACTCATTCTCCCGCTGGCCGCGGCGACGCTGATGGCGCAATCGCTCGACTCGAACGCGACGCTTGGGAACACCGACCTCGCAGCAGGCTTTGGTTTCTGGGCCGGCGCTGCACTGCCTGTCGGGCTGGCGCTCTGTCTGTTCCTCACCGGGCTGTTCTTTGCGAAGCCGATGAACCGACTCAACCTCACGACGCTGCCGGACTTCTACCGCCGAAAGTACGGTCGGACCGCCGAGATCGTCGCAAGCATAATTATGTCCGTCGCCTATGCGTTCCTGCTTGCGGGGAACCTCGTCGCCGGTGGCTACCTCTTCCAGATTTTCGTCGGGACGAGCTTCCAAGTGGGCGTGTTCATCATCGCCGGACTCGTGCTCACGTACACTGTCGCCGGCGGGCTGTTCTCGGTCGCCTACACCGACGTGTTACAGGCGGGCGTCGCGTTCATCGGCTCCATCGCGCTCATCGTCTACGTCACGACGAACTATGGCATCACGATTCCATCCGGGATGGGGCCGACGAACCTCGGGCAGCTCACCGACCCGAGTCAGGGGGCGTACATCAACCTCGCTACCATCGTCGCCCTCGGTCTCGGTGACATCGTCGCAATCGACTTCATGGAGCGGGTGTTTGCGGCTGACAGCCCCGAGACTGCACAGAAAGCCTGCTTCATCGGGGCTGCCGGTACGCTGATTATCGGCGTCCCGTTCTCCGTCGTTGCGCTGTCGGCGAACCCGATTCTCGCCTCCCTCGGTGTCGAGGCCGGGAACCAGGCCGTGCTGTATACGCTCCTCCAGAACGCCGTGCCGCCGTGGCTGGCCGCACTCGTCCTCGCCGGTATCGTCGCCGCCTCATTCTCGACGAGCGATGGGGCGATTCTGGGAACCTCTGCCGTTATTGCCCGGAACATCGGTAACATCCGCGTCGACGAAGAGGGTACCGCCAGCCCGGCAGCCGCCGCGGACGGCGGCGTCGACGAGGGCTTCTTTGGTTCGGAGAGTGACAAGCTGCTCACCGTCACGCGCCTGATGTCAGTCCCGATAACGCTACTTGGCGTGTTCCTCGCAATACGGGTTTCCGCGACCGGGATGTTGCTCGTGCTGGCGTTCGATATCATGCTGGCCGGCGCGTTTGTCCCGCTTGTGATGGGACTATACTGGTCCGATATCGCGACCACGCCGGCAGCACTCGGCTCGATGATTGCCGGCTCCGCCACCCGTCTCGTGCTCTTCGTGATGGTGCCGACGACCTACGCCTACGAGAACACGCTTCTGTACATCCCTAACGACATCTTCACCGCCGCTTTTGACGGCCTGCCGACGTTCATCGCCGCCGCGGTGGGACTCGTGGCGTTCCTGGTGATCGCCTTCGTCACCAAGGATGACTACCCGATATACAGCGTCGAGAAACAGAGCAACCCCAACATCGTGGCCGGCGGAGAGGAAGACTGAGTACATACCGCTTTATCACCAGTGCTTCCGACTACGCTGTCGAACAGCACATAGCAGCCCCGAGTTGCCACACTTAGACCAGTTACCTCAGATGAGCCGTGGCAGTCTGGTCGGCTCTTCATGGGATGCTTCTCCCATCACTGGGACCTCTTGCCAATTAAACAACCCCAGTCGGAACAGCCGGTAACTGTAGGGCTCCCCGTGTGGGGCAAACACGACGAGCGCGAACCGGTCACGGATGTTCCGTCGGTCGGTGCCCGTCAGACCGGACGGCGTTGACGCCGACGTGTGTGAGTGATAGAACACGCGAGGCTCCGGCGGAACCTGATCGGGTGCCGTGGCGGCGAACCGACGCCGCGGCCTCGGTGAAACATTTTCGAGCGGGACGTGATCGGTCGCATACAACTGGTCATCCTGTAGCGTACACGCGAGGTATCCTCCGGCCTCGTGGGGATGACTCGCCGCGATGTGCGCCGCTATCGCGTCCCGAATGTCGTCGGGAACCGTGAGCGCTCGGGCCCGATGACTGAAACGCACAGTATTCACAGCAAGTGACCGAGACATAGAGTTGTTTCGACTGGCCAGCCGGTAGTGTGTGGCCGGCTCACTGGCTTCCGGAGCCGCAAGCGGGGTTTCGCGAGCCCACAGAGATGGTTCTCTATGTGGCGCTACGCGCCGGCTGCTCATCCAGTTCACCGGCGCTGTGGCCTGCGGAGTCGGCACGCATTTCGTCGGCGGTTTTATCGGGTAGGTGGGAATATTCTGTCACATGCCTGAGCAGCCTGTCGACGTCGACCCTGCAGGCGAGAACATCGCCGGTGAGGTACCTGCTGAGGAACCGGAAGCCGTCACCGACGACGCAGTCGTCCACGACGACAACGTTGAACTGGAACGGACTATCGGGCTGGTCGGTGGGCTGGCAATCGGAATCGGGACGATGATCGGTGCTGGAATCTTCGTGTTTCCGGGGCTGGCGGCCGCAAACGCTGGCCTTGCAGCTACCCTTTCGTTCGCAATCGGCGGGCTGATCGCGTTGCTCGTGGCGCTTCCGACCTCCGAACTCGCCACGGCGATGCCACGGAGCGGTGGCGGGTACTACTTCATCTCGCGCGGGATGGGGACGGCGTATGGCGCGATCGTGGGCCTCGGACTGTGGCTCGGACTGATGTTCGCCTCGGCGTTCTATCTGGTCGGGCTCGGCCACTACGCGAGCGCCGTGTTCGCTGAGCTAAACGTCGCGCTCCCGTTCAGTCCGGTCATCGGCATCGGGTTGCTGTTCGGGGCTGCACTGACGGCACTGAGTATCGGCGGCACCGAAAACACCGCGAAGATTCAGAACGTGGTGGTGGGGGTCCTCCTCGTCGTGCTCACGGGATTCCTTTCATACGGCGTACTCGATGCCGTGGGCGTGTTCGGCGGCGACACCGTACCGGAGCAGTTCTTCTCGAAAGGATACATCCCAGTGTTGACGACCGCTGCGCTCGTGTTCACGTCGTATCTGGGGTTCGCGCAGGTCGCCACTGTCGCAGGTGAGATCAAACAACCGAGTCGGAACCTCCCGCTGGCGATGGTGGGCTCGGTCGTTATCGTCACCGTATTTTACGTTGTCACAATTTTCGTCGCGACCAGCGCATTCGGTGCCGATCGGCTGGGGGAGTTCGGGGAGACCGCGATGGTCGAAGTCGCCCGTGACTTCCTTGGGCTGCCCGGTGCGGTTGCGATTCTGGGTGCCGGGCTGTTGGCGACGTTCTCGAGTGCGAACGCGTCAATTCTCAGTGCCTCCCGGGCCGTGTACGCTCTGAGCCGGGATGCCTTGCTCCCCAGAAAGGCGAGCGAAGTCAACCTTCGATACGGCACGCCACACATCGCATTGCTCTCTGCTGGCGGTCCAATCCTCGTCCTCGTCGCGACTGGCCGGGTCGAACTCCTCGCCGAAGTCGCCTCGTTTCTCCACCTGATTATGTACGGGCTGATGTGTATCGCCCTGCTCGTGTTGCGTCGTCAAAATCCCGAGTGGTACTCGCCAAGCTATCGAGTGCCGGGCTATCCAGTGGTCCCGGTCGTGGGCGCGCTCGCGAGCTTCGGACTGATCATCTTCATGCAGCCCACGTCAATCGGCATCGGCATCGTGGTCATGCTCGCCTCGTACCTCTGGTACCGTTATTACGCTGGGGACGTGACACTTAAGGGAGATATCTGAGTATGACTGACCGTTTATCCATACTCGTCCCAATTCGCGTCCTCGAGGGAGAATCGGTCCCGGAGGGCGTCCCCGAACTGCTCGCCCATGCACATGTCGTCCTGCTGGGGTATCACGTCATCCCGGAACAGACTGCGCCCGGCCAGGCCCGGATGCAGTTCGAGGACCGGGCCACGGAACGGCTCGATGATTACGAGGAGATGTTCGAGGACGCCGGGGCCACCGTCGAGCGGCGACTCGTGTTCACACACGACGGCCAGAAGACCATCGATCGCATGATTGCCGAGCACGACTGCATGGCTGTTCTCGTTCCGAACGCCACAGGGCCGGTCGAAGACGTACTGGTCCCAGTCCGTGGGGCCATTGGCGTTGACCGTCTCTCCCGTGTCGTCGCCAGTGTGTTCGGAGACATGGACGCCGATGTGACGTTATATCACGTTGCGGACGAAGATACAACAGACGACGATATCAAGACACTACTCGGCGGAATGGCGGACCGGTTGGCGGAGTTCGGCATGGACCCGTCGACTATCGAGACACGGATCGACCGCGATCAGGACCCCCTTGACGCAATTGTCGACGTTGCTGATGCGTTTGACACGGTCGTGATGGGTGAAACCGACCCGTCGCTGTCGACGTTCGTGTTCGGGATGCCAGCCGATCAGGTCGCGAACCGGTTCCTCGGGCCGGTGTTCGTAGTCCAGCGCGAACGCGCTGAAGAGGACGAAGACGGGTAACCCACCCTGACTCAGCATCCGGTCGGCTGGATAGCTGCCGGTGCTTACTCTCTTGTCATGCCCTCAGTGCCCCACTGCCCACGGATAGCCACCCGTTGCCGCGTGGGCGTGGTCGTGTTCAGCGTCAGTTCTGCGCTCGTCTGCGCTAATCTGCACGATGTCGTCAACCCGGAGGATCTGTGTCACAACAGCGACTGCCCGTTGCAGAGCACTCCTGAACACTGTGGATGGTTCCAGAACACCCGCCGCAACCATATCCCGGGGATGTCCATCGGGGCCGACACCGACCGTCGCCGCGCCGGCGTCGTGTCGCTGTTTTATCGCTGTCAGCGTGCTCAATGGGTCTGTGCCCGCGTTCGTGGCCAGTGTCCGGGGGAGGGCTTCCAGCGCGGCTCCAAACCCATCGAAGACGAGCTGTGTCCGGTCTGGTATCCCACGGGACAGGGCAGCGATGTCTATCGCCAGTGCGGTCGGAACCGCACCGCCGCCGGGCACGAACACGCCGTCATCGAGTGTGACACGCGTAACGTCGATACAATCCGCCACGATGCGACGGACCTCGTCCGCAACGTGTGGCGTGCCGCCACGGAGCAGTAGTGTTGCTCGTTGTTCCTCTGGGCAGCCCTGCAGCGTGAGCGTCTGTGTGGTCCCGACCGTCCGCTGCGTGACCGATTCGACAGTGCCGGTGCTGTCCACGGTCAGGTCGTCGACGGACATGACTGGCGTGCTTCCCGTCGCCCGGGCGATGACATCGAACTCGTCCCGCCGGGTCCGCTCGACGGGGAGTACGCCCCGTTGCGCGAGCGCAGTCCTGACTGCCTCGTCGATGGATTTCTGACAGAGGAGCACGGTCGCACCCGACTGCACCACCTGCTCTACCAGTTCCGTCTTCCGGTCCTGTTCGTGGTCCTGAAACGCGCTCCGCTGTGTCGCATTCTGCAGCTCTACCGATTCGATGTGGTTTGGTTCCTCGATGCCGATTTCGGCGTCGACCATCGCGATAGCCGGCTCGTCGTGCGTTTGGATGCTTGGGTGACTGAGCGCTTCGAGGGATGTTGATGATGTCTCTAGATCGACCACCACTCCGTCGAGACAGACGGATTCACGGAGTTCGCCGCCGGGGTAGGATTTGAGCGTGAGCCGCGATGTGTCGAACTCGACTGCCTGCAGCGCACTAAGAGTCAATTCGGCGAATCGGTCGGTCGAAGCGTCGTCCCACCGCCCCGTGACGGCGGTCCTCGCAATCTGTATCAGTCGGTCGTCGTTTCGGCTGTGCAGGCCACGTTCGTACTGCTCAAGCTGGTCAAGGGCAGCTTCGGCAGCCCTGACGTAGCCGTCGATGATTGTCGTCGGATGAAGCCCGTCCGAACGAAGCGCCGCGGCTTCCTCGAGCAGTGCCCCGACCAGCACAACTGCCGTCGTCGTCCCGTCCCCGACGGCGCTGTCCTGTGCAGCCGCGGCCTGCTCGACCAACCGGCCGACCGGATGCGTGATATCCATCCATTCGACGATACTCGACCCGTCGTTCGTGACGATGACTGTCCCGTTCTCACCGACGACCATCTTGTCCAGCCCGTTAGGTCCGAGTGTCGTCCGAATTGCGTCGGCGAGTTCACCTGCGGCGGTGTGCGTGGGATTCGGCTCGTCATTGCCGTCATCTTCAGTCGTCTCTCCCAACATCAGTGTCGACAGTCCTCGTTGTCTCTGGCCCTCATTACAGTGGGTCGTCAGTGACACAGAGGTCACCGCGGTCGGTGCTGTTGTGTTCGATACCTTCGGGTGACGCGTCGAAGTCGAACGCGCCCGTCGGGAGCGCCAGCGTCGAGCAGGCGTTTGGAACGTCCACGACACCGCTCTGTCGCCCTTCAACGGGGACAGTCCCGAGGATGTGCAGCGCCTGCTGGCCGGTGTAGCCGAACTGCTTGAGATAATCGATAGCCTGGAGACAGGCTCGCCGATACGCGGTGTGTGAATCGATGTACTTCTGCTCGCCGTCCTCCGTGACAGAGTAGCCACAGAAGGTGACGTAGTCCTCGAAGTTCGGCCCGCGGTGGCCCGGCTCGAAGATCGGGTGGTCGACACCGAACTTCTCCATCCCGTCTTTCACGAGGTCGAACTCGAGGTCGACGTAGGCGGCCATCTCGATAGCGCCACAGAAGGATATCTCGCCGTCGCCCTGCGAGGCGTGGAAGTCGCCGATGCCGAACTTCGCGCCCTCGACGTACACCGGGAAGTACACCGTTGAGCCGATGGAGAGGTCCTTGATGTCGTGGTTCCCGCCATGTTCCCGGGGCGGAACGGTTCGGGCCGCGACTTCGGCAGCCTCTTCGGCCTCGTCGGGGTCCATCTCCCCCATGAGCGCACCGTCGGGCGTCGGCGGATTCGCCACGGCTGGCTCTTCCTTCCCGGTCGGATGGTTCGGTATCGATTCGGGGTCCTCGGCGTGTTTGTCGATGAGTGCCTGTTCGCGTTCGTTCCACGCTTCCAGCAGTTCTTCGCTGGGGGCACACCCCGCGAGGCCGGGATGAATCTTCCCCTCGTACTCGACATCGGGAATGTGGCGCGAGGAGACCGTGTAGCCGTCGATGTCCCAGATAGATTTGGCCGCTTTGGGGAAGTGGTCGGTCAGGAAGCCGCCGCCGTTTTGCTGGGAGAACGTGCCAGTGAACCCGAACTCGGAGCGATCGTTGAGCGGCCCCATGTCGTGGAACTCGACTTTCAGCAGGTCACCCGGCTCGGCACCGTTGACGTGAACGGGCCCTGCGAGATAATGCACTTGCGAGAGATCCACGTCGCGGACCTCGTTGGCGTTGTCGTTATCGGTTATCTGTCCGCCGGTCCAGTCGAGAGCTTCCAGTCGCATACTCTCACCAGGGTCCGCTTCGACGACCGCCGGGATGTCCGGGTGCCACCGATTGAACGGGTTCGCGCCCGGCTGTTCGTCTGGCTCGCTGTCGACATCGACCTCGAACTTCGTTTCTGGCATTACGACTACAGTATCGGATAGATTACACATAAGTGTTCGGACGATTGACGTTTCGGACCTACACTTCTGCTCCAAGATACGAAACATTGACTACCCGTACTTCGAGATATAACTACAAACCCATTTTAATACGGAGAATATATCCAAATCCACTCTTCTCAAACTAGCGGTATAACTTCGAATAGTTTCTCTTTTGATATTGGTGTATGATAATTCACCACACACCAACTATCACAGTGTACCAGTTGATATGCCACTGCTCCCCTAAATTAACAAGACGCTGTGCTATGTTACGTGATTCGAGCGGACCCCGCCAGAAAGTACGTGGTACACAGCGTCACGGTGAAACGTGATACGTACTGCTAATATAAGCGTCGCCCCACTCCTCCGGAGTCCGACCGGGTCCGAAAATCGTCTCTTTCACTGCTCTGTGGTTTTACGAGAGTCACACCAGATTCTCCAAATATTCGAGGGCACAAGTACCGCGTATGCGCCGACGGACGGTTCTCAAATCGACGGGTGCGGTTGGAACAATTGTCGGAATGGCCGGCTGTCTCGGTAGTGGTCGCTTCGGCGACTCGAATCCCGATGTCGTGCTCGAAGAACCCGACCGGGAGTTCGAGAGCAGCGATGTTCCGTATCCCGCATGGGGTGAACAGATTCCGGACGTACGTGTCGCCACACCGACTGAATCACGCAAGGTTCGGTTGCGCGATATTGAAACACCGACTCTCCTCACGTTCTTTTATAGCCACTGCCAGACTGTCTGCCCTGTCCTCATCTCGACCCAGCGGAACATTCAGAGCCACGCACAGAACAACGGCTACGCCGCTGATGTCCGGTTCCTCCCGATGACGTTCGACCCCGCCCGTGATACCGCAGAACGACTCGGAGCGTACGCTGACAAGATGAACGTCGACGCCGATAGCGGAAGCTGGCAGTTCCTTCGACCGGCGTCAAAGAAACGGGCGAAGGCTGTCATACAGGACCAGTTCGGGGTCATGTTCCAGCGAACTGAACCCGAGGATATGGATATGTACATGTTCACGCACACAGCACTGACGCTACTGGTCAACGCCGATGGGTTCGTCGAGCGTGCTTACCGCTCGAAGTCACCGGACGAAGAAACAATCATTGCCGATCTTGAAACGGTGAGAACCGCGTGAACCGCCGGCAGGTCGTTGCGGCGATGACCGGACTCGGTCTCACCGGTGGGAGTCTCTGGGTTGCCCAGAACGGGCTGTCAGGTATCCAGCTCCAAGACACAGAACAGCTTCCGGTTCGCGTTGAAACCCTCGATGCACGCGGCTCGTCGGCAGGCGAAACGGCCGTGCCGACGCCGGGAACTGTCACGGTGGTCGACCTGTTCGCTACGTGGTGTGCGCCCTGTGACGACCAGCTTGAGATACTCGACGCGATCCGGCCCGAGTACACCGACGTGTCGTTCGTCTCAGTGACGAACGAGCGGCCGAATGAGACACTGACGAGGGCTGATATCAGCGAGTGGTGGAACCGCAATGGCGGAGCCTGGACTGTCGGCTTGGACCCCGGCAGCGAGTTGCTTGCGGCGTTCGGGGCAGACGGACTTCCGTACATCGCGATTGCTGACGAAAGCGGAACTGTCCAGTTCGGTCACAGCGGGCTCGCCGAGGAAGAGACGCTCCGAGACGAACTCGACGCACTGGTGTAAGATGGCTGAAGTCGCCGTATTCGGGACACTTGCGTTCGCTGCCAGCGCTGGCGTCGCGACGTTTTTTGCCCCGTGTGCGTTCCCACTTCTTCCGGGGTACATCGGGTATTACCTGCGTGAAAGCGACGGTGATGTGAGTATGCTGCCACCGGCCACCGCCGCTGCTGGCGGAGCGCTTGCTGCGCTTACCCTCGTTGCGCTGCTCGTCCTCGCACTCGGCCAACCGCTCAAGAACGCACTCCCGATGCTCGAACCAGTTATCGGACTTGGTCTGATCGCGTTCGGCGTCGTGATGCTCCTGAACCGTGAGCCTGAACTCCGCGTCCCGCTGCCAGAGCGACCGGCATCAGTAACTGGATTTGGCGTGTTCGGTGCTGTGTACGCGGTCGCCGCAGCTGGCTGTGTCGTGCCGCTGTTCTTCGGCGTGGTCACCCAGGCGCTTGCACTGCCAGTCCACACAAGTCTTCTCGTCCTCACAGCGTACGCACTCGGCGTCGCGGTTCCGCTTGTCGGCGTGACACTTCTTGCAGGCGTTGGAATCGGCATTTGGCGCACCTTTGGCACGTACCTGCACCGGATACACCAGATCGCAGCCGTCGTGATGATACTTGCTGGCGGCGGGCAGATTTACCTCTCAGTGTTCAAGCTCGGCGTGGTGTAGGTTCAATCGAGCTTAATTGTAGTGGGTAGCCCCACAGTCGGGGCTGGAACAGCGGCATAATTGGAGTCTCATCATCGGATATCGATTAGCGGGTCCTCAGATAGGCGGACAGCGGACTGCTCATAGGCCGAACCTGTTCGAATTCTTCGTTGCGTGGTCCTCGTAATGGCCGAAGATGTCCGTCACTTCGGGTGTCGCCCCTGAACCAGAGTACACCGTCAATAGATCACCCGCTTCGATGCGTGTCTGCCCTCGTGGTGTGATAGGCGCGTCCGCGTCGTTCCGCTCAATCGCGACAACGAGCGTCTCGGCATCTAACAGTCCCTCCTCGTCGGCTTCAATGAGTGTCAGCCCGGCAATCGGTGCCTTCTCGGTGACTGTGATTTCGAACACTTCCGCAACATCACCGACTCGCATATAATCAACAATCGATGGCCGGTCCACGGATCTGAAGAGTGATTCCGCAATGAGACGCTGTGGGTTCTCCATCGTGTTGACGCCGATCTGTTTAAACAGGTTCATGTGCTCCGGATTATGGACGACTGACACAATTGCAGGGATTTCCAGTTCCTGTGCCAGAAGGGAGATCATGACGTTTGTCGCATCTTGATCCGTCGTCGTGATGATCGCATCTGCGCGGTTGGCACCGGCATCCTCCAGCGTTTCTTTGACGGTCGCATCCGCGTTGAGGACCATACAGTCGAACTCGTTGGCGACTTCATCCGCTCTCGCAGCGTCCTGCTCGATGACGACGACTTCGTTTCCGGTTCCTGTTGCAATTTCGATGAGCGGCGTTCCAATATCGCCCGCTCCGACAGTGATTATGTACATATATTCTGTGTGTGGTTGCTTTGCAGTCCATATACAGCAGGGATCACGCGTCACTCACCAACCGGTCACCATTGCATACCTTCCCGAGATAGTGCCACCGGTACTTGCCGTCTTCTCCTTCGATATCGGGTTCCCACTGGACGCGGTAGGCGAAGGGGCCACGCCTCTCCCCAGCACTGTCAGATCGTTCGACAACGACAATGGTGTATGCCTCGTACTCCTTCGTTCGCACGAGTGTCTCCCCTTCACGGGCTTCGATTGCCTCTGTGAGTGGTGGGTGGTCGTGGAGCAACTGCTGTGCGTAGTGGATGATCGCCCTGAGTTGGGTGTCACTACTGTCCTGCAGCGCAGTGATCGCTTCTTCAGAGACGTCCTCAGGCGGTTCAGTATCAAGTCCAGTCATATGTTCGTCGTATCCATCTCGTTTATACGGCAGTCGGCGTATCTTCCAGACTACTATTCTGGTATCGCTGAGATCGTTGTCACTGCTAGAATATTGTATCGTCATAAGTATTGCCAACCAACTACTGAATCCTGATACTGAATAATATATATTCTGCATTCCAAAATAGAATCAACAAGAAATACATTCGTTGTGTGCTTGCCGTGACTGTCTGTCCGAACACCGTCAGGACAAGAGGAACAGGCAATTCAGTACAAAACCCGTGCGCAGGAAGAATAGTCAGCAGGAGGATCTATGACGGCGTAATCGCTTCGTTCGTCTCACCGAACGCGTCCAGCGTCGACTCGGGGACACCGTTCCGAGAAAACACAGAGATAAGGTCTCCGGAACGGATTACCGTATCGCCTTTCGGCGTAATCATCTCATCGCCACGCTCAATTGCGATGATAAGGACCGCTTCGTCGAGTAGTGACTGTTCGTTCGCATCACGAAGTGTCGTCTCCACAATCGGGGCATTCGGGCTGACGGTTACGTCGACCACTTCCGCACCACCGGAGAGCGACACCATGTCGGTCATCGCCCCCTGCTTACTCGCGCCATCCGGTCCGAAGGGTTCGTAGGGGGTAAAATACTCCTCCTGAATCAGGTCTTCGTCCTCTATCTCGAGGCCAAGCTTGCTGAGCTGGTGGGCAATCCGCGTGAGATCACTCATTTCCTCGCCCACGGCCTTGATCTGGAGGTTGCCACGGCCGGTCCGGAGTTCTCGAACGTTTACCACGCCGGGGACCGTGAGCGCCTTTCTGGCCAGATTCTCTCGCTCGCTCGCAGAGGTGTTACAGACGAACAGATTGGTCAGGCGACTCTCACACCGCTCGTAGTCGATATCGGCGTGATACCCCTTGATGATGCTTGCATCTTCGAGCTGGTCGATGCGGTTGCGAATCGTCCCTGGGGAGACATCCATCTCATCAGCGACCATCGGGGCCGAGATGTTCCGTGCATCCTGTTGCAACGCGTAGATGATGCGCCTGTCGATTTCGTCGAGACGCCGACTCATACTGGAACTACAGGGGGCGTGGCAATCCCTTTTTCCCTTAACCCGACGGCGGCTAAAGATGACAGTCGACAATTTGACTCGGCGAGTAACCGATCATAACGAGACATCGTCGACTTGGAGTCGGGCTATTACCGCGGTCTAGGTGGTTCATTCGCCGATTGACCTATACAGCGATTCAAACACTGTTTGCGACACCGCTCCGGAACGTGTTGCGCCTACACAGACGGACAGGCGCGTGTCCTCGGTGTTGGCTTTTGGTATATCTGAGCTACAGCATACATCTAATACGCTATCCGCAATATCTCCACGCACTTATTACGGATAAACAATCAGTACGTAGCATGACTCACACAGAAACCAGTCTGCAGGAGTTTCTGGAGCGCTCTGATACTGCTGCTCCGCCACAACGAATTCTCTACCCGATTTTCAGTACACACGACGATTTCACGTTCGAGACTGCGCTGAACATCGCGGACGGTATCGATGGGGAACTGCTCGTTCTTGATTTTCTCACGGGCGGCGCTACCCGGAGTTCAGAGACAACTTCAGTCGGTCGAAAGCTACTGCAGGCACGACTGGACGAGACGCACACTGCTGACGCGCATTTGATTGTTGAAGAGACCGATAGCCCACTCAAGACCGCAATCAAGGTCGCACAACGGCGCCACGTCCAGTTGGCTGTGTTGGACGAGCACACACCCGAACTGTTTGGTGAAGGACTTCGAGGCAACGCAGCCGACCGGATGCGAAAGAAAGCATCGTGCGATGTTGTCTCCGTTACATATTCACGACCTGCCTCGGGAATCTCATCGGTACTTGTCCCGATTGCCGAAGGCACACATTCTGCTCTCGGAGTTGTTGTCGGCGGCGCGTTAGCGATGGGCGCAGACGCACCCCTTGACCTCTTCCACGTGTCTGAAACGAAAGACGAGACTGCGGTGGCAAGAGCATCAAAGCTGTTCGAAACAGCGCGAACCCGTCTCCCGGAGTCGGTCACCCTCGACACATGGCATCTCGAAGCACCTGATGTTGCGGAAGCAATAATCAACGAGTCTACGCATTATACGGTCACTGTGATAGGGAAACCAACCCAAAGCCGCCTTCGAGAGTTCGTAACGGGCTCAGTGACTGCAGCCGTAACAGAAGAATCCGAGAATGCAGTTCTGACCGTACAGGGAGACGGCGATGGCGGTTTCAGCTTCGAGCGAAACTGACTTCGATAGACTGAGTATTCCGAGACGTGACCCCGAAACCGTGATGTTAGTGTATGCAGTGCTATAGCGAAGTCGCGTAGCTCACCAGTACTTGTGAAGAGGTATGAATGGTGGCGGCGAACCAGATTTCCCAGAGGCTCGCGCACTCCAGTACTCCCTGGAACGCTGGTGGGCTTATCTTCCGTGTTCGAGATGGGTACGGGAGGCAACCCCACCGCTGTGGCCGCCTATATACCTACTCTGGGGGCCACAGGTATAAGGGTAGCTACTCGGAGACGAAAACTACCCGAACACAGTTCACCCGTTCAATAGCAGAAAATCGAAACGTACGATACGACTTGCTCCGGCATTCTGTTCTGGAGTGCTAACCCATTTTCGTGCTCGGTAGCGCTGGAGAGATATCGGTCGCTGCGATCTAAGCGGCGTACAGAATCCAACTAGGCGCTCACTCAAACCGGCCGCTGAAGACAATTTCGTCCAGCGGCTTCCGACCGCTCGGTTCTTCACGCTCTTTGAGGTCGTCAGGTAACGTTTCGGGGTCGGCGCGTTCACCGACGGCGACCATCGCCTCGGCATCGAATTCGTCTTCGGGGACGCCAAGGACGTCGTGAATCCGGTCCCAGTCGAAGCCCGCCATCGGATGGACAGCCAGGTCACGCCGAGCGCCTTCGAGAGCGAGGTTCTGCCATGCCGCGCCGGTATCAAAAGAGCGCGTCACAGCGGGCTCGCCGTTGTGGTCGAGGGTGACCTTCGAGAAGACGGCGATGAGCGCGCCAGCATCGCGTGCCCAGGAGCGGTTGGCCTCGTTCAGCAGGTCGAGGAAGGAGTCCCACTCGTCGTCTTCGCGAGTAGCGTAGACAAACCGCCAGTGCTGATTATTGAACGCGGACGGGGCCCAGCGTGCGGCTTCAAACAACGAATGGAGGTCATCGTCAGCGAGAGAGTCACCAGTCATCGCACGGGGCGACCAGCGATTGACAAAGAGCGGGTCGACGTTGTGGACAGGGTCACGGTATTCTGCGATCTCGTCGTCGAGATTATGGGCGGCATTCGTCTGTGACATTATACATCTCTCTTCGGTTTGCGCACGTATGTACTACCGGCAACATAACTACAATCAGGTAACATCGATGCTATCTTCGAGTACATATAAAGTACATGATATAGTGTAGCACAGTCACGTACAGCTAATCAAATCAGGGCGCGACCGTGGTTGTCTATGATAAACTGACACGTCTACGCCGGGCTGTTCAGACCCACACCGAGTGTGTGCTCGCACTACGGCTGTCGCCAGAGAACTGGTCAACGGCCAGACGAGGGAACGCCGAGCGAGACGCCGGCAAGGAAGATAGGCAGGCCGACGATAGCAACGGCGGCGGCGCTGGCCGTGGCCACGGGGATGAAAAGCACGCCCAGTCCAACCGGTGCAGGCAGTATCGGAAGAACTGGCAGCATCGACAGCACGAACCCGATGGCGGCGGTTTTCAACGCCAGCCGGCGGTTTCCGTGGCCGACTGCGTACCCAGCCGGGAGAAGCACAAACGCCGGTCCAAGAATCAACAGTGTTGACACTAGGAAGGTGAACCCGTCCCTGACAACCATCGGCGCCGCCGCTATCGTCACTCCGAGCGCGATGCCCGCGCCGACTACTGCGCCGCCAACGACCGCCCGATAGCTTGTGCGCTCACGGACACGCTGCTGAGAAAGGGCTATTCCACACACGAACAGCGCAGTGCCACCGCCGAACAGCGGTGCCGCTATGCCACCTACCCGCAAAACGCCCGCTGCTCCAAGAAGCGACAGGACAGTCGCTAGCGCGCCGACGCCGGCGAATACGATGCCTGCGGAGTCTCGGACTTGTTTCAAATCCCAATCAAGCCAGTCAACGCCCCCGGCAGCAGCGCCAATCAAGAGAGTAAACACCGCTGCGGGGAGCGTGATGTACGCAATCGCTTTCACTGCCATCACGGGACCGAGAAGTGTTCCGACCGCGAGTAGACTCAACAGCGGCCCAATGGCCGTATCCTGGGGAACGAACGTCACAACACGCCCGTCGTTGAGTTCGGTCAGCGTCATCCGCTGTCCGTCGTCTGAGACGGTTGCGCCGTCAATGCCCTGCCCGACTCGCATCCCGTCGGGAGCCACGACGACAAGCCGGTCAGCACCGAGGCCATCGAGGTTTCGATAGCCGTAGGCTTCAGTAAACTCGCCAGTCCGGACCGTCCTGCCGACGGACTGCTCGGCGAAGTCGGCCTCGCGGTAGCGTAGCGTTATGACGCCATCACCGGAAACGTTCGCGCTCAGGAGTTCGGTGTCCCACATCGCTCTGTCAGCGATAGCAGTCCGGAGGCTCTCGTTTGCCCGGAGGCGTGCAACCCCCTCTGAATTAGACAGACGATTGTGGACGACCCACGTAGCGCTTCCGTTGTTGTTGACGGCGACGGTTGCATTGCTGTGGGTGACGGTGACCGATACACCGTGGGACTCGGCTGTCGATTCAAACGTGTCACCGCAGGCGTCACACAGCGGCCGCGGTGGGGGCGCTGCGCCAGCGGGCATGGCGATACAGAGGAGCGACGCACAGACCAGACAGAGGAGGGCAAGGTGGTGGAGTCGATGCGGGGCCATGTCACATATCTATCCTGTCATGTGTTAAGAGATACCGATTACTCAAACAACGGTTATACCAACACGGACAGCAGGTGACACTTCGGCCGATACATCTCTGACAAGTATACCGCTCAATACATATCGCGTCCGCTATGCCGGCCGGAGTTAACTTTTGGCGGTATCGATGTGGTTACTGAGCGGAGCCGACGCCGTCACTGCTTCATCGAGTACCCCTGACGCCCGGTCCACCACATCGGGAGGGTACAGTAGATACTGTCGAATCCGCTATCGCGTTCGCCGTCGCTGGTCAAAAACGCGGTCTCGCCGTCGATGAGGCCGATACTGCAGGGCACAGATTCGTCAAGTTAGATGCACGTATCCGCGAAACCGCTATCAGATCATCTGGGATGTTCTCATCTAGTATAACAGCTTATACGGACAGAACCACGATAGTGGAAAGAACTCCGTGACAGCAATCGAGATCGAATCACTCCGGAAGTCCTACGGCGACGTAACCGCGATAGCCGACCTCTCGCTCAGCATCGACGATGGTGAGTTCTTCGGACTGCTCGGGCCGAACGGCGCCGGCAAGACCACGACGATGGAGATCCTCACCGGACAACTCAGTCCGGACAGTGGACAGGCAGCGGTACTCGGTGTCGACCCGGCAACGCAGCCAACAGCGGTCCGCGAACGAGCGGGGATTCTCCCTGAAAAAGAGTCACCGCCGAGTTTCATGACGCCGCGCGAGTACTTCGACTTCGTCGGTGCTATCCGGGATATGCCCGACGACGAAGTGACAGCGCAGACCGAGTCGTGGGCCGACCGGCTTGGCTTTACCGAGAAGCTCGACACGCTGTCCTCGGACCTTTCGCGGGGCCAACAGCAGAAAGTGATGATCGCCGGCGCGTTCTTCCACGAGCCTGCTGTCGTATTCATCGACGAACCGCTGGCGAATCTCGATCCGATCGTTCAGGAGCGGGTCAAGCGCTTCCTGCGTTCGTACCGGGACGACGGCAACACAATTGTCGTCACAACACACGACGTAGACGTTGCTGCCGAACTCTGTTCGCGGGTCGGCATCATGTACGGCGGCGACCTCGTCGCTGATGTCCGGCCGACAGAACTCGACGCCGATGTGACGCTCCTCGACGTGTTTCTGGACAACGTCGACGCGACAGTGGACCAGGGACCCAAACCGCTGACACATGAGTGACGGACGGGCGCGCAGGGTGTTTGTCGAGATGCTCCGGGAGGAGTGGCGACTCCACAGCCGGCTCTTTCGCGGCAGTCACTTCTCCCTGTTTCCGGTGTTTATCTGTCTGCTCGCTGGAGGCGCAGCCAAACTTCTCTCTGTTACCGGGACCGAACCGGAAACCGTGTTCGCCGGCCTCCACGCACTGGTATTCGTCTTCGGTCTCCACACGGGGTCTATCGGCTTTGTGGGACGGGATGCGCTCCGGAATCTTCTCGGTGATGTGACGCTGCTGGTCTTTTCGGCCCGCACACTCCCGCTATCGCAGAACACGCTGCTGGGACTGTTCATCGTCAAGGACAGTGTCTACTACGCAGTGCTGTTTCTGCTGCCGATCTCTCTTGGAACGGTGCTTGCAGTCCAAGGAGCCGCTGGGCCCCTCCTCGTGGCTGAGACTGTCTCCCTTCTGTGGACGACTCTGGCACTGACGTTCGTCTTCGGGATGGGAACGACGATTGCGGCCCTCGGTCTCGCTGGCCGCGGCGTTCCCGGTCTGGCGCTACTTTCGGCCCCACTCGTCGCCGTCGGTGCAGCGCTGGCAAGTGGTGTCGATATCGTCTCCTACACCCCCTACGGTCTGTTCCTCGCCCAGACCCCTGTGCGGACCGGAGCGACGGTTGCCAGTATCCTCATCGTCTTTCTGCTCAGCGCTGCCACCTTCGATGCGACCGCGCCCCGTCCCGCTCGAACGGTCACACCGGCCTTCCGCCGCTGGTGGCGACGGCTCGGTGACCCAGTTGCAACGAAGAGCCTGCTCGACATCCACCGGAGCGCTGGCGGGTTCGGGAAAGTCCTCTTTTCAGCGGCGGTGCTGTTCGGCGTCACTGCCGCACTGGTCGATTTCGCCGGACAGATAACGGGCGTGCCACCGTCCACTGGGATCTCATTCGGTGCTATTCTCGGGCTCTCGGGGTTTACGACCTACAACTGGCTCACACAATCCGACGATGTGAGCCTGTATTTCGCCCACCCACTCTCTGTGAAAGCCGTTTTCGCGGGGAAGTTTCGGGCGTTCCTCCTGCTCGGCCCACTGGTCGGACTCGTGTTCTACGGACTCGCACTCGTCTGGCGTGGCGGGCCGGTCGTTGAGGCAGCCGTCGGGGCCGTCCTGCTCGTCGGCGTTGCCTGCTACATCTTCGGTACTACTGTGTACCTCACCGGCCTCTCTCCGAACGAGTTCCTCTTCGACACAGCCCTGTTCGCTGTTTTCGGCGCGGCAATGGTCCTTCCGCTAGTCCCGATCCTTATCGCCGGGTTCGCCATCTCGCCGCTGTCTGGGACCTTGCTTGCCGCGCTCGGTGGGTTTGGTGGTGTCCTCGGCGTTGTCGGTGTCGGCCTCTACCGTCGGTCGCTACCGAAGTGGTTGAACCGGTATCACCAGGCCTGAACTGCAAAAGCGGTCGTCTGTAACGACGAAGAGAACACAGCCCACCGAAATATATCGGTGATGTGGTCGATGTAACCGAATGCGGGCTCCGTGGTATCGCTGTTGGAGCCCTGCCCTGAATATATTCGCACAAAGGCTCTCTACAGTAGCTAGTGATCGATAGATTGCATGGCAGAACAACAACTCGATCTTCGAGAGATTCCACCGCCGAAGCGACACCCGAAGATCTTCGATGCGTTCGAGGACCTGGACAGCGGAGAGGCACTGACGATAGTCAACGACCACGAGCCGACGCCGCTCTATCACCAGATGGCCGCGGAGCGACAATCGTTCGACGCCGAGGGCTACACTGTCGACCGCATCGGTTCAAACGAGTTCATCGCAACCCTCCCGAAAAAGTAGCCTGCGACCGGGGTGGAAAAACTGGCTACGCCGATTGAGTGAGGGTGGTCATTGCGTAGCCGGCGTGACAAAGCACTTACAAAGCGATATAGAACCGTCCTCTATGGTCCCTGCCCGTCCTACCCGCGATCAGGTCCCGGCCCTCTTGTTAATACTGGCCGGCATCGGTCTCGTGTTGTTCGCTGGCATCCAGATCTATGACCACTCCCGGACTCAGCACACGTACTCCATCTCCGAACCTGACCGCGATATCTACCGGTACGAGGAGCTCTCAGATGGTGGCCAAGCGCTGGTCAGGACAGCACACAATACCTCCGGTGAAGCCGCAGTCTCGGCGGAGGAGCTGGACGCAGCCACCGAGTTCCGTCCCGATTACGGCTCGACAATCGTTGCGGTCGATGACACGTATTACTGTATTGATGCTCACCGCGGCCCTCGGGATGACGGGGGGACTGTGACTAGCGCCAGAGGCTGTGAGAACCGCATCTTCGGCACGGGTCCCGTCGTCCACGACTTCGAGTCGCTGTCGCCACAGGCTCAGGACGTGGTGTCACAGACACTTGCCGACTCCGACAATGAGGTCTCAATCTACGGTGACTCACCACCAGAGTTCGAGGGCGGCTCCGATGCCCCGTCGCTCAACGAGGGCATCTACTACATCCAGTACCAGGGAGAGTACTATCAACTTGATGTCGTCAGCAGGGGCGGTCTGGGCGTCGCGTTCCTGATGCAGTTCCTGTTTTTGGCTGGCTTTGTTGGGTTGTGCCTTGCGGTTGTCGGCGCAGTCAGCTTCTCCCGCCGACAGGTGTTGGTTCCGACGGCCCTGCTCGTCGGGCTGGTTCTGGTCCTCGGTCTGTTCGCTACCCGAAACGCCGACCTGCTGCCGCTCGAGTTCGTCCTCTTCGACCTCGATATCGAGTTCGTCATCATCATCGGGGGACTTGTCGTCGTCTGGGTAGCGTACACCCGGCTGCGATAATCCGAATGGGCGCCAGTGATCGCACTGCGGTTTTCGAATAGCTTTTGCTGGTCAGTATTTGTACTGGGATATGGACCGTCGTACCGCGAGACTCCTCAACGGTGTGCTGGCGCTATGCTGTCTCGCGCTCGTCTTCGCCGCTGTGTATCCGTTCACTAGTGTAAACCCTCACTCAAAGAAACCGGTCGATGAACGGTTCACGGTGCCCGAGTCCGACGACTACCGGGCGACGGGAGCGATTGTTGCGGCTAGTGAGACAGCACTCGAATTCGAGGGTGCTGTGACCGCTGACGGCGGGCGCTACCTGCACATTGACGAAGGTGATGTCAGAACCGAACACTTTCAGGCATCGTCGGGCGACCCGATCTACAGTCGTATCGTTGTCGAGGATGACGGCAGTACCGACCGACGACGAG